>JBHEPF010000044.1:0-36311 GCA_046260445.1 Dermatophilaceae bacterium | reverse complement strand
TCTCGGTGAAGCGACCGGTGAAGAAGAACGTCGCGGGCACGCCCTTGGCCGACAGCGTGTCGAGGATCTTGCGGCCACCGGCGTCACTGCCACCACCGTCGAAGGTCAGCGCCACGACCTTCTTCGTCGTCGCCAGCCGCTCGACGTCCATCCCGGCGTAGCCAGAGAGGCTGCAGCTCGCCGTCGTGGTCGTGGTCTTGGGGGGCGTCGTCGTGGTGGTCGTCGTCCGGGGTGTGGTTGTCGTGGTGGTGGTCCTGGGAGGCGTCGTCCTGGTCGTCCCGGGCGGGGCAGCCGTGGTCGTGGCCGCAGTCGTGGTGGTCGCCGTCGACGGGCTGGACATCATCGTCGAGGTCCGTGACGTCGACGTCGAGACCGGGGAGGGGGTCGTCTGCCCCGGCTCGGGAGTCTGCGCCGAGCCGCACCCGCCGACGACGAGAGAGACGGCGAGCACCCCCACGGCCAGTGGCCCACGCATCCGAGATCGCCGTGTCATCGCACGCATCGCGATCGCCTCCTTCGGTCTCACCCCGTGGACGCGCGCGAGCCCGTTCCGGTTGACAGGCGCGGCTATCGAGAGCTCGCCGTCGTGCGGCTCGTCGGCGCGGGCAGGAGCAACCCGGAGATCGCCGCCGAGCTCTACCTCGGCGAGGCGACCGTCAAGAGTCACCTCGCGAGCGCGCAGGCCAAGCTCCGCGCGCGCAACCGGGTCCAGGTGGGCGTCGTGGCCGCTCACGCCGGCCCGGTTGAACCCCCGCCGTCATCCTGATGTCGCGACGCTGTCGATATCTCCCGGGGGGTGTCGGTGGCGGCGCCTAGTCTGTCTGACAGCACCAGCGCATACGACCGACGGGAACTCGCGGCAGGAGGACGACCGATGCAGACCACAGCCGCCCTACGGCTGGCCAGGAGCCTGCTCGACGAGCACGCGCTGCGGGACTGGACCGTCGGGCTCGACCGGGCCAAGACGCGCGCGGGCGCGACCCATTTCCGCACCCGCCGGATCACCCTGAGCGGACCGCTGACCAGGGTCCACGACGAGGACCTCGTGCGCGACACGATCCTGCACGAGGTCGCGCACGCGCTCGTCGGCCCGTCGCACGGTCACGACGCGGTGTGGAAGGCCAAGGCTCGCGAGATCGGCGCCTCTGACGCGCGGTGCTTCAGCTCGGAGGAGGCTACGGCGCTCGCGCCGTTCATCGGCACCTGCTCGGCCGGCCATGAGGTGCGTCGGCATAAGCGCCCCACCCGGCTCGTGACGTGCGCGCACTGCTCCTCGCGGTTCGACATCGCCCATCTGTTCGCGTGGACCTATCGCGGGCACGGGTTCCCGGCGCATCCTGACTATGCCCGCGCGCTCGCCGACCACGCTGCGGGCCGGACCCCGACCGCACCCCCGGGACCGCGACTGGGTCTCGGTGCCATCGCTCGGATCACCGCGGCCGGGAGCTACCAGGGGCGCACCGGCGAGATCGAGGCCGTGGGTCGCAGCCGCTACCAGGTGCGGATCGACCAGGGTGTCCTCAGCGTGCCCTTCGAGCTCGTGGAGCCGGCCTGAGCCAGCCGCGACTGGCGAGGGGAGGCGGCCGTGTCGCGGAGAGGCGGCGTGGCATCCGGAGGCGACATAACGCCATGCTGACGCGGCGGCGCCTCGGCTCGGCGGCGGCGCCTCGGGCTCGACGGGGACGCCTCGGCTCGTCAGGCGCGTCGGGCGTTGCGGTCGATCGCATCGGCGATCTCGGACAGGCGCGGGGCCGGCAGGTCGTGGGCCATGTCGGGAAACATGAGCAGCCGCGAGTGCCGGATGGCCCGGGCGGTGGCGAGTCCGCCGCTCGGCATGACGAGCTTGTCGCGCATCCCGTGGATGACGAGCGTCGGGCAGTGCACGCGCCGCAGCGCCGTGGTCCGGTCGGGGCTCGCTCCGATCGCGATCATCTGACGCACCCCGCCGACGGTGTCGGTGCTGCGGTCGAGGGCCAGCTCGACGGTCTCGCGGATCCGCTTCTCGTCGAAGTGCGGTCCCGAGATCATCCGCCAGGTGCGCAGCGAACGGGCGACGGCGCCGGCACGGTCCTTCGGCGGCTCCGCGAGGATCGTCGATGGCAGTTTGCGCAGGAGCGACGGGTGGATACGGCCGACGGTCTTGCGCCCGGTTGTCGACATGATGGAGCACAGCGAGGCCACCCGGTCGGGGTGGTCGATCGCGATCTGCTGGGCGATCATTCCGCCCATCGAGGCGCCGACGAGGTGGACCTTGTCGTGCCCGAGGTGGTCCATGAGCCCGGCGATGTCAGCGGCCATGTGCTCGATGAGATAGTCGGCCTTCGCCTTCGACGGTCGTACGACCGACTTCAGCACGTCCTTGCGGTTCGGCACCGGGGCCTGGGTCTTGCTTGACAGGCCGATGTCGCGGTTGTCCATCCGCACGACCTGGTAGCCACGTTCGACGAGCTCGTCGATAAGCTCGCGCGGCCACGCGACCATCTGCGTGTTGAGACCCATGATGAGGTAGAGCGGCGGCCCCTCCCCGAAGACCTCGTACTCCAGCTCGATCCCGTCGGTCACTGCGGCTCTAGGCATGCCCGTCAGTCTAGGTGAGCAAGCGCTTAGCATGGGGGTATGCCTCAGTCGCCTCAGTCTCCTCGCCGCGCTCTTGTCCTCGGTGGGGGCGGGCATGCCGGCATCGCGTGGGAGATCGGGGTCGTCCTTGGGCTCCTCGAGGAGGGGATCGACGTCCGGGCCGCCGACCTGCTCATCGGGACGAGCGCCGGCTCCATCGTCGCGACCCACCTGGCCCTGGGCGGTGACATCGACGACGCCGTCACGCGCCTCACGTCCCCGGAGTCGGTCGCGACCGGCGCGCGGATGGGCCCCGCCATCCTGCTCCGCTATCTTGCCGCCGGACTGCGCCCTGGCTCGCCGGCGCGTCAGCGGGCCTGGCTCTCCCGACGCGCCGAGGAGGCCGCCGTCATCGACGAGGACTCCTTCGTGCGCACCGTCGCGCTCGGCATCGAGGACGCGGACTGGCCGGACCGCGACCTCATGATCACCGCCGTCCGCGCCGACACCGGTGAGGCCGTGACCTTCACCAAGGACAGCGGCGTTCCGCTTGCCCGCGCGGTCGCGGCCAGCTGTGCCGTACCTCTGATCTACCCACCGGTAACGATCCACGGTGACCGCTATGTCGACGGGGGCATCCGCACCGTCACCAATGCCGATATGGCCGTTGGGTGCGACCAGGTCGTCGTCATCGCACCGATCGCCTTCGCGGTGCGCAAGTCCAACCGCCCCCGGGCCCAGCTCGCCCGGCTCGGCGCGCACGTGCGCTCGACCTGCGTCGTCCCGGACGAGCAGTCCCTCGAGGCGATGGGCCGCAACCTGCTGGACCCGAGCACAGCCGATGACGCCCGTCGCGCGGGCGTCGCCCAGGGCGCGAAGGTCGCCGACCGGGTGGCCACCGTGTGGCAGACGGATCTGGTTGCCGCCGGATAGGCTTCACGCGCATACCTATCGCCCCACCTCATTGCTTCGCCCAAAGGACAACCGCCGTGACCGACCGCGATGACGCGCGCACCCTCATCGACCTCACCGAGGCGTACGCGGCGCACAACTACCACCCGCTGCCCATCGTCCTGCGTGAGGGACACGGCGCGTGGGTGACCGACGTCGACGGCCGGCGCTTCCTCGACTGCCTCGCCGGGTACTCCGCGCTCAACTTCGGCCACAGCCACCCCGACCTGCTCGCCGCCGCGCACACGCAGCTCGACAAGCTCACCCTGACCTCGCGGGCGTTCTACAGCGAGGAGCTCGCGCTCTTCGTGCGCGACCTCGCCGGGCTCACCGGCAAGGAGATGGTCCTGCCGATGAACTCCGGCGCCGAGGCCGTCGAGACCGCCATCAAGGTCGCGCGGCGCTGGGGGTACGAGGTCAAGGGCGTACCCGACGACCAGGCGTCGATGATCGTCATGGACGGCAACTTCCACGGTCGCACGACGACCATCGTCTCGTTCTCCACCGACGAGGTCGCACGGCGCGGTTACGCGCCATACACGCCCGGCTTCCACGTCGCGAAGTACGGCTCGCTCGCCGCCATCGACGAGATCATCGACGACACCACCGTGGCCGTGCTTCTCGAGCCCATCCAGGGTGAGGGCGGCGTCGTCATCCCGCCGGAGGGGTTCCTGCGTGAGGTGCGCGAGATCTGCACAGCGCGAGGCGTGCTCATGATCGCCGACGAGATCCAGTCCGGGCTCGCCCGCACCGGCCGCACCTTCGCCTGTGACCACGAGGACGTGGTGCCCGATGTCTACATCCTCGGCAAGGCGCTCGGCGGAGGCATCCTCCCCGTCTCCGCCATCGCGGCCGACCGCGACGTGCTCGGCGTCATCGATCCCGGGTCCCACGGCTCCACCTTCGGCGGCAACCCGCTCGCGGCTGCCGTGGGGCGCGCGGTCATCGCCCTGCTGCAGACGGGTGAGTTCCAGGAGCGCGCAGCCCGGCTGGGGGAGCGACTCGAGCAGGGCCTGGCGCCTCTCGTCGGGAACGGCTTGGTCGAGCTGCGGGTGCGTGGCCTGTGGGCGGGCCTGGACATCGACCCGACCCGGATGACCGGACGAGAGATGTCGGCTGCGATGATGGAACGCGGCCTGCTCGCCAAGGACACGCACGGCTCGACGATCCGCCTGGCCCCGCCCATTGTCGCGAGCGAGGACGACATCGACCTCATCGTCAGCACCATCCGCGACATCCTCCAGGAGCACCCACCCGCATGATCTTCGCGCTCACCGTCATCGTGTGTGCGGCGAGCCTCATCCTCATGGTGCTCGCCGGGGTCTATGCCTACCGCGACAGGCTGATCAACGACGGGCTGCTCGCGGTAGCAGCGCTCGTGTTCCTCGGCACCATCGTCCAGCTCGTCATCGGCCTGGTGCGGATGTCGACGATCAGTGAGGGCAGCGAGGTCGCGACCTTCGCCGCCTATCTCATCTCGCTGCCCTTCATCCCCCTCATGACGGCGTACCTCGCGATCAAGGAGAAGACCCGCTGGGCGATGGGATCGATCGCCGTCGGCGCCTTCGCCGTCCTTGTCATGACCGCGCGGCTCCAGCAGATCTGGGACCTCAATGTCTGAGTCGAGCATGTCTGAGTCGAGCATGTCTGAGTCTTCGCTCTCCGCGCCGCCCTCTCGCGCCGGCCACAGCCTGCGTTCAGGCCCGGGACTGATCATCGTCGTCGTCTACGGCGTGCTCGCCCTGGCAGCCACCGGCCGCTCGATCCTCCAGATCGTCGAGTACTTCGAGCGGGCACCACTGTCCTACCTCCTCTCTGCGTTCGCCGCCGTGGTGTACATCCTCGCCACCATCGCGCTCGCATCCGGTATGCGCCGGCTGGCCTGGGCGACCATCTCCATCGAGATGGTGGGAGTGCTCGTCGTCGGGCTGGCGTCCTACCTCGTGCCGGAGTACTTCCCCGACCGGACGGTGTGGTCGCACTTCGGCAGCGGGTACGGCTTCGTCCCGCTCGTCCTGCCGGCACTCGGCCTCTGGTGGCTCTCCCGCAGCAGGCGGGCACCGCATACCGCCTGATCGGCCCGGCCAGGGGTGCGCGAGGCGTGCCGAGAACCGTGATGTTGCCGCTTCCTGTGGCCTGGGCACATCCGCCCCGCAGGGGCCGCCGGACCGAGGGCGGGGTGATGAGCAACAGGCCCTGACGCGCAACCACCGGCTCATCCCTTGCCCTTCGCCCCAAAACCCGCTACGTTGAGGCCAACCCCAGAATGTATGCGCTTACATCAGCGCGTCCCAAGAATGTAAGCGCATACATTTTGATCGTCGGCGATCGGGAAGTGAGGAGCCATGGCTCGCAGCGGCAACAACAGCCCTCGCGTCACGGTCTACACCGTCGCCAGCCGGGCCGGTGTCTCCGTTGCCACCGTCTCCCGCGTCCTCCAGGAGCCGCACCGCGTCAAGGAAGCGACCCGCGCCCGAGTACAGGCCGCGATGGACGATCTCGACTACGTCCCGCACGGCGCGGCCCGGTCTTTGGCGTTCCACCAGCACGAGGCGCATGGACTGGTGCTGCCCGAGCTCGGCGGCCCCTACTACTCCGAGCTGCTCATGGGCTACGAGTCGGTGGCGGCGGCTGCCGGTTACAGCGTCGTTCTCCTCCTGAGCGAGGGCAAGGACGACCTGATGGTCGCGCTGCGTCGGCTGGCCGGCAAGGTCGACGGGATCGTGCTGATGGGCGCCGCCGATGTGCCTGAGCGCGCCCTGGCCGCCCTGCGCACCAAGGTGCCGGTGCTCGGCCTGACCCGCAACGACCGCACCGACCTCGAGTCCTTCGCGACCGAGAACCGCTCCAGCGCCGAGGAGCTCACCCGACACCTGCTCGCCCATGGCCGGGAGCGCCTCGTCTTCGTGGGTAGCCCCGAGGCGGCCATCGACGTCCGGGAACGCTACGAGGGTTTCGCGGCCGCTCACGACGACCGAGCCTTTCCGGCGGCCGTGCCTGCCGAACTTCGCGAGAGCGAGGGCAGCCGGGTGGCCGAGCTCATCCTCTCGGGTGAGATCGACACCGACGCGCTGGTCTGCGCCAACGACGAGCTCGCCCTGGCGATCATGGACCACCTCGTCACCCGCGGGGTCGACATCCCCCGTGAGATCGCCGTCGTGGGCTGGGACGACGTCATGACCGCGCGCTACGTGCGTCCACGGCTCACAACGGTCGCCCAGCCTGTCCGCGACCTCGGAGCGCGCGCTGCGGCGCGGATGCACGACCTGATCCGCGGCCACACCGACACACCTGACCAGCACACGCTGCCCACCACCGTGGTGATCCGTCAGTCCTGCGGCTGTGCCGCAGGCGACGAGGCAGCCCGCCTCACCGCAAGAGATACAAAGGAGTAATCGATGCGAAGCACACGAATGCTGATCGCGCTCACCGCCGGGGCCGCTCTGGCCCTCACCGGTTGTGGCCGCGACGACGGAGGGTCTGGCGACGCCGCCGCCCCCGAGACCGGCGCAGACGTCTCGGCCGAGAACATCACGGGCGAGATCGACGTGTGGGCCATGGGCGCGGAGGGCGAGAAGCTCCCCGGGCTCGCAGCCCAGTTCGAGGAGGCGCACGAGGGTGTGACGGTCAACGTCACCGCCATCCCGTGGGACTCCGCGCACGACAAGTTCACGACCTCGATCACCGCCGGCACCACGCCGGACGTGGCCATGGTCGGCACCACCTGGATGGGTGAGTTCGCCGGGCTCGACGCCCTCGACCCCGCCCCTGGCTCCATCGACGCCTCGAAGTTCTTCGAGGGCGCGCAGGAGACGGCCGTCGTGGACGGCACCGCGTACGGCGTGCCCTGGTATGTCGAGACGCGCCTGGTCTACTACCGCACGGACATCGCGGAGCAGGCCGGCTACACCGAGGTCCCCACCGACTGGGAGGGCTTCAAGCAGATGGCCGCTGACATGCAGAGCAAGGGCGGCGCCGACTGGGGCATCAGCCTGCAGCCCGGTGGTGTCGGCTCGTGGCAGACCGTGCTTCCGCTGGCGTGGACGAACGGCGCCGAGATCGCCACCGAGGACGCGTACCAGTTCAACACCCCGGAGACGGTCGAGGCGGTGGAGTACTTCCAGAGCTTCTTCACCGACGGCATCGCCAACCCCGCCCCGCCGGAAGGCCAGACCGAGGCAGACTTCACCAGCGGCACGGTGCCGATGTTCATCTCCGGCCCGTGGATGCGCTCGCTCGTCGAGGACATGGGTGGCGAGGGCTTCGCGGAGAAGTACGACGTGGCGCCGATCCCGGTGCCCGAGGGCGGCTCATCCTCCTCGTTCGTCGGCGGCTCCAACCTCGCGGTCTTCAAGGACACCGAGAACCGCGACACCGCTTGGGCCTTCGTGGAGTGGCTGACCGAGCCGGAGACCCAGGTCTCCTGGTTCGAGGAGACCACCAACCTCCCGTCGGTGCAGACCGCGTGGGAGGACGAGGCGTTGGCTGCGGACGAGAAGCTCGCCGCCTTCGGCACCCAGCTGGAGAGCGCTCAGGCACCGCCGTCCTTCCCGACGTGGGAAGAGGTCGTAACGTCCTTCGACACCGCCATGGAGCAGGTCGCCAAGGCCGAGGCCGACCCGCAGGAGGTCCTGGACGGCGTCCAGGTCCAGGCCGAGTCCATCGGGACCGGACAGTAATCATGGCCTCCGCCACCGCCACCCCCCGCCACCGGTCCATCGACCGGCGGCGGGGGGCGCCGGACGGTCCCACCGACCGGGGTGAGCACGCTAAGGGCAAGAAGCGACTGCCCGTCGGACGGCGCCGCGAGGAGCGCGCCGCCTGGATGCTGGCCCTGCCGTTCCTCACGCTCTTCCTGATCTTCACGGCCTGGCCGGTCATCCAGTCGATGTTCATGAGCGTGACCGACACCAAGGCGCGCGACCTGAAGACGCCGTTCGCGGTCGACTTCATCGGCCTCGACAACTTCTCTCGGGCCGTCTCCGACCCGATCTTCCGGAAGGCCGCGTTCAACACCGCATACTTCGTGGTCATCGGCGTGCCGCTGACGCTGATGGTCGCGCTGGCCGCGGCGCTCGCCCTCGACAAGGGCATCGGCAAGCTGCGATCGGTCTTCCGGCTGGGTTTCTACACCCCCGTCGTGACGTCGATCGTCGCGGTGGCCGTCGTCTGGCGGTTCCTGCTGCATCCCGATGTCGGGCTGTTCAACACCGTGCTCGCGTGGGTGGGCATCGACGGGCCCAACTGGCTCGGATCGACCACGTGGGCGATGCCGTCGCTGATCGCGATGGCGAGCTGGCGCAACTTCGGCACTGCGATGATCATCTTCCTCGCCGGGCTGCAGGCCGTGCCGTGGGCGCTCCACGAGGCCGCCGCGATCGACGGCGCCAGCGCGTTGCAGCGCTTCCGGCTCATCACTCTGCCGCTGATGCGCCCCACGATCCTCTTCGTCTCGGTCACCACCGCGATCGGCTACCTGCAGTTCTTCGAGGAGCCGTTCGTGATGACCGACGGCGGCCCGCTGAACAGCACGATCTCCGCGTCGATGTACACGTTCAAGCAGTTCAGCTTCGGCAACTACGGGTATGCCGCGTCGCTGAGCTATCTCATCTTCATCGTGATCGTCGTGGTCACCGCCATCCAGTTCCGTCTGCTCAGGGAGAAGAGCTGACTATGAGCTTCACGCAGCAAGAACCCACATTCCGCAGCCGATGGTGGCTGTACCTCCTCCTGACCGTGGCGCTGGTCGCCGTGATGGCACCGTTCGTGTGGATGGTGCTCGGCAGCCTCAAGCCCGATGCCGAGCTGCGCCAGGTGCCGCCCACCTGGTGGCCACAGGCCGCCTCGTTGGCCAACTACTCCGAGCTGTTCAGCCGGCTCAACTTCGGGCGGTTCTTCTTCAACTCGACCGCGGTCGCTGTCGTCGTCACAACCGGCAACCTGGTCTTCTGCTCGGCGGTGGGCTACGCGCTGGCGCTGCTCGACTTCCGGGGCAAGAAGGCGCTGTTCGGCCTGATCATGGGCACGCTCATGATCCCGGGCGTGGTCACCTTCGTGCCACTGTTCGTGCTCGTCGCCAACCTCGAGCTGGTCGACACGCTGCCGGGGCTGATGCTGCCCTTCCTGGTCGCTCCGTTCGGGGTCTTCCTGATGCGGCAGTTCATGCTCGGGCTGCCGAAGGAGCTGCTCGACGCGGCACGCGTCGACGGCGCGGGCGAGCTCCGGATCTTCTTCCGGGTGTTCTTGCCGCTGAGTACACCGGCCCTGGCCACCCTCGGCATCCTCACCTTCCTCGGCAGCTGGAACAACTTCCTCTGGCCACTGGTCGTGGCCCAGACCGAGGACACCTACACCCTGCCCGTCGCGCTCGCGCTCTACTCCACGGGGCAGAACGCCACCCAGTACGGCCTGCTCCTGGCCGGCGCCACGATCGTGGTGCTGCCGGTGCTGCTCGTCTTCATGGTCTTCCAACGCCGCTTCATCCAGGGCATTGCGACGACCGGCCTGAAGTGACCACAGACAAGGACGTCGCCATGAGCACCGAAAACCACAAGAACTCGCCCCACCCCGGAAGCACCCGGCGCACGTCCGTCTCCCGACGCGCTGCGCTGGCCGGCGGACTGGCCGGTGCCATCGGCCTGGCCACGGCCTCGCCGACCTTCGGCCAGGGCAGGGGTGTGGGGCCACGCAAGCCCGGCACACCGCCCAGGGGCATGGACCGGGAGACCCTCCTCCGGTGGGCCGAGGACACGTGGCACTCGCTCGTCGAGATGACACCCAAGGCGACCGGTCTGCCGGCCGACAACATCACCGGGGACCTCTCGACGCGCAGCGGCTACACCTCTCCCACCAACATCGGTGGCTACCTCTGGTCTGCGGTCGTGGCTCGCGAGCTGGGCATCATCACGCCCCGCGAGGCGCAGCGCCGCATCAGCCGGACGCTTCGGACACTGTCGAGAATGAAGCACCACAGGCCCAGCGGCATGTACGCGAACTGGTACGACGAGGCCACGGGCAGGATGCTGCGCATCTTCCCGGGCTCGGGTGACCCGATCGCCCCGTTCATCTCCAGCGTGGACAACGGCTGGCTCGGCGCTGCCCTGTGGGTGGTCAAGAACACCGTGCCCGAGGCGTCGGAGATGGCCGGAAAGCTGTTCGACCGGATGCGGTGGGACGCGTTCTACAACCCGAGCACTGCGCTCAACCCCGTTGAGGGTCACCCCGAGGTGCGGCCGGGTGGGCTGATGCACGGCGGCTTCTTCCTCGACGACCACGACCGCCCAGGTGGGGTCTACCTGGGCTCGCACATCGACGCCCCGGACGTCTGGCTGACGACCCATCACTACGACACGATCGTCTCGGAGAGCCGCATCGCGTCGTATCTCGGCATCATGACTGGTCAGGTGCCGCCGGAGCACTACTTCGCCGCGTGGCGCACCTTCCCGGCCACCTGCAACTGGGACTGGCACGAGATGCAGCCGGTCGGTGAGACCCGCACCTACCTGGGCATCGACGTCTACGAGGGCGCCTACACCTACCGCGGCATGCGGATCGTGCCGGGCTGGGGCGGGTCGATGTTCGAGGAGCTCATGCCCAACGTCTTCGTGCCGGAGGAGGTGTGGGGCCCGCGCTCGTGGGGCGAGAACCACCCGCTTCACGTGCGCGCCCAGATCGAGCACGGGCTCGAGGACGCGGGGTACGGCTACTGGGGCTTCTCCCCGGCCAGCGACCCGTTCGCCAACTACCGGGAGTACGGCGTGGACCTACTCGGGATGAACCCCGACGGCTACCTGTCGGACCACCCGGGCACCAACCCCGATCTCGGCTTCGGTGAGTGCCGTCCGGCGACCAATCCCGACCCGGAGTACGGCGACGGGGTCGTCACGCCGCACGCCGCCTTCCTGGCGATGATGTACGACCCGGCGGCGGCCTACGACAACCTGTCCCGGATCGAGGACCAGCTGGGTGCCTACGGGGCCGGTGGTTTCTATGACGCCGTGGCGGTCGGCTCCAACACCCAGGCGCAGCGCTACCTGTCGCTCGACCAGGCGATGATCATGGGCAGTCTCGGCAACGTGCTGGCCAATGACGTGCTGCAGCGAGCCTTCAGCACCCGAGAGGTCGAGGCCGCCCTGCGACCAGTCATCAGCATGGAGGAGTTCGGCGCCGGATCCGACGCATGACGGCAGTCGGCTCGAGCCCGCCCTGGGTGCTCGGGTCCGGCGGGGCTCTACGCGCCGTGGTCATGGACGGCGGCGCGCCGGCTTCCCTCGGCACCGACCGGATCGAGCTGGTGCAGCACGCCGCCTCGGCCTTCGAACCCGGACTGCTGCAGCTGTGGCTTCGTGACCGCGTGACCGGCCGGCCCTGGCCGATGCTCGGGGCCGGGTCGGGCTCATCTGCCCTCGTCCAGGACGGTGTCCTGGTCGTCACGGGGCAGGCCGACGGTGGCCTCGGATGGCGGGTGACCCTCACCCTCGACCCCACCCGCCGCGCCTGGGCGTGGCACGTCGAGGTGAACAACGACGGCGGCGTAGGACGTGAGGTCGACGTCGTGCACGCCCACGACGTCGCCCTCGCGGCACCTGGGATGCTGCACACCAACGAGCTGTACGTGAGCCAGTACCTGGACATCGGGCCGCTGCACGGCGACGGCTTCGGCACGGCGCTCGCGGTGCGCCAGAACCTCGCCCAGGGGGGCGTCACTCCGTGGTGTGTCCTCGCCTGCACGACTCCGGTGGTCGCGTGGGCGACCGACGCCCTCGACGTCCACGGCTGGGCGGCACGCGCCGGGCGGCCTCCGGCGGGTCTCGGTGGAGACCTGCCGTCCCGGCGGCGGCAGCACGAGCACACCCTCGCCACCTTGCAGACGGCACGCCGGCGGTTGGAGCCCGGTGAGCGGCTGGCGACCTCCTTCGCCGGTCTCCTGGTGGACGACCACCCGGCCGCCACGTCCGACGCCGACGTCCGGCTCGTCCATCAGGCGCTGGACCTCGCCCGCACCGCGGCGTCGGCCCTCCCCGCGGCCTCGCCGCAGCGGGCGGCCGCGGCCGCTGTGGGACTCGCTGCTCCCACCGGCGTGTACGACCTCGGCCGCACCCTGGCCGCCCGGCCGGCGACCGACGCCGAGCTCGAGCAGCTCTGGCCGGGGCCCTGGCGCGCCGTCGAACGCGCGCAGGACGGCTCACTGCTGTCGTTCTTCACGCCGGAGGACGAGCACGTCGTCACCCAGGCCAAGGAGGTCGCCACCCTGCGACCCCACGGCACGATCCTGCGGACCGGCGACACGGCCGCCCCGGACCCCCGTTCGCTCACCGTGACGAGCTGGATGACGGGTTCCCCACTGTCGTACCTGACGTCCGGCCACGTCTCCCATGACCGCGTCCTGACGACCGTCCGCGGCTACCTGGGCCTGAACCGGGCCTACGGGGTACGGGTGCTCGTGGAGGTGGCGGACCGGTGGCGCCTGCTGGACCTGCCGTCCGTGTTCGCGATGACCCCGGACGGCGCCCGCTGGGTGCACATGGTCGAGCCCGACGGCGTGGACCCCGGTGGCGTCATGGAGATCCGGACGACAGCCCCACCCGCCGAGCACGTCGTCCGGCTGTCGGTGCGTGTCACGTCCGGTGGGCAACGGCGAGTGATGCTCGCCCTGCACTGTGCCACCGGCGACGACCCGCTGCCCGATCCTCCCGCCGTGGCCGAGGTCCAGAAGCGGCCTGGCGGCGTCGCGGTGGTTCTGCCGGCCGCGAGCATGACGGTGCGGAGCAGCACCCCGCTGACCGCGGGCGACGACGGCCCTCTGTTCGACGACGGCTACAGCCGCTCCTCCTCCGTGGTGACGCTGTGCACCGCGCCCGGCCCGGGGCTCGACGTCGAGGTCACCGTCGACCCCTCGGTCGAGCCCGCCGGGGCGACCGCTGATCCGCCGGCTCCCCACGACCGAGAGGTCAGGGCGGGGGGACGCGACGGCGACTGGTGGCCAGCGGTCACGGCCGTGCGCGTCGGCGCCGCGGCCGAGGCCGAGCCGCTCGCCGTGAGCCTGCCCTGGCTGGTGCGGGACGCGTTGGTGCACTTCCTGTCACCGCGCGGCCTCGAGCAGTACTCCGGGGGTGAGTGGGGGACACGGGACGTGACACAGGGTCCGCTCGAGCTGCTGCTCGCCCTGGACCGGCAGGAGGACGCGCGGGCCCTGCTCGTGCGCATCTTCGCGGCCCAGAACGCCGACGGGACCTGGCCGCAGGCGTTCGGCTTCCTCCCCGGGGACGAGCACTTCCGGATGGAGCCGCCACACGGCGACGTCGTCCACTGGCCCGTCCTCGCCGTCGGCCGGTACCTCCTCGCGTCCGGTGACGCCACACTCCTCGAGGAGAGGGTGCCCTGGTACACCCCCTCCGCCGGGTCACCGATGCCTGCTTCGACGATGCGGTCCCACCTGGAGCGTGCGCTCGACAGCGCACGGGAGCATCTCCTGCCGGGGACCAGCCTCGTCGCGTACGGCCACGGCGACTGGAACGACTCGCTCCAGCCCGCTGACCCGACCATGGCGGCGACGACGAGCAGCGCGTGGACCGTGACGCTGCACCACCAGTCGCTGCGGACCCTCGCCGACGGGCTGGAGACCGTGGGCGGTGAGGACGCCCTCGTCGAGGCGCTGCGTGCGGAGGCCTCGACCGTCGCCGAGGATCTGCACCGGTACCTGCTGGTGGACGGTGAGCTGGCAGGGTACGCCCAGCTCGACCCTCCCGACCGGGACGGCGTGGTCGAGGTCCGTCGCCTGCTGGTCCACCCGCGGGACGTTGAGACAGGACTTCGGCACGGCTCGCTGCAGATGATCCACGCTCTCGGGGACGACCTCCTCGACCCCGATCAGGCCGCCCACCACGTCGCGCTGGTCCGCGAGCACCTCATGGGTGTGGACGGCGTCCGGCTGTTCGACCGGCCACCTCCCTACTCCGGTGGGCTGATGAGGCACTTCCAGCGCGCGGAGACGGCGACGTTCGTCGGCCGGGAGATCGGGCTGATGTACGTCCACGCGCACCTGCGCTGGTGCGAGGCGATGGCCCGCTGGGGCGACGCCGACGCTCTGTGGCTGGGGCTCCTGCAAGTGCTGCCACCCGCCACGGTCACCATCGTGCCCGGTGCCCGACCGCGGCAGGCGAACGCGTACCCGTCGAGCTCGGACGCGGCCTGCTTCGACCGGCAGGAGTTCGCCGCACGGTACGCCGAGGTGCTCACGGGCGCGACGGGCCTGGAGGCAGGCTGGCGGATCTACTCGTCCGGCCCGGGGGTGCTGCTACGGATCGTCGTCCACTCGGTGCTCGGGGTCCGCCGCCGCGCCGGGACGGTCGAGATCGACCCTGTTCTTCCTTCCCGGCTCGACGGGCTGACGGCCACGGTGCCGCTCGCGGGGGGGCTGCTGCGGGTCCGCTACCGCGTGGGTGAACGCGGCCACGGACCGTCCTCGGTGCGTCTGGGCGGACACGACCTCGCCGCCGCCCGTTCCGCGAACCCGTATCGCCTCGGAGGTCTCGTCGTCGACCTCGTCGACCTCGACGCGGCCCTGCGACCGGACGGCGACGAGCTGGAGATCATCCTGCCGTAGACGTCCTGACCACGACCCATGTCCGAGCACCGCGACTGAGATCGACCGATGAAGCTCGAGAACGGACCACACCCAGATGACCATGCGCCTTCCGGACCGGACACGGCTCACCAGCCCCGAGGGGGTGGAGTTCCGTGACCTCAACGGCAACGGGGTCCTCGACACCTACGAGGACCCTCGGCGGCCGGTCGGCGAGCGGGTGGGGGACCTTGTCGGGCGACTGTCGCTGCGCGAGAAGGCGGGCCTGATGTTCCATACGGTCATCGAGGTCGGCACCGACGGCGCGGTGATGGAGCACCCGGGCAAGATCAGCAAGTCGCCGACGTCCGAGGTAGTGCTCGGCAAGCACCTGTCGCACTTCAACGTGCACGCTCTCGGGTCCGCGCGCATGGCTGCTCGGTGGCACAACGACCTACAGCGACTGGCCTCCCAGACGCCGCACGGCATACCGGTCACCATCTCCACGGACCCCCGACACGGGTTCGTGGAGAACGTCGGGGTGTCCTTCGCGGCGGGGTCGTTCTCGCAGTGGCCCGAGCCGCTGGGGCTCGCGGCCTTGCGCGACCCTGTGCTCGTGCGTCGATTCGCGGACATCGCGCGGCAGGAGTACGTCGCGGTGGGCATCCGGGCGGCGCTGCATCCGACGCTGGACCTCGCGACCGAGCCCCGGTGGGCCCGCCAGGCCGGGACGTTCGGGCAGGACCCCGACGTCGTGACCGAGCTCGGGGTGGCCTATCTCCAAGGTTTCCAGCAGGACCGCATCGGCGTCGGCAGTGTCGCCTGCACGAGCAAACACTTCCCCGGGGGCGGATCGCAGAAGGAAGGCGAAGACGCGCATTTCCCCTACGGGCGCGAGCAGGTCTATCGGGCAGGCCGGTTCGCTGACCACTTGGCGCCCTTCCCGGCGGTCATCGAGGCCGGCACGTCGGCCGTGATGCCGTACTACTCGATGCCGGTCGGACTGGTCTTTGACGGCGAAGCCATCGAAGAGGTCGGCTTCGGCTACAACAAGCAGATCATCGACGGTCTGCTGCGCGGCACGCTCGGCTACGACGGGGTGGTGCTCACGGACTGGGAGCTGGTCACCGACAACCACGTCGGCGACCAGGTGCTGCCGGCTCGTGCCTGGGGCGTCGAGCACCTCGACGCCCACGAGCGGATGGAGCTCATCTTGGCCGCCGGCGCCGACCAGTTCGGCGGCGAGGAGTGCGTCGACATCCTGGTCGAGCTCGTCACCCAGGGCCGGGTCAGCGAGTCGCGCATCGATGAGTCGGTGCGCCGGCTGCTCCGGGTGAAGTTCGAGCTCGGGCTCTTCGACGACCCGTATGTCGACGAGGACGTGGCCGAGACCACGGTCGGCCGGGTCGACTTCGTGGCCGAGGGTCACCGCGCCCAGGCTGCCTCTGTGACGGTGCTGCACCATGAGGGCGCGCTGCTGCCTCTGCGCCCGGGGACGCGGATCTACATCGAGGGCATGCCTGTCGAGGCGGTCGCTCGGCTGGGTGAGGTCGTAGACAACCCCGTAGACGCCCATGTCGCAGTGGTCCGTCTGGGAGCGCCGTTCGAGCCACGCTCCGACCTCTTCCTCGAGGCGTCCTTCCACCAGGGATCTCTGGACTTCCCGCCCGGTCTGCTGCACCGGCTCAGGCGCATCGCCCAGCACTGTCCGCTGGTGGTCGACGTCACCCTTGACCGGCCCGCCGTGTTGAGCCCCCTGCTGGACTTCGCTTCCGTCGTGGTCGGCAGCTACGGCACCAGCGCCCCGGCTCTCCTGGACGCCCTCACCGGGCGGATCATCCCGGTGGGCGTCCTGCCGTTCGATCTTCCGCAGTCGATGCAGGACGTGCGCGACCACCCGGAGGACCAGCCCGGCTTGGACCATCCGCTCTTCCCCTGCGGGTTCGGTCTTGGTCTGACACCGAGGTGAACACGACGGAGCCCCCAGCCGGTGTGGCTGGGGGCTCCGCCGTGTGCGGGGGTGCTTCGCGATCAGGAGGTCGCGACGCAGGCCTGGTCGTAGTCGATCTGCTCCCAGGTCGGGCCCTCGTAGAAGTCGCCGGTCGAGACGACGCCGAGCGGGTTCTCCGCGTTGGGCTCGAAGACCATGACCTTCGAGACGGCGATGTCCTTGCCGTTGCCGTCGTAGGACTGGTTCGTTGACATGCCCTTGTAGTCGACCTCGACCTCGGAGACGGCGGCGCGGACGCCGGCGCGGGTGAGGTCGCCGTTCTCGGCGGCCTGCTCGAGCACCGCGTGCATCGGGAACGACATGAGCCAGCCGATGACGTAGCCACCGTTCGGCGGCGGGGTGCCACCGGTGCTCTCCTTCATCTCCGCGATGCCCTCGCTCTCGCCGTCCCACTGCTCACCGGGAGACATGTGGTTGTAGAGCGCGGTGAGCGCCGGGGCGGCAGCGCTCTCGAGGAGTGCCGGGTTCCAGGTCGGCAGCGAGCCCATGAACCGGCCCTGGAAGCCACCGGCGGCCAGCTTGCCGACGATCTCGGCGTTCTCGGCCGGGCCGACCGCGAGGACGACCACGTCCGGGTCGGCCGAGCTGATCGCCGAGACGACGGCGTCCTGGTTGCCGGTCACCTGGTTCGGGCCGGTCGGGATGACCGTGACGTTGGTGACGTCGTTGGCCTCGGCCCACTTCTCAACGCCGGCAGCGGAGTCGCCGCCGTAGTCACCGGGGTAACCGACCGCGGCGACCGACTCGGGCTTGGCGTTGTTCTCGGTGAACCAGTCTAGACCGACGATCGCCTCGGTGCAGTAGGAGTAGCCGTTCTCGAGAATGAGACCGAAGTCGTTCTCCTCGAACGCGTAGCCGGACCACCACGAGGCGGGAGCGCCCACGATGTCGGCCGCGTCCATGTCGGGCAGGATCGCTGCGGTGTTGACCGTGCCGAGGGTCTGCGCGAGGGCGAGGATGTTCGGCTCGATCTGCTGGTAGGCCGCGGCGTGCTCCGCTGCCTGGTACTTGGTGTCGCGGGTGTAGGTGTCGATGTCGACGTCGTAGCCCGAGATGCCACCGGCTTCGTTGACCTGCGCCCAGTAGGCGCGCTGGGCATCCACGATCGGCACGGCCAGCGCGGCGAACGGACCCTCGGTGAGGTCGGAGAGGACGCCGAGGTAGATGCAGCCGTTGTCGGGGTTCACCGCGTCGGGGCAGGCCTCGGCGGTGACGCCTTCACCGATCTGGATCTCCTCGGAGGCGGTGGTCTCCGTGCCGGCGTCGGCGGAGTCGCCGTCGGTCTCGTCGACGGCCGAGCACCCGGCCAGGACGAGTGCGCCTGCCGCCGCTAGGGCGAAGGCTTTGGAGATGGTGCGAGGTTTCCTCATGTGATGAGCTCCTTTGATCTCGTGAGGCGGGGTGGTGAGGTGGTGCGGTGTGACGTGGTGGATAGGTGGATGAGGGTCAGTAGCTGAACGGCCAGGCCTTGAAGTACGTGCGGACGCGGTACCAGAGGCCGAAGAGGCCGCGCGGCTCGAGGGTGAGGAAGACGATGATGAGCGCACCGAAGAGGATCGTCTCCAGCTGGAAGACCGTCAGCAGTCCACCGCCGCCCGGCCCACCGATGAACGGCAGGTTCGGAGCGTAGTGCTCGAGCACACGGGGGAGGAGGACGACGAACGCGGCGCCGATGATCGAGCCGGTCACCGTGGCGACGCCACCGATGACGACGACGGCGAGCAGCTGGATCGAGAGGAAGATGTTCCACTGCTCGGGGACGAGGCGCCCGACGAGCATCGACATGAGCGCTCCGGCGACTCCCGCATACGCCGAGCTGAGGACGAAGGCGAGGGTCTTGGTGCGCAGCAGGTTGACGCCCATGATCTCGGCGGCGATGTCGCGGTCGCGGACCGCGGCGAACGCCCGGCCGGTGCGGCTGCGAGCGATGTTGCGGGCCATGACACCGAGGCCGACGAGCAGGACGAGGCAGATGAGATAGAGCGAGATGTCCTCGTCGAGGATGAGCGGGCCCACCGCGTACCGCACCGAGAGGTCGCTGCCGAAGAGGACCGGCTCGGCGACCCGTCGCCCGACCCCGGAGCCGCCGGTGAGCGAGGTCCACTGCTTGAACACCTGCTCGCCGAGCATGAGCAGACCGAGGGTGAGGACCGCGAGGTAGAGGCCGCGCACCCGCACCGCGAGAGGTGCGACGAGGAGCCCGACGATGGCCGGCACGAGGGCGGCGAGTGGCAGCGCGATCGCCAGGTCGAGCTCGAGTCCCCAGACCTCGCTTCCGGGGGCGCCCGAGACGACCGCCGCCGTGTAGGCGCCCAAGGCCATGAAGAACGGGTGGCCGAGGGAGATCTGGCCGGCGTACCCGGTGAGCAGGTTGAGGCCGATGCCGGAGATCGCGAAGACCATCGCCATGGAGAACAGGAGGGTGAGGTCCTTGGTGATGAGGAACGGCGCAGCCAGAGCGATGAGGAGAGCCCCGAAGGTCCACCAGCGCTTAGCCGGAGTGTTGAGCAGGCCCTGGTCGGAGGCATAGCTCGTGACGAGGCGCGGGCGGCCGCGGCGGACCGAGGAAGGAACCTTGCCGTGGCCCTCGGACGAGCGCAGCGCGCGTGAGTACCCGGTGAGCCGCTCGAGGCCCTGGGCCTCGGGGGCGACGGTGTCGTTCGGCCCGGCGGTGGCCTCGGGCTGGGTCGCGGTGGTCATACCCGCTGCACCTCCTTGGTGCCGAACAGCCCATAGGGCCGGAAGAGCAGGACGAGGATCATCACGAGGTAGGGCACGACGTTCTCGAAGTTCGGCCCGAGCCAGGCGGCGTGGATCGGTTGGTAGGTGCTCGTGATCGAGGAGATGAGCCCGATGAGCAGGCCACCGACGACCCCACCCTTGATCGAGTCGATCCCGCCGAGGATGAGCGCCGGCAGGGCGACCAGGGCGAAGAGCGCGTCGGTGGCCTGGACGACGGAGCCGTTCGCGGCGAGGAGGATGCCGGCGAGCGCGGCGAGGGCCCCGCCGATCGCCCAGGAGAGGGAGAACACCCGGCCGACGTCGATGCCCTGCGCCAGAGCGGCCTCCTGGTCGAGCGAGGTGGCCCGCATGGCCAGGCCGATCCGCGACCGGGTCAGCCACCAGCCGAGCACCGCCAGCACCGTCATCGAGATGACGAAGCGGGCGAGCGTGTTGTGGTAGACCGGGATCGCGCACCCGGTCTCACCGGCGACGAGGCAGAACTGGTTGAGCTGCCACGGGTCGTTGATCGTGCGGGCCGCCGAGTCGAAGAGCCGGAACGCGACGATGAGCAGGATCGTGAACAGACCCACCGTGACCAGGGCCGCGGCGAACACCGGCCGACCGACCATGGGTCGGATGGCGACCCGCTCGACGACGATCCCGACGAGCGCGACGACGAGCATCGCGAGGACGACCGCGAGATAGAACGGCAGTCCCATCGTCACGGCGAAGTACGAGGCGAAGAACGAGCCGAGGATGAGCAGGCCGGGCTGGGCGAAGTTGAGTACCCCGGTCGCGCGGAAGATGATGACGAAGCTGACGGCGAGGAGCGCATACACGGCCCCGGTGCCCAGTCCGCTGATGACGGACGAGATGAACTCGTTCATCAGCCCCTCCCAAGGTCGGCGCCGGGATACTCGTTCGTCCCGGCGTACATGTCGTCGATGAGGTGCGGGACGGTCTCGGCGAACGCCGAGCGCTTGAGCTTCTGGGTCGCCGTGAGCTCGCCATCCTCGTGGTCGAGCTCCTTGTGGAGCATGCGGATCTTGCGCACCGACTCGACCCGCGCGAGGCGGGTGTTGACGTCCCGCACGACGTCGGAGATCAGCTCGATGACCTCGGGCTTGCTCGAGAGGTCGCGGTAGGTCGTGTACTCGACCCGGCGGCGCGAGGCCCAGTCGGCGACGGTGTCGAACTCGATGCCGATGATCGCGCTGAGATAGGGCCGCTTGTCGCCGATGACGACCGCCTCACGGACGTAGGGGGAGGACTTGATGGCGTTCTCGATCTCGCTCGGGGAGATGTTCTTGCCGCCGGCGGTGATGATGATGTCCTTGATCCGGTCGACGATCTTCAGGTGCGTGCCCTCGACCCACTCGCCGACGTCGCCGGTGTGCAGCCAGCCGTCGGCGTCGATCGTCTCGGTAGTCGCATCGGGCTGGTTCCAGTAGCCGATGAAGGTGCCCCGGTGGCGGGTGAGGACCTCGCCCGTCTGCTTGTCGAGCCTGAGGTCGATCCCGGGCTGGGCCTCCCCGACGGTGCCGAGCCTCACTCGCCCCGGTCGGTTCGCGGTCGCGACGGCGGTGTTCTCGGTCATGCCGTAGGCCTCGTGGATGAGGACACCGAGACTGAGGAAGGACGTGAGCACCTCGGTCGAGATCGGCGCCGCCCCGGAGAGCGCCATCCGCACCTTGGCCAGGCCGAGGTGTCGCCGCAGCTTGCGCCCGGTGATGACCCAGGCGAGGAACGTCAGCACCCTTGAGAGGGCCGTATGCGCGCCGCCGGTCTTGACCCTGTCCTGGGCTGCGCGGTCACCGAGCGTGCGGGAGATGCCGTAGGCGAAGCGCTTGAGCCGGGAGGCGTTGGCCATCCGGATCGCGACGCTGGCCTGGATCTTCTCCCAGATGCGCGGGACGGCGAAGAGGACGGTCGGCTGGACCTCGGCGAGGTCGGCGACCACCGTGTCGATCGACTCGGCGAAGTGGACAATCGTACCGTTGCGCAGCCCGCCCCACGTCGTCACACCGCGTTCGACGACATGCGAGAGCGGGAGATACGAGACGAGGACGTCGTCCTGGGTGAGGCCGTCCGCGCCGAACATCCCGTCGTCCTCGGCGAAGACGTCGGTGCCGAAGGCGATGTTGTCGGCGGAGAGCATCGCGCCCTTGGGCGGACCGGTCGTCCCTGAGGTGTAAATGAGGGTGACGAGGTCCTCGGGGGTCTTCTCGGCGTCGAGACGGGTAAGCAGGTCAGGGTCGCTCGCGCGCAGCGCCGCGCCCTTGGCGATCGCCTCGTCGAGCGAGAGCAGGCGCGCGTCGTCGTAGTCGCTGACGCCGCGGCTGTCGAGGTAGATGACCCACTCGAGCGTGTCCACCTCGTCGATGACGTCCATCGCCTTGTCGACCTGCTCCTGGTCCTCGGCGACAAGGACGTGCGCCCCGCTGTCGGCGAGGAGGTAGCGGATCTCCGCGACGGGGTTCGTCGGGTAGAAGCCGACGACCGCGGCCCGCAGTAGGTTGGCCCCGAGGTCGACGTAGAGCCACTCCGGCCGGTTCTCCGCCTGGATGGCCACGCGGTCGGTGGGGCCGACGCCCAGGGCGGCCAGCGCGTACGCCACCAGCTCACAGTTGGCGAGGTAGTCGCTCCAGGTGATGTCCCGCCAGATGCCGTGCCGCTTCTCACGCAGCGCGACCCGGTCCGGCATCTCCGTGGCGTTCTCGCGCAGCTGGCGGGACAGGTGCCAGGTGGGGGAGCCGGTGAGGGTGCTGCTCGTGCGCTCGGTGGTCGCGGTCATGAGGTCACCGCCCCCGGACGCTTGTGGTCGAACTCCCCGAGGACGTCCTCGGTCGCGCCGCCGAGGTATGCGGCGATCACCGCCGGGTCACGCTGGACCTCCGCGGGGGTCCCGAGGGCGATCTTCTCGCCGAAGTCGATGACCATGACGCGGTCGGCGAGGTCCATGACGAGGCGCATGTCATGCTCGACCATGATCATCGCGATCCTGAGCTGGTCGCGGATGTCGAGGATGAAGCGGGCCATGTCCTCGGTCTCCTCGGAGTTCATGCCCGCCACGGGCTCGTCGAGGAGGAGCAGGGTCGGGTCCATCGCGAGCGCCCGGCCGAGCTCGATCCGCTTCTTGATGCCGTAGGGGAGGATGCCCACCGGCATGGCGCGCACGGCGGTGAGGTCGAGGAACTCGATGATGTTCTCGACGTCACGCCGGGCCTGCAGCTCGGCCTTCCTGGCCGACGGGAGCCACGCCATCGCCTGCCACCACGTGCCGCCCATCTGCTGGTGCCGGCCGAGGAGGAGGTTCTCCAGGACGGTGAGGTTGTCGAACAGCTCGATGTTCTGGAAGGTGCGGGCCACGCCCTTGCCGGCGACCACGTCCGGGCGCATCCCGAGCAGCTGCTCGCCGCGCAGCGTGATCGAGCCCTCCTGGGGCCGGTAGACGCCGCTGATGCAGTTGAACGAGGAGGTCTTGCCCGCACCGTTGGGGCCGATGATCGCGAAGAGCTCGCGCTCCTGGACGTCGAAGGACACTCCGTTGAGGGCGACGTTGCCGCCGAACCGGAGGGTGAGGTTCTCGGCCTGGAGCAGGGGTGGGGACTCGCTCACGGGGGATGCTCCTGTGGGTGAGGTCATGACAGCCACCGCTTGCGACGCTTGTAGTGCTTGACGTCGCGCAGTGAGCGCTCCTCGCCACTGCCACCGAGGTAGAACTCCTGGATGTCGGAGTCGTGCCGGAGGGTCTCGGCCGGGGCGTCCATGACGGTGAGGCCGTTCTCGATGACGTAGCCGTGGTCGGCGATCGAGAGCGCCATCGCGGCGTTCTGCTCGATGAGCAGGATCCCCGTGCCATGCCGGTTGATGCTGACGATGAGGTCGCGGATCTGCTCGACGATCTTCGGTGCCAGACCGAGGCTCGGCTCGTCGAGGAGCAGGTAGTCCGGGTCGGCCATCATCGCCCGGCCGATGGCGAGCATCTGCTGCTCACCGCCGGAGAGGTAGCCGGCGCGGGAGGCCTTGCGCTGGGCGAGAACCGGGAACATCTCGTAGATCCGGTCGTACTTGTCCTCGAGCCCCACCTTGCCCTGGGTGTGCGCGCCGACGCGGAGGTTCTCCTCGACGGTGAACTCGGTGAAGACCCGTCGCCCCTCCATGACCTGGCCGACGCCGGAGGCGACGACCGACGCGGCCTTGCGGGTGTCGAGCTTCTTGTCGCCGAGAGTGACGTGCCCGCGGGTGATCTTGCCGCGGTGGATGTCGAGCAGGCCGGTGATCGCGCGCAGCAGGGTGGTCTTGCCGGCGCCGTTCGCCCCGAGGACGGCGACGATCTGGTCCCGGGGGACGCTGATGCTCGCGCCGCGAAGCGCCAGCATGACGTCTTCGTAGACGACCTCGAGATTGTGGACGGCGAGCGTCATTGCTCTCCTCGGCCCTGGTGGGTGGTCGGGGGAGATTCGAACCTATGAGTTCGCGCACGTCCACGGGGCTTTGGACGTGGGGTGTTACCCAAATGTGACCGACGAGTAACCTCCCCGGTCCTACTCCCGTTCGAGGAGGAAGACGGGTATGCGCCGGTCGGCTTCGGCAGCCCGCTCGACGTACTCGGCATAGGGCGGGAAGGCGGTGACACAGCGCTCCCACCACGTGTCGTACTCTTCACCGTGGATCTCGCGGGCCACGGTGGGCCACGACTCCGTGCCGTCCATGAGCTCGACCCTCGGGGCGGCGACGAGGTTGTGGTACCACTGCGGGTGCTTGGGGCCGCCGCCGATGGAGGCGACCGCCGCATACACCCCGGCATGCTCGACCCGCATGAGCGGAACCTTGCGGATCGCCCCCGACTTGGCGCCGCGCATGGTGAGCATGACGACCGGCCGGCCCTGGATGTGGACCGCGCGAGTGTCGCCGGCCTCCTCGATCTCGTCCACCTGGGTGCGCACCCAGCCGGTCGGGCTCGGCTCGTATGCGTCGCTCGCCTCAGCCATCGGAGGACCTCTCCCACAGGTTGATGCCGGCCTCGACGGCATGCTGGTCGATCCGGTCCAGCTCGGCGTCGGTGAAGGACAGGTTGTCGAGCGCACCGAGGGAGTCGTCGAGCTGCGTGACGCTCGAGGCGCCGACGAGGACCGAGGTGACCCGGTCGTCGCGCAGCGCCCAGGCCAGTGCCATCTGGGCGAGGGACTGGCCGCGCTCGGTGGCGAGGTCGTGGAGCGCACGGACGTGGGTGAGGGCCTCGTCGGTGAGGAGGCCGGGGTCGAGCGACTTGTCCTGCGCGGCGCGCGAGCCTTCGGGGATGCCGTCGAGGTACTTGTCCGTGAGCATGCCCTGGGCGAGGGGGCTGAAGGCGATGCAGCCCACGCCCTCACCGCCGAGGACGTCGAGGAGGTCCTCCTCGACCCAGCGGTTGAGCATCGAGTACGACGGCTGGTGGATGAGCAGGGGAGTGCCGAGGTCCTTGAGGACCGCGATCGCCTCGCTCGTGCGCGGCCCGGAGTAGGACGAGATGCCGACGTAGAGCGCCTTGCCCTGGCGGACGAGAGTGTCGAGCGCACCCATCGTCTCCTCGAGCGGCGTCGTCGCGTCGAACCGATGGCTGTAGAAGATGTCGACGTGGTCCAGGCCCATCCGGCGCAGCGACTGCTCGGCGCTCGCGATGACGTACTTGCGCGAGCCGCCGCCCTGGCCGTAGGGGCCGGGCCACATGTCGTAGCCGGCCTTGGAGCTGATGACGAGCTCGTCGCGGTAGGGCCGGAAGTCGCGGGCGAAGAGGGAGCCGAAGTTGCGCTCGGCGGAGCCGTAGGGCGGCCCATAGTTGTTCGCGAGGTCGAAGTGCGTCACGCCCCGGTCGAAGGCGCGGCGCAGGATCGCCTGCTGGCGCGCGAGGGGAACGTCGTCGCCGAAGTTGTGCCACAGCCCGAGCGAGATCGCGGGCAGGTCCAGGCCGGATCGTCCGCACCTCCGCCAGGTCATCCCGCTCTCGTAGCGTTCCGACGCGGCCAGGTAGTCCAGTTGGTGATACGTCATGGGCCTCAGCATGTCACCGCTCGTGGCTCGCCGGTACTCTGGAGAACGGTCACGAGTGCCAGCAACACAGGCCCCGGCTTGCTGGCCGGCAACCCTCCAACCGCGGTGGGGTGCCCCGGGTGAGGACCAGGCGAGCGCACACCTGGCTCGCAAGCGCGGGAGTCACTTCCCGCAACCTGTGCACGCGATCCGCGCGAGCACCGACACGGAAGGGATGCTCCACCTCATGAGCGACACCTGGTCCTTCGAGACCCGTCAGATCCACGCCGGCCAGCAGCCGGACCCCACGACCGGCGCCCGCGCGCTGCCGATCTACCAGACCACGTCCTACGTGTTCAACGACACCGAGCATGCGGCGAACCTGTTCGGACTCAAGGAGTTCGGCAACATCTATACGCGCCTGATGAACCCGACGACGGACGTGGTCGAGCAGCGCATCGCCTCCCTCGAGGGCGGCGTCGGCGCACTCCTGCTCGCCAGCGGGCAGTCCGCGGAGACCCTCGCCATCCTCAACATCGCCGAGGCCGGCGACCATGTCGTCACCAGCCCGAGCCTCTATGGCGGGACCTACAACCTGCTCAAGTTCACCCTGCCGAAGTTCGGGATCCAGGTCTCCTTCGTCGAGGACCCGACCTCGCTCGACTCCTGGCGGTCGGCGCTGCAGCCGAACACCAAGCTGCTCTACGGCGAGACGATCGCCAACCCCAAGGCCGAGGTGCTCGACATCGAGGGCGTCGCCGCGGTCGCGCACGAGCACGGCGTGCCGCTCGTCGTCGACAACACGATCGCGACCCCCTATCTCATCCGGCCGCTCGAGTGGGGCGCGGACATCGTCGTGCACTCCGCGACGAAGTTCCTCGGCGGACACGGCACCTCGATCGCGGGCGCCATCGTCGACGGCGGCAACTTCGACTTCGCGGCGGACCCGGAGAAGTTCCCGAACTACAACACGCCCGAGGAGAGCTATCACGGGCTGCGCTACGGGCCGGACCTCGGGGTCGGCAGCGCGCTCGGCGCGAACCTCTCGTTCATCCTCAAAGCGCGGGTGCAGCTGCTCCGCGACCTCGGTCCGGCGGTCTCGCCGTTCAACGCCTTCCTCATCGCGCAGGGCATCGAGACGCTGAGCCTGCGGATCGACCGGCACATCGAGAACACGCACGAGGTCGCGTCGTTCCTCCAGGGCCGCGACGACGTGGAGCGGGTCATCTGGGCGTCGTTGCCGGACAACCCGAGCTACGAGCTCGCGCAGAAGTACTGCCCGAAGGGTGCCGGCTCGGTCATCTCGTTCGAGATCGCCGGGGGTGTCGAGGCCGGTCGCCGGTTCGTCGAGGGGCTGGCGCTGCACAGCCACGTCGCCAACATCGGCGACGTGCGCTCGCTCGCGATCCACCCCGCGACGACGACGCACTCCCAGGGCACCGACGAGTCACGGCTCACCGCCGGTGTCACCCCCGGGCTGGTGCGCCTCTCGGTCGGGCTCGAGCACATCGACGACATCATCGCCGATCTCGAGGCAGGCTTCGCCGCCGCCGGCTGACCGCCCCGTGGAGCCAGCTGAGCGACCGGGCCTCAGCGCGACTGGCGCGGTTGTTCGTGGACGGCGCAGGAACCCGGCGATGACCCTGCAATTGCGGGGCCATCGCCGGGTTCCCGCGCCACACGCGTGTTCCCGCACCAGACGCGGTCGGTGCCGACGTCGGCCCGGTTGACGGCGAAGGGGTGCCCGGATGTGAACGTCGGTGCCCGGCCGGAGGCCGTGTGGATGATGCGCGACCTGCCTTCGCCGTTCGTGCCACTGTGGCGCCATGACAACCCTGCGGGTCGACGGCGCGGCGATCGCGACGCTCGGCGCTGACCTCACCCACCTCGCCGAGGTCCTCTCCTCCCTCGGCGAGGTGGGTGCGGCCTGGTCGGACATGGGCGACGCCTCCGTCGCCGCGGCGCTCGACGACCTCCTCGGCAACTGGACCCGGACCCGGCTGGCGCTGGCCACCTCGCTCACCGACCTCGGTGCGGCGGCGGGGTCGGCGGGCGCCGCATACCTCCACGTCGAGGCGGCGGTGACCGACTCGCTGGGTGGGGTGCTCTCGTGAGCATCGGGGTCGTCCTGGTGCCGGTGAGCGGCAGCACCGACTCGATCCGCGCCATGGCGGCCGGCCTGCGCGACCTGGCCACAGCGGTCGGGCGGATCGGCGGGCAGGTGCTCGACCTGCGGACGATGGCCACGTGGGAGAGCCCGGCCGGGGAGCGGTTCGGTGCGGCTATCGCCCTGCTGCCGACCGCGCTGGACCAGGTGCGGCATCGCTATCTCGCGGCGGGTGCAGCGCTCGAGGAGTTCGCCGGGCACCATGCCCGGGCGGCCGAGGAGACCGAGCAGCAGGCGGTCCGCCACCGCGCCGCGCACGACGACGTGTTCGCCATCGAGGACGAGATCACCCGGGCGGCCATGGACCCGGCCGGCGGGGCCCGGCTTCCGGACCTGTATGCGCGGCAGCAGGCCGCGATCGTCCGCGCCACTGCGGCGCAGGAGTCGTTCTTCCGGGCCTGGCGGGCCTTCGAGGCGGCGGCCGAGGACTGCCGTTCGCGGCTGCGGGCCGCGGCGCAGGACGGGATCGTCGATACCGGCACCTATGACGCCCTGCGGTCCGCACGGACGTGGGCGCAGTCGATGACGACGGCGTTCGGCGTGGCCGGGACACTTCCGACGCCCCTCAAGGCGTTCTCGACCGCTGCCGCGGGGGCGGGGGCCTCGGTCGTGCTCGCGGGCGACGTGCTGCTGCTCCTCGGCTACGACGAAGGGTCGTGGAGCGGCGTTCTCGAGACCGCAGCCCTCAACGCCGCAGGGCGCGGGGCCGCGACGATGTCCAAGGCGGCCGGCATCGGGGCGGTCAAGGGGGCCAACGGCCGGTGGACGGGGGAGCGGCTGCGCACGAGCGAGCGGCTGCAGCGCGGCCGGGGCGAGCTGCGTGAGGATCTCGCTCGCAAACGGGCGGCACTGCGCACTCCGGTCGCCGACCGACACCTGTACTCACCCCGCCTCGGCGGGACGAGGGCGCCGGTGATCGGGCCGCATCAGCAGCTCCCCACCCGCACGATGCGAGTCATCCAGGATCGCGTCGACGCCAAGGTTCTCGGCATCAACGAGCGGTGGCGGATGGCGGCGGCCGGTGGTGCCAATGCCGTTGTCCTGCAGGCTTCCTCGAGCACTATCAGGGTCGCGACGAAGGCCCGCGCGACGGAGGTGGGCATCGACTCGGCGCGCGAGTGGGGACAGGGTGTCTCACATCGCGGATAGGGCAGTCCCGCAGGGAGACGCAACGGGGTGGCTATCCTCGGATCAGGTCATGAGTGCCAGCGGCAAGCCCCGGCTCGCTGGTCGGCAACCCTCCTTCCGCGGTGGGGTGCTCCGGGTGACGACCTGGCTGTCGGGCTCACGCCCGCCGGCAAGCGCGGACTTGTGGCGTCGGCTTCGGTGACTCCCACAGCGGCTTCCCTCGGGTCCATCCGACCAGGAGGACTTCCAGGTCCCGACCAGGAGGACTTCCAGGTCGCTCACGCTCGAGCACCCCATTGCCACTCGTCTGCGAGTCGTCGACGGCCCGCCACCGCTGCCGACGACCCCGCGGACGGCCTGTCCTGTCGCCCCGCCAACGGTCGCGTCGTCGAGCACGCGAACCTCGACCACGGCGCCTCTGCCCCGGTACTCACCGCCGTCAAGCAGGCCGTCGACACCGCCGCGAGGACGTATGTCTCGGTCGACCGCGCCGAGGACGTTCGGGGAGCCACCACGACGCCATCGAGGCGCACGAGGCGGCACTGTTCGCCGGAGTATGGGAGGGGCGGCGCAGATCGAGGGGGTGCGCACCTACAGCATCTTCGGTGCCCACCGTGAGCGGGTGCCGGTCGTGACGTTCACGGTCGACGGGCTCGCGGCCGACCTCGTTGCGACCATCCTCTCCGTCGAGCACGGCATCGGGGTGCGGGACGGCCGCTTCTGTGCCACCTGCTCGCCGCCGTACGCGAGCTCGCGAGCCATGGCCCGCGCCGACGCTGGCACCGGGACGCCGACGGGGTCTGGCGCACCCCCGGGGTCCCGGCGCAGGAGATCCCGCTGCCCTGGTGAGTGGGCGACGTATCCTGGTCCGATGCCCCAGGCCGCAACGCGATCCGGCGGGCGGCCCACCGACTCCCACCCCTGGCAGGGCCGTGCCGACCTGCTCGGCTACCCGCAGGACCTGCCGATCGTCGCGGCCCACGACGAGCTCCTCGCCGCGATCCGGGACCACCAGGTCGTCGTCATCGCGGGCGAGACCGGCTCGGGCAAGACCACCCAGCTACCGAAGATCTGTCTGGAGCTGGGACGGGGGAACCTCGGGCGGGCGAGGGGGGAGGGTTCCGGTGCCATCGGCCACACGCAGCCGCGGCGGATCGCGGCCCGCTCGGTGGCGGAGCGGATCGCGGAGGAGCTGGGTGTCGAGCTCGGTGAGGAGGTCGGCTACCAGGTCAGGTTCACCGACAGGTCCAGCCGGCAGACCCGCCTCAAGGTGATGACCGACGGCATCCTGCTGGCCGAGCTGCAGCGCGACCGGGACCTGCGCAAGTACGACACGATCATCATCGACGAGGCGCACGAGCGAAGCCTGACGATCGACTTCATCCTCGGCTACGTCAAGCAGCTGCTGCCGCGCCGTCCCGACCTCAAGGTCATCGTCACCTCCGCGACGATCGACCCGGACCGCTTCGCGCGGCACTTCACGACCGACCCGGAGCACCCCGTCCCGGTCATCACGGTCTCGGGCCGCACCTACCCGGTCGAGATCCGCTACCGCCCGCTCGTCGAGCTCGACCTCGAGGGGGCGGTCACGGCCGACCGCGACCAGGTCACCGGCATCTGTGAGGCGGTCGAGGAGCTCTGGACCGAGCAGGCGCCGGGATCGGGCGGGCAGGACATCCTCGTCTTCCTCTCCGGCGAGCGTGAGATCCGAGACGCCGAGGAGGCACTGCGCGGGATGAACCTGCCTCGCACCGAGGTCCTCCCGCTGTACTCCCGCCTCTCCGCCGCCGAACAGCACCGCGTGTTCCAGCGCTCGAGCAACCGCCGGATCGTGTTGGCCACCAACGTCGCCGAGACCTCCATCACCGTCCCCGGCATCCGGTACGTCGTCGACACCGGTGCCGCGCGCATCTCGCGCTACAGCCAGCGCACCAAGGTCCAGCGCCTGCCGATCGAGCCGATCTCCCAGGCCAGCGCCACCCAGCGCTCCGGCCGCTGCGGCCGCCTGTCCGACGGCATCACCGTCCGGCTGTACAGCGAGGAGGACTTCGAGGCCCGTCCGGCGTTCACCGAGCCGGAGGTCCTGCGCACCTCGCTCGCCGCCGTCATCCTCCAGATGACCTCGCTCGGCCTCGGCGACGTCGCGCGCTTCCCCTTCCTCGACCCGCCCGACTCCCGCCAGGTCGCCGACGGCCTGCGGCTCCTCGAGGAGCTGCACGCGATCGAGGAGGCCGCACCCGAGTCCGTCCCCACGCGGGGGCGGCGCGGCTCGCGCAGGCGGCTCACCGCATACGGCCGTATGCTCGCCCGCCTCCCCGTCGACCCTCGACTCGGGCGGATGCTCATCGAGGCGAACGAGCGCGGATGCACCGAGGAGGTGCTCGTCATCGTCGCCGCCCTGTCGATCCAGGACGTGCGGGAGCGACCGACCGAGCAACAGGCCCAGGCCGACCAGGCGCACGCGCGGTTCCGCGGGGCGGGCCCCGCCGGTGGAAGCGACTTCGCCTCCATCCTCACGCTCTGGCGCTATCTCAGGACCCAGCAGAAGGCGCTGAGCGGCAGCGCGTTCCGCCGGATGTGCAAGGCGGAGTTCCTCCACTACCTGCGGGTGCGGGAGTGGCAGGACCTGCACGCCCAGCTCGTCTCGGCGGCCAAGGACGTGCGCATCGACCCGCGTCGGTCCTCGGCCGAGCCGGACGCCGAGCCCGACTGGGACCGCATCCACCAGGCGCTGCTCGCCGGACTGCTCTCGCACGTCGGCCTGCGTGACGAGCGCACCCGGGACTATCTCGGGGCGCGGGGGGCGCGCTTCTCGATCCAGCCCGGCTCGGCGCTCTTCCGCAAGCAGCCGGACTACGTCATGTCCGCCGAGCTCGTCGAGACCTCCCGGCTGTGGGCGCGCACCAACGCCCACATCGACCCGCGCTGGGCCGAGGAGCTCGGCGCCCACCTCGTCAAGCGCTCCTATGCCGAGCCGCACTGGTCGAGCAAGGAAGGCGCTGCCCTCGCGCGCGAGCGGGTCACGCTCTACGGAGTGCCGCTCATCGTCGACCGCCGGGTGCAGTACGGCCGGATCAACCCCGAGGAGGCGCGTGAGCTGTTCATCCGGCACGCCCTCGTCGAGCGCGACTGGGAGACCCGGCATCGCTTCGTCGCCGACAACGAGCGGGTCCGCGCCCGGCTGGAGCAGCTCGAGGAGCGCTCGCGCCGCCGTGACATCGTCGTGAGCGAAGAGGTCGTCTTCGACTTCTACGACCGGCGGATCCCGCCCGACGTCGTCTCGGCACGCCACTTCGACTCGTGGTGGAAGAAGGCGAGCCGGACCGCGCCCGACCTGCTCACGATGACTCCCGAGCTGCTCACCCGCGACGAGGCGGACGAGGTGAGCGAGGGGGACTACCCCCTGCGGTGGAGCCAGGGCGAGATCGACCTCACCGTCGCATACCAGTTCAACCCGGGTGCGGCCGATGACGGGGTGACGGTCTCGATCCCGGTGAGCATCCTCAACCAGGTCAGCGACGCCGACTTCGACTGGCAGGTGCCGGGGCTGCGCGGGGAGCTCGTCATCGCCCTCATCAAGTCCCTGCCCAAGGAGCTGCGACGGAACTTCGTGCCCGCTCCCGACCATGCCGCCCGCGTCCTGCGGGAGCTGCGCGAGGGGGAGGGACGCCTCGTCGACGAGGTCGCCCGGGTGCTGCGCGAGCACACCGGAGTGCCCGTGCGGGGCTCGGACTTCGACCCGGGCCGGCTGCCGGAGCACGTGCGCGTCACCTTCGCGGTCACCGACGACTCGGGGCGGGTCATCGGCCGCGGCAAGGACCTCGACGCTCTGCGTGAGCGGCTCGCCCCTGCCCTGCGGGCGTCGGCGGAGTCGGTCAGTGCGAAGGTCGGCATCGAGCGGGCCGGGTTGCGGACCTGGGACCTCGGACATCTCGAGGGCGGGCGGCTTCCGGAGGAGATCCGGACCTCGGTCGGCGGCCGGGAGATCGTCAGCTATCCGGCGCTTGTCGACGAGGGCGGCAGCGTGCGGCTGACGACGCTGCCGGACCGCGGGGAGGCCGACGCCGCAACTCGGCTCGGGGTGCGCCGACTCATCCTTCTCGGCACCGCCCCGCCGTGGAAGCGGATCCTCGCCCGGCTCACGAACACCCAGAAGCTCGCCCTCGGCCACAACCCGCACGGCAGCATCCCGGCCCTCCTCGGCGACTGCCTCGCCGCCGCTGTCGACGCGATCGTGGTCGAGCGGCTGCCGGGCGCCGGGGTCGTGCGCGCCTCCGAGCAGTTCTCCGAGGTGCTCGCGGCGGTCAAAACCCACGCCGCGACGCGCGTCCTCACCGTCGTCGAGGACGTCGAACCGGTCCTCGTCCTCGCCGCGCAGGTGCGTGGCGACCTCGACCGGCCCCGGCCGGCCGCGCTGGCGGCGACGGTCGCCGACGCTCGCGCCCAGCTCGACAGCCTCATCCGGCCCGGCTTCGTCGCGGCGACCGGGGTGGAGCGGCTGCGGCACCTCCGGCGCTACCTCAGCGGACTGCAGGTGCGGCTCACCCGCGCCGACGAGTCGCCGACCCGGGACGCCCAGCTCCAGGCGGGCGTCGACGAGGTCGAGGAGGCGTATGCGGACCTCCTCGACTCTCTCAGCCACACCCGAGCCCGGGCCGCCGATGTGCGCGAGATCGCCTGGATGATCGAGGAGCTGCGGGTCGGCACCTTCGCCCAGCGTCTCGGCACGGCGTATCCCGTGTCGGCCAAGCGGGTCCTCTCGGCCATCCGAGCGATCCAGGGTTAGGACGCTCGCGGGTCGTCGCGAGGGGAGTCGTCGTCGGCGAGGCGAGGTCTGCCCGTGGGTCGAGGCGATATATCGCCATCCCGGCGCGGGAGCGCCTCGCCTCGCCAGGATCGTCTCGCCAGGCTCGCCTCGCCAGGATCGTCTCGCCAGGATCGCCTCGCCTCGGGCCACAGACCGGCCGGGCGAGGAGGGAATGCGTGGCCACCGCATACACGTTGTGCTCGGTAGTTCCCCACCTGCCCGACGTTTGAGAGGCTTGACCCGTGCTCGACCCCCGTGCCCTGCTCCGCTTCGAGGCGGACGCGTCGCCCCAGGACCTGCGTCCCGGGCCGCTCGTCATCGCCATGGGCGCCTTCATCGACGCCGGCTCCACGGCGCGCCTGCTCGGTGAGCACCTCGTGAGCTCGAGCCCGGCCCGCGTCCTCTGCTCCTTCGACATCGACCAGCTCCTCGACTACCGCGGCCGCCGGCCCCCGATGGTGTTCGAGTCCAACCGGTGGGTCTCCTACGACGACCCCGCGCTCGTGGTCTACTCGATGGAGGACCGCGACGGCGCGCCTTACTACCTCCTCGTCGGTCCGGAGCCCGACTTCCAGTGGGAGCGGGCCATCGAGGCGCTGCGCTTCCTCGTCGACACCCTGCGGGTCACTCTCGTCGTCTCCGCGCACGGCATCCCCATGGCTGTGCCGCACACCCGCCCGGTCGGCATCACCGCGCACGCGACCGACCCGCAGCTCATCGGGCACGCGGAGTCGCCGTTCGGCACGGTCCAGGTGCCGGCATCCTTCACCGCTCTCCTCGAGCTGCGCCTGGGCGAGCAGGGCCGCGACGCGGTCGGGTATGCCGTGCACGTGCCCCACTACCTCGCCCAGGCCGAGTTCGCCGAGGGTTCCCTCACCGCTCTCAACGCCATCGTCGACGCGACCGGGCTCAACCTGCCCAACGACGAGCTCGTCGAGGCCGCTGGCGTGGGCCGCGCCCAGATCGCGCAGGAGGTCTCCGGCAACGAGGAGGTCTCCCACGTCATCTCGGCGCTGGAGCGGCAGTACGACGCCTTCGTCGAGGGCAAGCAGCGGCCCAGCCTTCTCGCCACCGAGAGCAGCGAGCTGCCGTCGGCCGAGGAGCTCGGCGCTGAGTTCGAGGAGTTCCTCCGCGGCGTCGACGACCTCGACGAGCCGGCAGATGGACCGGGCGACACGCCGACGGGCGACGCCTGACCCTCGACTAACCCTTCGCCTCCGACCAGCGTTCGATGACGCTGATGTCGGCGACGAACCGCACCTCGTCCGAGCCGAGCCAGCGCCGCGTGGCGTCGGTGAGCGCCTGGTCGACCCGGTGCGCGCACTCCTGCGCCGCCTCGGTCGGGACGTGGACGAGCACCTCGTCGTGGAGGCAGAGCACGATCTGCGCGCCCAGGTCGGCCGTTGTCGCGCGGATCGTCGCGGCCCAGGCCTTGAACAGCTCGGCCGCTGTGCCCTGGATGATCGCATTGCGGGCGAACCGGCCTCGCGCTGCGGCCACCGGCGGAGCGCTGGGCCGGCCCCGCTCGCCCACGGGCGCGGTATGGACGAGGCGCCCGCCGAACGTGCGCACCGACTCCCCGCGGCTCCCGCGCGCGGCGGCGTCCTCGAGCATGTCGATCGCTACCGGGTAGGCGCGACGCAACCCCGCCAGCGCCTCACCTGCGGCGCCACTGCGCTGCCCGTACATCGCCGCGAGCACGGCGACCTTCGCCACCGCCCGCTCGACGCCCAGGCGCTCGGCGACCGGTGCATACAGGTCCTCGGCGCGGGTGGCGGCCATGAACGCCGGGTCGCCGGAGACGGCTGCGAGCACCCGAGGCTCGATCTGGCCGAGGTCGGCACGGACGAACAGGTGGCCGGGGGCGGCGCGAACGCCGGACCGCAGTGCCGCCGGCAGGTTGTGCAGGCCGTTCTCGGCCGTCATCCGACCCGCAGCGCCGTCGCAGGCCGTCCACCGACCCCGGAGCCGGTCATCGGGACCGACATGGGCGTCGAGCCAGCGCCAGCCGTAGGTCGTCGCGATCCGCTCGCTCGCCCGCCACGCGAGCAGCGCCGGCACGACCGGATGCGTGTCCCGGAACGCCTCGAGGGTCCACTTGCGGGTGTTCGGCACGTCGATGCCCGCGGCCAGGAGCAGCTCACGGACCTGGGCCGGGTTCCGCAGGTCGGCCCGCTCCAGGCCGGGGACGTGCCGCCGCACCTCGGCGTCGCGGACGGCGCGCCCGGCGAGCTCATCGTCGACCGACGCCGGGCGGGGACCCGCGCTCTCTTCGATGAGCCCGGTCATGGCCGCCCGGTCGATCGGCAGGCCGCCGCGCTCCAGCTCGACGCAGAGCAGGGCCGCGGCGGACTCGGAGATCGCCGTGGCCCTGCTCTGCGTCGAGCTGGAG
>JBHEPF010000033.1:0-7607 GCA_046260445.1 Dermatophilaceae bacterium | reverse complement strand
GGCGGTGGCTGGCTCGCGGCGGCGTGCGAGGCATCCAGGGTCGGGGCCGGCCGACTGATGCCGCCCAGCAGCGCCCGGACCCCCACCAGGAGCAACAGGGCGAGCCCTCCGATGAGGAGCGCCGCGAAGATGAAGGTCAGTGCGGGTCCGCTGGCGTCTCCCATACACGCTCCTCACGTTTCGTGGCCGTCGCTTGCTGACCTACGGTACGTGGTCAACCAGGGGGTGGACCTGGACGAAGCCTGCGATACAGCCGTCCCGTCGAGCGCTCCCGGCTCACCCCCCGGCCGAACCTCGGGCCTGAGCGGAACAGGTCCTCCCCCTCCTCGCCACCAAATCCCGAGGAGGGCCGACCCGAACATGCGCCGCTTCCTCCTCGACGACCTCGGGTCGCGACCACCTTGAACGGATCGCGACGACCGCCGCCGTCTGCCGATTCCGGCGGGTGAGGATGAACCCTGGACCGATCGGTGACCTGGGCGTACGGTGAACGGATACCGTGCTAGCCCGGATCCTCGTGCTCGCACGATCGTTGGGAGCCGCCGATGCAGCCTTCACTGACCGAGTTCTCGCTCGTCGACGCCATCGCCGGACGCCGCTCGCGGCGGTTCGGAGTGGGCATGGAGGTGCCGTCGGGGCCGCTGGCCTACCGGTCCCGGGCCGAGCCGATACCACTGTCGGAGCTCGAGCGATCGATCCTCGTGGCCGCCGCGACCGGCGTCACCGGGTGGAGTTTCGGGGTGCCCCACGGGCCGGACCGGCCGGAGGAGCACGCCCACTACACGCAGCGCTTCACGGGGCGTACGGCGCCGACCGCTGCCGGGATCGGCACGCCGACGCTGTTCGCCACCGACGACTCCGGGACGTACTTCACCAACACCCGTGATGTGGTTCCCGACCAGCCTGCAGCGGGCTCGGGGAGCCAAGAGGCCCTCGGCGCGATGGTCGAGAGCGTCCGTACGCATACCGTGCGGTTGTCCGAGCGACGTCTCGACCTGCCCCCGGCTCCCCCGCACATGCTCGAACCGAACCTGTGGATGGCGAACGCGCCGGGCTCGACCCTGTTCGTGCCGGTGGCCGACGCCAGTGAACAGGTCCTCGGGTTCATGGCCATGGCCCTGGCGAACGGCAGCATGCTCGTCGACGACGTGGCCGGCCGGCCGGCGGGCGACCTGGCCCCCTTCGTCCGCAGTGGCCTGCTGCGGGAGGACAAGCGCGTTCCGCTGACGGTGCTGCACCAGATGGCCTACGAGGCCAACGTCGCAGAGCTGGCGTTCGTCGGCCACAACATCGTGCTCATGATGCAGGCGATGGGGCTGGGCGGCCTGTACCTCACCGGCCTCAACCGCTGGAGTGTTCTGGGAGCGTTCGCGGACAACGGCATCGAGGGGCTCGGGTTCCGGTTCGTGACAGACCCCCGGTGGCTGCTCCCCAATCCCGTCGGGCTCGACGGCCACATCGAGGGGCTGTGCCCGCCCTATGTGGCGGATATGCGCGAGGCCGTGCGGATCTTCGTCGAGCGCAAGTTCGGTACCGGCGGGGCCTACGACCCCAGCACCCCCGGCGCCTGGGGCGACACCGAGGCGATCAAGCGCGGCGTGACCCCGTACTCCGAGGAGTTCGTCGACTGCCTGGGCGAGGTGGCCCAGTACGTCTACGACACCTGCGGCAGGTTCCCCAACACGTTCACGACGATGGTCCTCTCGGGCTACGTGCAGGCCGTGCACCTCGACACCGACTTCTACGACACGCACTACCGTCCTGGCGCCTACCTCTCCACTCATGCGCACCACATGGAGCAGTGGCACGACGACATGGCGTGACCCCGCGCACGGGCGCTCGACGGCGGCCCGCACGCAAGGTGCTCCGCTCAGCCGTCGACGAAGTCCCGCCACGAGTGCGCCGGCTCGTATCCGAGCTCGGCGCGGGCCCGGTCGATCGAGAGCAGGGTCTGGTGTCCCTCGATCCCCCCGCGCCTCGGCACGTCGGGATAGACCTCGGCGAGCAGGTCGGCACTGGGTCGGGTCATGCAGGTGTCCGCGGCCGCCACGAGGTATGCGGGGGTGCCGGTCACGTCGGCGGACAGTGCCCGTCGCGCGGCTTGGGCGACGTCACGGGCGTCGACGTATCCCCAGAGGTTCCAGGCTCGGATCGTCGGGTCGTCCCAGAAGCCGGGGAACCGGGCGTAGTCGTGCTCCTCCATGATGTTGGAGATCCGCAGGGCCACGAACGGGATGCCGGACCAGCGGTTGAACTGTGCGGCGATCGCCTCACCGGCCAGCTTCGAGAGGGCGTAGTGGGACTCCGGCAGCAGGGGGTGGTCCTCGTCGATCGGCGCGTAGCGGGGCTGCTCGCGATCGAAGGGAAGGCCGATGAGGGTCTCGGACGACGCCCAGACCACACGCTGTAGTCCCAACTGGGTGGCAGCCGTGAAGACGTTGTACGTCGACATCATGTTGTTCGCGAAGGTGGCGCCGTCGGGACGGATTCCCGGAGCAGGAACAGCCGCCAGATGCACCACCGCGTCGGCTTTCGACAGTGCCTCAAGGGTCTCGCCCAGGTCCGTCAGATCCACCGACAGGGTGGGCGCGTCAGGGTCGAGTGACGCGGCGATGTCGACCGACAGCACTTCGTGGCCGGCAGCGGTGAGGTCCTCGACCACGGCCCGACCGGCCTTGCCGCTTCCTCCGGTGACAACGATGCGGTCCATGGCCATAACGACTCCCATTCACGTCGAGGACTGTGGTGTCCACCGTATCCCCCAGCCTTGCGCGCCGTGCAGGATGTTCGCTTCGGCCTGCCGGGGCCGCCGCAGGGCAAGGGGGTCACACGCCGACCCGGGTGGGGGCCCTAGGCTGGTCATCGCCCTCCACACGCGTGGACGGCGTGACTCCCGAGGGCATCGTCGGTCACCTCTGCGGGTCCCCATCCGACCGGCGCGGGAGAGTTCATGGCCGCCCCCTCGACGGCAGATGCCGGCACTCGACGCACCGGCACCAGACCCCGTCGCTCGCCCGTGTCCCAGCTCAGCATCGTCCAGCGGGTCGGGCTCGTCCTCGCCGTGCTGGTGCCGCCCATCCCGCTCCTCGTCGATGTCCCCGGTCTCGAGCCGATGGGCGAGCGGATGCTCGCGATCTTCCTCCTCGCGATCATCCTCTGGGTCACCGAGGCCGTGCCCCTCGTCGCGACCGCGGTCCTCGTGATCTTCCTCGAGGTCCTCCTCATCTCGGACCAGGCGCTGCTCGCAGTCCCGGACGACGTGCCCACGGCAGCCTCGTTCTATGCCGCGCTCGCCAACCCCGTCATCATCCTGTTCCTCGGCGGGTTCCTCATCGCCGACGCGGCATCCAAGTACGGCCTGGACCGCAACCTGGCCGCAGTCCTGCTCCGGCCGTTCCGCTCGAGCGCGCGCCTCACGGTGCTCGGTCTCATGGCCATCACCGCAGGGCTGTCGATGTTCATGTCGAACACCGCGACGACCGCGACGATGTTCGCCGTGCTCATCCCGGTCCTCGCGGTGCTGCCCTCCGGCGCCGCGCGTACCGGGTTCGCCCTGTCCATTCCCGTCGCCGCGAACGTGGGCGGGATCGCCACCCCCGTGGGCTCGCCTCCCAACGCCATCGCCCTGGCAGCGCTCACGGAACGCGGCGAGCAGATCACCTTCGTCGGCTGGATGATCGCCACGCTCCCGCTCATGATCGTCCTTCTCGTCGCCGCGTGGCTGCTGCTCGCGTGGCGGTACGTCCCCAAGAGCCTCGCCGTGGACCTCGACCTCGAGGCGCGCTTCGACCGTCGACCCAAGGCGATCGTGTTCTACGTCGTCGCGGCCACAACGATCCTGTTGTGGCTGACCGAACCGCTCCACGGCATACCGTCGACGACCGTCGGGTTCCTGCCGGTGGTGGCCCTCCTGCTCACCCAGGTGATGTCCGGCGAGGACATCAAGGTGCTCCAGTGGCCGGTGCTCTGGCTCGTCGCCGGCGGCATCGCGCTCGGCATCGGCGTCGGGACCAGCGGCCTCGACGAGTGGCTCATCGGTCTGGTGTCCTGGTCGACCCTGCCGCAGGCCGCTATCCTCGCAGCCCTCGCGGTCGGGGCCCTGCTGCTGTCGACGACGATCTCCAACAGCGCGACGGCCAACCTCCTCATCCCCATCGCCCTCGGGCTGGCCGTCACCGTCGGCCTCGACACCCAGGTCGTGGCCGTCGTGCTCGCGCTGGCCTGCGGTCTGGCCATGGCGCTGCCGATCTCCACCCCGCCGAACGCCATCGCCTACGCCACCGGTGAGGTGAGCACCCGCGAGATGGCGACCGTCGGGATCGCCGTGGGGGCCCTGGGGCTGCTCCTCCTCACCGTCCTCATGCCGCCGCTGTGGTCCGCGACCGGACTGCTGTGAGCGCCGAACCGCCGCCGGCCGACACGTCGGCGACCGACTCGGCAGCACTCACCGTCCTCATCGTCGGCGAGGGTCCGGTGCCGGACGAGGCTGAGCGTGAGCTGCGCTCAACGCTGACGTCCGGCTACCGAATCGTGCGTATGCGGGGGCTGGCCGATCTCGAGAGGCCCCCCGACGCAGAGGCGACCGTCTCGCTCCTGCTGGTGTATGCGCCGGAGCCGTCGCGCATCATCACTCACCTCGCCGCGGGGCTGCCGCGCCCACCCCGGGTCCTGGTGCTCACCGACCTGGCGGTCCATGACGACCTGGCCGAGGTGATCGATGCGGATCTCCTCGACGGCGTCGTCGCGGTGCCCTGGACGGAGGGACGTCTGGCCGTCCAGGCCGTGGCCCAGATCGCCCGGTGGGTGCAGTCCGAGGCGCGCGGTCCGGGCGCCGGCGACGCCACCGCGACGACGGATCACGACAGTCCGCTCCTCCAGCTGCTGACCGTGCCGATGCACCAGGCCGTCCAAGAGCTCGTCACCGCGGTCGAGCGAGTGCTCGGACCACGTCCCCGGCTCGTCCTGCCACCCGGCACCCGGGTCACCCAGGAGGAGGAGAGTGTCGACGGTCTGCTCGTCGTGCTCCGCGGTGAGGTCTCGCTCGGGGTGGCGTCGTCCTCCGGCGAGGAGATCAGACTGCATCACGCGAGCACCGGCCCACTCATCGGGCTGCCGGCGATGGCCGAACGCCGCAAGGCCCTCGTCACGGCGCGCGCGACGACGGAGGTGGAGCTCATCCACCTCACCCTCGAGCAGCTCGACCAGGCGCTCGCCGGTGATCCGCGGGTGGGTGCCGTGATGACCGCGGTGTCACTGCGGTCCCTGGCCCGGCGGCTGCGCCGGGCCGAGATCCTCCAGCTCGAGGAGATCCGGCTCAACGCCATTCTGGACAGCGAGCGGGCCAAGCTCAGCGCCGCGCTCGCGGCCCTCTCCGAGGCGCGGCTCGAGCTCATCGCCCAGGCCCGCAGCGCCACCATCGGTGAGATGGCCGCCGGCGTCGCCCACGAGCTCAACAGCCCGCTCGCAGCACTCACGCGCTCCCTCGAGCACGCCGAGGTCGATGTCCGTGCCCTCCTCGCCGAGATGCCGCACGCCGAGGTCATCGAGCAGGTGATGGCCGCCGCATACACACGGCCCACGCTCAGTGCGCGAGAGGAGCGGGCCCGCCGACGCGAGCTGGAGCAGGCCGGAGTCCCGGCGCACCGGATCCGGTCCCTCGTGGCCGCCGGCATCGCGAACGCGTCCGAGGCCCGTCGCATCCAGGAGGCCGGTCTCGACGATGGCGTCGTGGACGCGGCTGCCGGACTGGGCTCCTCGCTGCGCAACTCAGGCCTGGCCCAGGAGCACATCTCGGCGCTCGTGCAGGGCCTGCGCTCAGCGATGCGACCCGACGCCCTCGACCCCGTCCCGACGCACGTCGCCGACACCATCGAGGACTCCCTGCGTCTGACCGCTCACCGGCTCGACGGGATCGAGGTCGTCCGTCGCTACGACGAGGTCGAGCCGATCCTCGCCCACCCGGGGCAGCTCACCCAGGTCTGGACCAACCTCATCACCAACGCCGCCGATGCGCTCGCCGGCCGGGGGACGATCACCGTGACCGTGAGCCGGCGCGGGCGGGGAGTGCGGGTCGAGGTCGCCGACACCGGCCCCGGGATCCCGGAGAGTGTTCAGGAGCGGATCTTCGAGCCACGCTTCACCACCAAGGCCGGCGCGGTGCGCTTCGGGCTCGGGCTCGGCCTCGGCATCGCGCGACGGATCGTCAGCGACCACGGCGGCACCATCGCCGTCCGCTCCGCTCCGGGTGACACGCTGTTCACGATCGATCTACCGGCGCAGCCGCCGGAGGCAGGAGAAGACCGATGAGACTCGCCGTGCTCATTCTCGAGGACGAACCGGAGGTCCGTGACGCCGTCGCCCGGGACCTGGACCCGTTCGCGGATGTCGTGCGGGTCGAGCCCGCCGAGGACGTCCCCGACGCGCGCGACGTCGTCGCGGAGATCGAGGGCGACGGTGACGTCCTGGCTCTGGTGCTGGCCGACCACCGGCTCCCCGGCGAGAGCGGAGTCGACTTCCTCGTCGAGCTCGTGGGCTCGAGCGAGCACTCCACGGTGCGCACCGTCCTCGTCACCGGGCAGGCCGGGCACGAGGACACCATCCGCGCCGTGAACGAGGCCGGGCTGGACCACTACATCGCCAAGCCGTGGACAGCCGAGGAGCTGCAGGGCACGGTCCGCCACCAACTCACCGAGTTCGTCCTCACGGCCGGGCTCGACCCACTCCCACACCTGCGTGCACTCGAGGGGGCGCGCGTCATGGATGCCGTGCGTCGCCGCTCCGACCGCTAGCGATGACCGACGACGGACACGACCTGCCGTTCGGGCTCTTCCCACCCCGGACGCCGCCGCTGCCGACCACCTCGTCGAGCTGACCCGCGTCGCCGAGACGGTCGGCCTCGACCTCGTCTCGATCCCGGACCATCCCTACCAGCGCAAGCCCCTGGACACCTGGACCCTGCTGTCCGACCTCGGCGCGGCCACCACGAGCATCCGCCTCGCCCGAACGTCGCCAACCTCCCGCTCCGGCGCACGAGATCCCGATCTGGGTGGGCGCAGCAGCTCGCCGGGCTCGCGCTCGAGCAGGGCATGAGCACGTTCATCCTCGGCACCGACGACCCGGACGTGGTGCGCCGGTATGCCACCGAGGTCGCGCCCGCTGTCCGTGACCTCGTCGCGGTCGAACGCGAGCGGCGTGCGGGATCCGTCGAACCGGACGTGGTCGACACCGCACCCGAGGCGGGACGAACCGCCCTTTTGCCAGGTTTGTCGCGCGCTGCTGGCCTCACGGTCGCCCGGCCCCCGACGACGACATCCGGCTCACGACGACGGCATCCGGCTCACGGTCGAGTTGCCGGCGCTGCTGTCACACCTGGCCTACGAGAGCGCGAGCTCATCGATCCACTCGCAAGGCACGGCTTCTACTGACCGTGAGCGGATGACCCGCGGGCGATCAGGTGTGCTTCGTTCGGGCGGTCGCTTCCGGGCTCCTCGGGAGGAACCGCGAAGAGGTCGCCGGACGCCTGCTCCAGCAGCGCCCGGGCCGCTGCCCGACCCGACTGCACCATCCGGTCGAGCTGGTGGAACTCCAGGAGTCCCACGCCCATCGAG
>JBHEPF010000087.1:0-33921 GCA_046260445.1 Dermatophilaceae bacterium | reverse complement strand
CAAGCCGGTCAATGAAGTGACCTACACGTGGGGCACCGTCCGCGGCTACGGCGGTGGCCAGGTGTGGACCCAGGTGCTGCTCAGCAGCGGCTGGAGCACCTCGCAGATCCGCACGGCCGACGCCAACGGCTACTTCGCCATCCCCTTGACCTACGGCAGCAGCACTGTCGGGGAGTACACCTTCCGGGTCGGGGCCAGCACCCCCTTCGGGACCGTCTACTCCAACCAGTTCACCCTCGTGCGCACCGCCTCGAACCTCGTGGAGAAGTGGCGCGGCAAGGACATCGAGGTGTTCCCTGTCAGCCGCAAGGTCGTGGCCTTGACCTTCGACGGCGGCGCCGACAACGCCGCTGTGAGCAGGATCCTCTCAACGCTGAAGGCGAACAGCGTTCCGGCGACCTTCTTCGTCACCGGCGACTTCGCGAGGTCCTTCCCCAGCGACGTGCGGGCAATGGCCCAGGCCGGGCACCCCGTCGGCAACCACAGCAATACCCACCCCTACTTCACCCAGATCACCGACGCGGCCATCCGACAGGAGCTCTCCCTGGCCGACTCAGCGATCTCCCCTCTCACTGGGAAGCCGACCGCGCCATTGTTCCGCTTCCCGTACGGTGACCGGACCGCATCTGAGATCCAAGTGGTCAACAACGCCGGCTATATCCCCATCAGATGGACTGTGGACACGCTCGGCTGGCAGGGCACGTCCGGGGGGATCACCACCGCCATCGTTCGTCAGCGGGTCCTGGACCGACTGCAACCCGGCGCGATCGTGCTGATGCACGTGGGTGCCCATCCCCAGGACAGATCGACGCTCGACGCCGACGCACTTCAAGGGATGATCAATGACCTTCGCGCCCGTGGCTACGCCTTCGCGACGGTGAGCGCCCTGCTCGTTGAGTAGACAGGCGGACAGTAGTCAGGCAGACACGGAGCCTGCCGGTGTCGACACCGCGGTCGGGAGGCGGGCTTTGGTCAGTCGCCGACCCAGAAGCCGCGCCCGCCGAGCCAGTCGGTCTCCTGTCGGCTCGGATGACGCGAGCCCAGATAGGACCCCACGACCGCGGCACCGAGGTCATCGAGCTCGGGGGCGACGACACGGCCGTCGACCCGACGCGCCATCTGGTCGATGAAGCGGGCCAGGCCCGGGTCCTCGCCGAGCCGGAGGAAGGTCGTGACCGCGCCCAGTCGGCGGGCAGTGTCGAGCTCGTCGACGGTCCGGGCGATCGTCGCCGGGTGGGGTGGGTAGTCGAACCACACATGACCGTCCGGGAGGAGGTGGGCGGTCGGCTCGCCGTCGGTGACGATGAGGAGGACGGGCTGCTCGCCGGAGTGTTTGCGGAAGTGGCGGTTGGCGAGCAGGAGGGCGTGATGGAGGTTGGTCCCCTTGTCCCACAACGCGTCCAGCGCGGTGAGCTCCTCGATGCCCATCGTGCGGGCATGGCGACCGAAGGCGATGAGGCTGAGGTGGTCGCCACGGAAGCGGGTGGAGATGAGCTGGTGGAGCGCGAGTGCGGTGCGCTTCATCGGAACCCACCGGCCGTCCATCGCCATGGAGAACGACGTGTCGACGAGCAGCGCGACCGCCGAGCGGGTGCGGGCCTCAGTCTCCGAGACCTCGACATCACCCATGACGATCCGGATACCGGACCGCGGATCCCGACCCTCGCTGACGGTGCGCGTCACCGCGTTGCTCAACGTGCGGGTGACGTCCCAGGGCTCGGTGTCGCCGAACTGCCACTGCCGGGAGCCACCGCTGCGCTCACCGGCCGCGCCGGCGAGACGGGAGTCGCGCTGGCCCTGACGGGCGGAGAGCCGGGTCGTCGCGTCCTTGAGCAGCTCCTTGCCCAGACGCCGCATGGCCTTGGGGGAGAGCCGCAGTGCCCCGTCGGAGTCCCGCCGCACGTACCCACTCTCCTGCAGTGCCTTCTCGAGCGCCGTGAGGGTTCGCGCCTCCACGGCGGCCTCGTCGCCGAGCTGGCGGGAGAGGGCCTCGAGGTCGAGGTCGGCGAGGCGGGCACCGGCATACGACTGGGACAGCTGCTCGGCCAGCTCGTCGAGCTCGGCCACGTCCTGTAGAACGCCCGTCCCGTCACCGAGACCGAGGCCCTGGCCCTCGCCGAACTGCTCGGACCCGTCCCAGGCCTCATCGGGGCGCAGTCCACGCAGCGTGGAGTCCAGCCGGTCGAGGGCCTGCGCGAGCTCGGGGGAGCCGAAGGCTTGAGCGGAGAGCGACATGAGCTCGCGGCGCTGCTCCTCCGTCATCGAGGCCAGCATCCGCTGCGCAGCGGCCGACCGCTTCGCGAGCGTGTCGAGGAGCTCGTCGACCGACTGCGGGTTCTCCGGGAAGTGGTCCCCGTGCTTGGCCATGAAGTCGCGGAAGTCCGCGTCGGTATCCTCGCCGCGGCCGTGCTTCTCGAGCAGGTCGCCCAAGTCGTCGAGCATCTCCTGGATGCGCCGACGGTCCTCCTCGGTCGCGTTCTCGAGGGCCTGCTTCATCCCGGCGAAGCGCTGGTCCAGCATCTCGCGGCCGAGGAGGTCCTTGATCTCCTCGAAGGTCTGCCTGGCCTGTGAGGACTGCCAGTCGTAGTCGGAGAGCTCGGTGACGGCCGCCGCCGTCGAGGTGGGCAACGCATCGAGCCGGGTCTCCCGGAACGACCGGTCGAGGTCGTCCATGGTGACGTCGCGCGCGAGCTGACCCCGCTCCTGGAGGACGGCCCGGTCGAGCAGCTCGCGGATCTCGTCGAGGGTCCGGCCGAGGGTGTGGTTCTGCAGGAGGTCCCGCCGCCGTTGCGCCACCCGTCGGGCCAGGTCGTCGAGCCCGGTCGTCTGCCGACCGCCGCGGCGAAGGAACTCCCGGATCGCTCGCTCCGGGGAGGATCCGGCCATGACGTCCTCGCCGATCGCGTCGAGAGCCTCCGCGAGGTCGACCGGAGGCGCGAGCGGGTCCGGTCCGTCGACATACCGGCCGTAGCGGGAACGGCCGGCGCCGCGCGGGGTGCTCATCCGTAGACCGTCCGATCGCCGTCGGACTCCTTGGTGATCTTGCGGGCGAGATAGAGACCCTCGAGGGCGAGCTCGAGGGCACTGGCTCGCTCGCCGGACGTGGACGCTCCGAGCCGGTGGCAGACCGCGTCGTAGAGGTCGCCGCCTTCGAGGTCGGGCAGCTCGCCGAGCAGCTCGGCGGCCGTGACGTTCTCGCCGGTGACGACGATGACGCCCTCGTCGATGGCGGCGATGAGCGGCGCGAAGTCGATCCCGCGGAAGTGCTCCCGGACCGTCTCAGCGGTCGCGGTGCGGAGCAGGTGCTGCAGGACGTCGCGCTCGCGGCCCTCCTCACCGGCCTCGAACTCGACCTTGCCGCCGAGCACGCCGACGGCCGCCTCGAGGTCGACGACCCGCGCGACCGCCTCCGGCTCGCCCCGGGTGGTCGCCCGGTGCAGGGCCGACGCTGCGATGGTCTCGGCGCCGGCGATGGAGAAGCGTGCCGACACGCCCGAGCGCTGGTCGACCGAGCTCGATGCGCGCAGTCCGCGGGTGAACCGAGCGAGGATCTCGACGAGGACGTCGGGCACCTCGGCGACGAGGTGCGCCTCCTGGCGGACGACGGCCACCTCGTCCCGCAGCTCGACGGGGTAGTGGGTGCGGATCTCGGCGCCGAAGCGGTCCTTGAGCGGGGTGATGATCCGGCCCCGGTTGGTGTAGTCCTCGGGGTTGGCCGAGGCGACGACGAGCACGTCGAGAGGAAGCCGGAGGACGTAGCCGCGGATCTGGATGTCGCGCTCCTCCATGACGTTGAGCATGGCGACCTGGATCCGTTCGGCGAGGTCCGGCAGCTCGTTGATGGCGACGATGCCGCGGTGGCTGCGGGGGATGAGACCGAAGTGGATCGTCTCGGGGTCGCCGAGCCGACGTCCCTCGGCGACCCTCATCGGGTCGACGTCGCCGATGAGGTCACCCACCGAGGTGTCGGGGGTGGCCAGCTTCTCGGCGTACCGCTCGCTCCGGTGCCGCCAGACCACCGGCAGGTCGTCGCCGTCGCGAGCCGCCCGGCGCTGGGACTCGGTCGTGATCGGGTCGTAGGGGTGCTCGCCGAGCTCGGAGCCGTCGATGACGGGACTCCACTCGTCGAGCAGACCGGTGAGGCTGCGCAGCAGCCGGGTCTTGCCCTGCCCCCGCTCGCCGAGGAGGACCACGTCGTGACCGGCGAGCAGCGCGCGCTCCAGCTGAGGGATGACGGTGGTACCGAACCCGTGCAGGCCGGGCCAGGGGTCCTCCCCGGACGACAGTCGCGCCAGGAGGTTGTCGCGGATCTCCTGGCGCAGCGGCTTGATCTCATGGCCGCTTGCACGAAGCTCGCCGAGGGTGCGGATGGTCGGTGTGTGGCTCACTCCCTCACGCTAAGCGTGTGCGGGTCCCACCGCCAGAGGCGCCCGGTTCCTGGTCGCGGAACGATCGACCCGGTCCGCGGCCAAGACGAGTAGAACGGGTGGTGTGGAGACGCATTCCCCTGACCTGGCCAACCCCGAGATCGGCGAGTCCGTCCGCACCGGCGAGCTGACGACGAACTACCACGACCTCGGCGAGGGCCCGCCCGTGCTCCTGCTCCACGGTTCCGGGCCGGGCGTGAGCGCGTGGGCCAACCGGCGGCTGCCGATGCCGTACCTCACCGAGCACCACCGCGTCATCGCGCCCGATCTCGCTCGAGACGATGGGCCATCTCATCCGCGACGTCTTCGCCTACGACTCCTCGCCCGACGATGGCGCACGAGGAGTTCGACATCCGGGCACTACCGCACAGGACGCTCCTCGTCCACGGTCGCGACGACAAGGTCATCCCGCTGTCGACCACGCTGACCCTGCTCGAGCTGCTCGAGGACTCGCAGGCGCACATCTTCGGCCGCTGCGGGCACTGGACCCAGATCGAGCACACCAAGGCGTTCAGCAGGCTCGTCGTCGACTTCCTCGCCTGAGCCGACTGCACGCCGAGGCTAGAGCGGCTTGAGATCGGGGCGCTTCGGCTCGAGCAGGTCCCCCGAGGACGCGCCGCGGAGTCGTCGCTGCACCCAGGGTCCCGCGTGCGTTCGCGCCCAGGTCGCGTGCTCACGCAGCTCCTCGCGTCGGGTCGCCCGGTCCGCAGCAGGCAGCGGTATGCGCCAGTCCGGGTCGGTCTCCGGGAGGCCGAGGGCGAGCAGCGCCGCCTGGGTGATCCGCTCATGTCCCAGCGCCGAGGGATGGATCCGGTCATCGCCCCACATCCGCCAGTCCTGCGTGGCCGCGATGCCCCAGAGGTTGATGATGTAGGCCCCGTGGTTCTGCGCGATCGTGAAGAGGTTGGCCGCGTGGATCGCGTGCCGCGGGCGGAGCGCTTTGAACATGCCGGCGCCACGTGGGTCGGTCGGGGTCGAGAGCAGGACGTCCGCGCCGGTGGCCCGGATCTCGATGACGGCCTCCTCGAGCCGAAGGGCGAGGGCGTCGAGATCGACGCTCGGGCGGAGCATGTCGTTGCCGCCGCCGATCATGGAGACCAGGTCGGGTTCCATCGAGAGCGCCCGCTGCAGCTGGTGACCGACGATGTCGCCGAGCTTGCGGCCGCGAACGGCGAGGTTCGCATACGAGAAAGCCCGCCCGTGCGCGGCCGCCCGGGCCGCAAGGTGCTCGGCCAGCCGGTCCGCCCAGCCGCGGAAGCGGGTCGGGTCGCCCGGGTCGGGGTCGACCATCCCCTCGGTGAACGAGTCACCGAGGGCGACGTAGCGCTGCCAGACGGGGGGAGTGGCATGGGGCGAGGACGGGGTCACGGCAGGCTCCAGTCGATCGGGTCGGCGCCGAGGCGGCGGAGGTGGTCGTTGGCCCGGCTGAACGGCCGTGAGCCGAAGAAACCGGAGCGGGCCGAGAGGGGCGACGGGTGCGCCGACTCGATGCACGGTATGCCGTGGAGACGCGTGACGAGACCGCGGGCATCGCGGCCCCAGAGGACGGCGACGAGCGGTCCGCCGCGCTGGGCGAGCGCGTCGATCGCGGCGGCCGTGATGTCCTCCCAGCCCATGCCGCGGTGGCTCGCGGGTTTGCCCGGGCTCACGGTGAGGACCCGGTTGAGAAGGAGCACCCCGCGCTCGGCCCAGGGCGTGAGGTCGCCGGTGCCCGGGCGAGGCAGTCCGAGGTCGGTCCCGAGCTCGGCGAAGATGTTGACGAGGCTGCGCGGGACCGGCGCGACGCCCGGGGCGACCGCGAAGGACAGGCCGATGGCATGTCCCGGGGTGGGGTAGGGGTCCTGGCCGACGATGAGCACCTTGACGTCGTCGAGAGGGCGCTCGAAGGCTCGCAGGACGTGGCTGCCGGCGGGCAGGTAGCCGCGGCCCGCGGCGACCTCGCCGCGGAGGAAGTCCCCCAGCGTGCTCAGGGTTCCTTCGTGCGGTCGAAGAGCCGGCGCCCAGGACGGGTGGACGAGCTCGTCGAGAGGGCGGGCCGGCATGGTTCCCAAAATACCCCCGGCCACCTGGGCCGATGCCGCGTGGCCGCCATAACCGGCAGGATGTGGGCATGGCCTACGACGTCGACGAGATCCGCTCCCACTTCCCCGCGCTGCGCGAGGGGGCCGCGCACTTCGACGGGCCGGGTGGGACGCAGACGCCGGATGTCGTGGCGCAGGCGGTCGCAGACACCCTCATCTCGGCGATCGCGAACCGCGGGCTCGTCACCCCCGCGGAGCGTCGCGCCGACCGGGTCGTTCTCGAGTGCCGGGCTGCGCTGGGTGACCTGCTGGGTGTCGACCCCCGGGCGGTGGTGTTCGGTCGCAGCGCCACCCAGCTCACCTACGACCTCGCCCGCGCGCTGGCGAAGACGTGGGGGCCCGGCGACGAGATCGTCGTCACCCGGCTCGACCACGACAGCAACATCCGCCCGTGGACCCAGGCGGCGGAGGCGGCCGGGGCGACGGTGCGGTGGGCCGACTTCGACCCGGACAGCGGGACCCAGCTCGAGGAGCACTTCGAGCCGGTCCTGAGCGAGCGGACCCGCCTCGTCGCGATGACCGCTGCCTCCAACCTCATCGGGACCAGGCCACCGGTCCGTACGGTCTCGCACCTCGTCCACGACGTCGGCGCGCTGCTCTGGGTCGACGGCGTCCACGCGACCGCACACGACTCGGTCGACGTCGCCGGGCTCGGGGCGGACTTCTGGACCTGCTCGCCCTACAAGCTGCTCGGCCCGCACTGCGGGGTGGTCGCCGCCGCGAGCCCGGACCTGCTCGAGCGGCTGCACCCCGACAAGCTGCTGCCGTCCAGCGACGAGGTCCCCGAGCGGTTCGAGCTCGGCACGCTGCCCTACGAGCTGATGGCCGGCACGACCGCCGCGATCGACTTCCTCGCCGGTCTCGCCGGGCCGGGTGAGCCGGACGCGAGCCGACGCGACCGCATCCTCGCCTCGTACGCGGCCCTCCACGAGTACGAGGAGGGCCTGCTCGCGCGGCTGGAGAGCGGCCTGCGAGCGCTGCCCGGCGTGCGGGTGTACTCCAACGCCGAGAGGCGCACTCCCACACTGCTGTTCACGATCGACGGAACCGACTCGCAGGACGTGCGCACGGCGCTGGCGGACCAGGGCATCAACGCGCCGGCCGGCAACTTCTACGCGATCGAGTGCTCACGTCACCTCGGCCTGGGTGACGCGGGCGGGGTGCGGGTCGGTCTCGCGCCCTACACCAACGAGGAGGACATCGACCGCTTGCTCGCGGCTCTGGGTGCGCTCACGGCCTGAGCTCAGCGGTCGTTCAACATCAGCGGAAGATCGCGGCGAGGTCGTCCAACCGCTCGGGAACGAGGGCGAACCACGCCCATGGGCCGCGCTTCTCCCTGCGGAGCAGCCCGGCCCCGGTGAGCACCTTGAGGTGATGGCTGATCGTCGGCTGGCTCAGTCCCACCGGTGCGGTGAGGTCGCAGACGCAGGCCTCCGATCCCTCACTCGCCCTGATGAGGAAGAGCAGCTGCATGTGGAACCGGCGCGGCCACCGGTGGTCTGCGTCGAGAGCGTCACTGCCGTCGTCATCTCGTCAAGATACCCACACGCATCGATCACTGTCGATATTGACAGTGATCGATATCAGGCGGTTGGATGACGGTATGCCCTGCTCAGCCTGCGCTCCTGTCGCATGACCGCGCCCGCCGCCGCCCCGGACCGCACCGACGCACATGTCGTCGACCGGCTCTCGACTCTAGATCGCTTCCTGCCGGTGTGGATCGGCGTGGCCATGGTGGTCGGTCTGCTCCTCGGACGGCTGCTGCCCGGGCGGGGGGAGGCGCTGTCGACCGTCGAGATGGGGCGTCTCGCTCCCGATCGCGATCGGCCTGCTCGTGATGATGTACCCGGTCCTTGCCAAGGTGCGCTACGACCGGCTGGACACGGTCACCGGCGATCAACAGCTGCTCGTCTCGAGCCTGGTCCTCAACTGGGTCATCGGGCCCGCGCTGATGTTCACTCTGGCCTGGACCTTCCCGCCCGACCTGCCCGAGTACCGCACCGGACTCATCATCGTCGGACTGGTCCGCTGCATCGCGATGGTCATCATCTGGAACGACCTGGCCTGCGGGGACCGGGAGGCGGCCGCCGCCCTCGTCGCGCTCAACTCGGTCTGCCAGGTCGTCATGTTCGCCGCGCTCGGCTGGTTCTACCTCTCCGTCCTGCCGGCGTGGCTCGGCCTCCCGGAGGCGGACCTCGACGTCTCGTCGTGGCAGATCGCCAAGTCGGTCCTCATCTTCCTCGGCATCCCGCTCGGCTACCTCGCTCGCAGGGTGGGCGAGAAGCGCTGGGGGAGAACCGCATACGAGTCGTCGTTCCTGCCTCGCATCGGCCCGTGGGCGCTCTACGGACTGCTCTTCACGATCGTCGTCCTCTTCGCGCTCATGCGGGGCGGGGGATCCCTCGTCGGGCCGATGCTCGCGATGAGCCACGAGCGGGCGACGACCCTCGCCTTCACCGAGGCGGGCAACAACTTCGAGCTAGCCATCGCCATCGCAACCTTGGCGTCACCTCGGATCAGGCCCTGGCCGGCGTCGTCGGGCCGCTTATCGAGGTCCCCGTCCTCGTCGGGCTCGTCTACGTCAGCCTGTGGCTGCGCCGCCGCTTCCCCCACCCGACCCCCGACCGTCAGGAGCCCGCATGACCACCGACCAGCCCGCTGTCCTCTACGTCTGCGTCCACAACGCCGGACGCTCGCAGATGGCCGCGGCCTACACCCGGGTCCTCTCCGGCGGGCACATCGAGGTGCGCTCGGCAGGCAGTGCGCCCGGAGATCACATCAACCCGGCGGCCGTCGAGGCGATGCTCGAGGAGGGCATCGACATGAGCGCGGAGGTGCCCAAGATCCTCACGACGGAGGCGGTCCGAACCTCGGACGTGTGCATCACGATGGGGTGCGGTGACACCTGTCCGATCTTCCCCGGCAAGCGCTACGAGGACTGGGTGCTCGACGACCCGGCCGGCCAGGGGGTCGACGCCGTGCGGCCGATCCGTGACGAGATCCGCCGCCGCGTGGAGGAGCTCATCTCATCCCTCGGCGTCGAGGTCCATCCGGCCCCGGGCGACGCGTCAGACTAGGGGCATGCACTCGCTCAGCGACAAGGACGTCACCGGGATCATCCGCGACCTGCACCACCGCTACTCCGACGTCGCGGACCGCGATGAGGTCGAGGCCGCCGTCGCCTCGGCTCGTGCCGGGCTCGAGGCGGTCACCAAGCACCCCGAGTTCCTCGCCATCCTCGTCGAGAAGCGCGCCCGCGCGATCCTCATCGACGCCGCCCGGGAGCGCGGCGAGCAGGTCCACCGAGTGCCCGACCTTCTCTTCGTCTGTGTCCACAACCAAGGGCGGTCACCGATGGCCGCCGCGTTCACCGAGCACTACGGCGGCGAGCACGTGCACGTCCGCTCGGCCGGCATCCGGCCCGAGGGCGACGTCAACCCCATGGTGATCCAGGTGATGAGGGAGCGCGGCATCGACGTGCACGACTACCCGTCCGCCGTGATGAACGACGTGCGCCATGTCGCGGATGTCGTGGTCCACGTCGGTGACCACATCCCCGACCTTCCGGGCAAGCGACAGATCACGTGGTCGGTGCCGGACCCCTACGGCCAGCCCGTCGAGGTCGTGCGCGAGATCGCCGATGACATCGAGCATCGAGTGCGTGACCTTCTCGCGAGCCTCGAGATCGTCCCGGCGTCCTGAGGTGCCGAGCCGACAGCCCGGCGCGCCGCTGCCCTGGGAGACCGTGTTCTTCGACCTCGACGGCACCCTCGCCGACACCATCCCGCTCATCATCGCGTCCTACCGGCACGCCTTCCGCGAGGTCATGGGCGTCGAGGTGGAGGAGTCGGCGGCACGGGCCTGGATCGGCCGTCCACTGCTCCCGGCGCTGCTCGAGGAGTCACCCGAGCACGGTCACGAGCTCGACCGCGTCTACCGGGAGTGGAACCTCGCCAACACCGCGCGCCTCATCCGCGCCTATCCCGGGATCCAAGGGCTGCTCGAGGGTCTCGAGGCGGCGGGGGCCCGCACCGCGGTCGTGACGAGCAAGCGGCGGGAGACCGCCCTCGTGGCGCTGGAGCATGTCGGGATCGGCGGACGTATCGAGGTCGTCGCCGGCCTCGAGGACACCACCGAGCACAAGCCCCACCCGGCGCCTCTGCTGCACGGGGCCCGCGCCGTCGGCGTCGAGCCGAGCGCGTGCGTCTACGTCGGTGATGCCACGGTCGACATCCTCGCGGCCCGGGCGGCCGGAATGGCGGCCGTGGCCGTCACCTGGGGAGCCGGCACGTCCGCCGAGCTCGTCGCTGTCGAACCCGACCGGATCTGCGAAACGGTCGAGGAGCTGACCGACCTCTTGATGCCTGCGGTCTGAACGCAGAGCACTGACTAGCGCGTCGCCGGCAGCGTCTCCGACACGCCTTCGAGCAGGGTGACGTCCAGGGTGAGGTCGCGCACCCCGGCCGCGTCGAGCTCGGCTCGTAGAGCGGCCGGGTCGGGCGCCGGATCGGGACCGACGCTGATGACGTGGATGACGTCTCCCCGCAGAGAGATCTCGGCCACCTCCCAGTCCTGCGCCTCGGCCCATGCCTCGGCCACCGGACGGACCTGCCCGACGGTGAGCTGTTCGAGCACGACCTCCCGGGTCCCGAGGGTCAGGGGGACGGTCACGAGGACGACGGACGCCGCGACGACCGCGAGCGTCTTCCCGGTGAGGGCTCCCACCGGGGTGCCGGACAGGTGCGCCGCCTTTCGGAACCCCGCCATGAGGAGGACGGCCGTGGCCGTGGCGATGATGGCGGCGACGTTCGTCCCGAAGAGGAGCAGCGCTCCCACAGCATCACCGGTGGCGTCCGCCTCGAGGGTGAGGCCGACGACGGCGAGCGGTGGGACGAGCGAGATGGCGATGGCCACCCCGGGAAGAGTGTCGGAGACGTCGGAGCGCACGACGGCGAACACGCCGACGACCCCGGTGGCGAGGGCGGCCACGAGGTCGATCAGCCGCGGGCTCACTCTGCCGGCCACCTGCCCGTTGGTCGCAGCGACGACATCGATCTGGGTGAGGACACCGAGGAGGTAGCCCAGGGCGATGACGGCGAGCGCTCCACTGGCAGTGAGGCCGAGGTTGATGACCACCTGACGGCGCCGGGCGAGGACGATCGCTGCGGCGGCGCCGAGGATGGGTCGCATGAGCGGGGCCACGATCATCGCGCCGATGACGGTGGCCGCGGAGTCCGCGATGACGCCGGCACCGGCGATGATGGCCGAGAGGACCAACAGGGTCCAGAACGACGAGAGCGCGCGACCCCGCGACGGTCCCTCGATGAAGTAGGCACCCGTGATCCGCTCGACGTCCTCGGGAGTCATCGTGTCTCGGAGCATGGGTCATGATGGCGCACGGCGCCTGATCCCCCTGACCGCCGCCCACCCTCTGAGCGGAAGGCGTGACCCCGAGCGTCGGGTGTGGGGCGGTTGTGCGCGCCTGGGGCGGGTGTGACACACGGTTACTTCGCGGACCGCGGCACGCCCGGCGAAGACTTACACCCGTGTAGTTCCGGCTGTTATCGTGGGCGCCGAGCCAGGGTCGTCGCGGGTCGACGACCAGCACCGGAGAACGACCACCTCAACGCAGCGCAAAGGGCATCACGTGGAGAACCTCTCGCACCAGGTCGCATTCGTCAGCACCGAGCTGAGCGATCGCGACCTCGAGATCCTCCAGTTCGAGCGGCAGTGGTGGAAGTATGCCGGGGCGAAGGAGGCGGCCATCAAGGACCTCTTCGACATGAGCGCGACGCGCTACTACCAGGTCCTCAACGCCCTCATCGACAATCCTGCCGCGCTCGCCGCGGACCCGATGCTCATCAAGCGGCTGCGTCGCCTACGCTCCCAGCGTCAGCGCACCCGCCACGCCCGCCGTCTCGGCGTCAACCCCTGAGACCCCGTCGCTAGGGTCACCCCGAAGGCCCATCGCGGCACCGCAGAGCAGCATGATGGCTGTCATGACAGATCTGGACTGGTCCACCCCCGACGGCCTCGCGGCGATCGCCGCCCACCTCGCGAACAAGATCGAGGGGTATGTGCCGCCCACCGCATACGCCGTCGGCATCACCCCGGCGAGCAGCTCGGCCGAGATCGAGTTCCCGCACGTCAACCCGCCCGGGGGACGGCATGGCCTGCCGGCCGCCATCCTCGCGACGATCCTGCACCACACGAGCGGGAGCCGGACCTACGACCTGGCCGTTCCGCAGCTCAAGGCGGCGGTCGAGGCGCTGAGCCCGGCCGAGGCGTGCACCGAGCTCGAGCACCCCAACCTCGCCGCGTGGCGCGAGCTGCTCGCCGAGGCCGCGTCCAACCCGGCTCGCTCACTGCTTGCGGTCTTCATCGGCGACCTCGGCGACCCGATCGACTCGAACGCCGACGCCACCCTGCGGGCCACCCTCGAGGGCCATGGCCACGTCCTCTGAGGCCGCCACGGCGCGACCTCCGACCGGTCCCCACAACGACGTCACCGACGTCGAGGGGGTATGCGTCGGTCACCACACCATGACCGAGGCCGGTGCTCTCACGGGCGTGACCGTCGTCGCGCCTCCGCCCGGCACGACAGGTGGAGTCGACGTGCGAGGCGCGGCCCCGGGAACGCGGGAGACCGATCTGCTCGACCCGGTCAACGTCGTGGACCGGGTGGACGCCGTCGTGCTCGCGGGCGGCAGCGCCTATGGTCTCGCCGCTGCAGATGGGGTCATGGCGGCTCTCGAGGACGAGGGTCGGGGCTGGCCGGTGGGCGAGGGCGTCGTGCCCATCGTCCCTGCGGCCGTGATCTTCGACCTCGGCCGGGGTGGCGATGTCCGAGCGAGACCGGGAGCGGAGGCCGGCCGCGCGGCCTACGCCGCGCGGAGCGACGAGTGCGTGCCCCTCGGCTCGGTCGGCGCCGGCACGGGGGCGGTTGCCGGGGGACTGCGCGGCGGGGTCGGCTCGGCGAGCGCGGTCCTGCCGTCCGGCGCGACCGTGGCTGCGCTCGTCGTCGTCAACTCGGCCGGCTCGGTCGTCGATCCCGCCACGGGCTGTCTGTATGCGCTGCGCCAGGCCCGCCCGGCCGACCACCTGCACGAGGTGACGGTCAGCGCGGAGCGGCTCGCCGCGTACCAAGGCATGCAGCGGGAGCGGCGGACGGCGCTCGAGGTGGGCGCGGCGACGACTCTCGGCGTCGTGGTGACCGACTACGCGCTCACCAAGGCGCAGTGCACCAGGCTCGCCACGATCGGCCACGATGGCATGGCGCGAGCGGTCGACCCGGTCCACACGGTGTTCGACGGCGACACGGTCTTCGCTCTGGCGACCGGGTCGCGCCCTGCCCCCACCCGCGCGGAGTCGTTCGACCTGCTCGAGGCCGCCGCGGGCTGCGTCGCCAGGGCCATCGCCCGCGCGGTCTCCGCAGCCACGCCGGGCGGCCCGGCTCCGACCTACCACGAGATGCTCGGAGAATAGACCGCCGAACCAGGTGGCGTCGTTTGCACTCTCGGCTGGGGAGTGCCAATAATGGCGTTAGCACTCTCGTCATGAGAGTGACAGTTTTGTGACTGGTCGGTGAAGGTCGACCTGCCGCGGCGACGTGAGCCGTGCGCAGTCCGTCCTACAGCCGTCGCGGGCTCCGTCCGGTCGCATCCCTTCGATTTTTCTGGAGGCACCACCCATATGGCCAAGATCATCGCTTTCGATGAGGAGGCTCGCCGCGGTCTCGAGCGTGGGATGAACACCCTCGCCGACGCCGTCAAGGTCACCCTCGGCCCCAAGGGCCGCAACGTCGTTCTGGAGAAGAAGTGGGGTGCGCCCACCATCACCAACGATGGTGTGTCCATCGCCAAGGAGATCGAGCTCGAGGAGCCGTTCGAGAAGATCGGCGCCGAGCTCGTCAAGGAGGTCGCCAAGAAGACCGACGACATCGCCGGTGACGGCACCACCACCGCGACCGTGCTCGCCCAGGCGCTCGTGCGCGAGGGTCTGCGCAACGTCGCCGCGGGCGCCAACCCGATGGCCCTCAAGCGGGGCATCGAGAAGGCCACCGCCGCCGTCGCCGACGAGCTCATCAAGAGCGCCAAGGACATCGAGACCCGGGAGCAGATCGCTGCGACCGCATCGATCTCCGCTGCTGACCCCCAGATCGGCGAGATGATCGCCGAGGCCATGGACAAGGTGGGCAAGGAAGGCGTCATCACCGTCGAGGAGTCCAACACCTTCGGTCTCGAGCTCGAGCTCACCGAGGGCATGCGCTTCGACAAGGGCTACATCAGCCACTACTTCGTCACCGACCCGGAGCGCATGGAGGCCGTCCTCGAGGACCCCTACGTCCTCATCGTCAACAGCAAGGTCTCCTCGGTCAAGGACCTGCTCCCGCTGCTCGAGAAGGTCATGCAGTCGGGCAAGCCGCTCCTCATCATCTCCGAGGACGTCGACGGCGAGGCTCTCTCGACGCTCGTGGTCAACAAGATCCGCGGCACCTTCAAGTCCATCGCCGTCAAGGCGCCGGGCTTCGGTGACCGTCGCAAGGCCATGCTCGGCGACATCGCCATCCTCACCGGTGGCCAGGTCATCTCCGAGGAGGTCGGACTCAAGCTCGACACCGCGGACCTCGACCTGCTCGGCCGCGCCCGCAAGGTCGTCGTGACCAAGGACGAGACGACCATCGTCGAGGGTGCGGGTGACGAGGACCAGATCAAGGGCCGCGTCAGCCAGATCCGCGCCGAGATCGAGAACTCCGACAGCGACTACGACCGGGAGAAGCTCCAGGAGCGCCTGGCCAAGCTCGCCGGCGGTGTCGCGGTCATCAAGGCCGGGGCAGCGACCGAGGTCGAGCTCAAGGAGCGCAAGCACCGCATCGAGGACGCCGTTCGCAACGCGAAGGCAGCCGTCGAGGAGGGCATCGTCGCCGGTGGCGGCGTTGCGCTCATCCAGGCCGGCAAGATCGCGCTCGCGTCCCTCGAGCTCGAGGGTGACGAGGCGACCGGCGCGAACATCGTCAAGGTCGCCATCGAGGCACCGCTCAAGCAGATCGCGATCAACGCCGGTCTCGAGGGCGGAGTCGTCGCCGAGAAGGTCGGACACCTCGAGCCGGGTTGGGGCCTCAACGCCGCGACCGGCGAGTACGTCGACCTCATCGCGGCCGGCATCATCGACCCGGCCAAGGTGACCCGCAGCGCGCTGCAGAACGCCGCCTCCATCGCGGCGCTCTTCCTCACCACCGAGGCCGTCATCGCCGACAAGCCCGAGAAGGCCGCTCCGGCCATGCCGGGTGGCGACGACATGGGTGGCATGGGCTTCTGACCTCAGCCCTGAGCACTCTCACGAGCGGCCCGTCTCCTTCCGGAGGCGGGCCGCTCGCCTGTTTCCGAGTGGCTGGGTTCTGAGAGGCTGGGCCGGTGAGCACGCACTACGTCAAGCGGGTATGCGGTGCGCCCCCGGGTGCGACCGCGTGGGAGGCCGCCGGGCTGGCCTGGCTCGCCGAGGCCGAGCCCGAGGGCGGTGCTCGGGTCGTCGAGGTGCTCGACGTCACCGAGGACACCCTCACGCTCGAGCGGCTCGAGCCGAAGGCGCCGACCCAGGCCGACGTCGAGGAGCTCGGCAGGGCGCTGGCCCGCACCCACGACGCGGGGGCCGCAGCCTTCGGCGCGGGTCCTCCGACGTGGTCAGGTGACGGCTACCTCGGCCCTGCGGACGAGCTACTGCCCCTCCCCCTCGCCCCGAGCCCGACCTGGGGTGCGTTCTACGGGGAGAGCCGGGTCCGGCATACCCTCTCGATCGCGCGTGACCGCGCACTCTGGTCCGGCGCCGGCGTCTTCGACCGGGTGATCGACCGGCTGGGCAACGGCGACTTCGACGATGACCCCCAGCCGGCCCGACTGCACGGGGACCTGTGGACCGGCAACGTCGTGTGGACCCGAGGCGGCGGCGTCCTCATCGACCCCGCCGCCCACGGTGGGCACCGGCTCACCGACCTGGCCATGCTGCTCCTCTTCGGGGGCACGCGGGAGGAGCGGGTGCTCGCCGCATACCAGGAGGTCGGTCGACTGCCCGACGGCTGGCGGGACCTGATCGGCCTACACCAGCTGCACCCGCTCATGATGCACGCGGTCCTCTTCGGCGGCGGCTACGTCCAGCAGGCCGAGTCGGTGGCGCGGAGGTATGCCTGAGCCGGACCGCCCGGCGGCTACCATGGCACGTCGATCCGTAGCACCCGCCCTAGGAGATCCATGCCCCCCGCCACGCCCGCCTTCGAGGTCGTCATGCTCGGCGGGGACATCGGGGTGTATGCGCTGGCCCGGGCCTTCCACGAGGCCTTCGGCGTGCGCTCCACGGTGATCTCCCGGATCGCGACCGGGCCGGTCGACTCGGCCATCATCGACAACGTCCTCCTCGGTGCCGGGGCGAGCAACGAGGACCACATCGCCGAGCTGCTCCACCGCGGTCGGGAGCGGCTGGTCAGCGGCGCGAGCTGGATGCCGGTCATCCTGCTGGCGAACACCGACGGCTACTCGCGGCTGTTCGCCATGCACCGGGCCGAGCTGGACGCGTACTACCGGATCTCCCTCGTCGACGAGGTGACGCTCGACCGGATCGCGGACAAGGGACGCTTCGCCGAGGCCTGCGCGCAGGTCGGGGTGCCGGTGCCCGTCACCCACATCGAGGACTTCTCCGGCGCAGACGCTGCGGACTGGACACCGTCCCGGCTGGAGATTCCCTTCCCGGTGGTCGCCAAGGCCGCCGCGTCGAGCGTCCACGAGCTCGTCGAGTACCCGGGCAAGAAGAAGGTCAACTTCATCGAGACGAAGGCCGAGCTCGACGACCTGTGGAGTCGGTTGAAGGCGGCGGGCTTCCGCGACCGGTTCATCGTCCAGGAGCTCGTCCCGGGAGACGACACCTGGATGCGCTCGGTGACCGCCTATCGCGACCACAGCGGCTCGGTCACCCTCATGTGCACCGCCCAGGTGCTCCTCGAGGAGCACACTCCGTCAGCGCTGGGAAACCCGTGCGCGATGATCACCACGCCCTTTCCGGAGGCGATGGAGCACGCCCGGGCCCTGCTCGACCACCTCGACTACCGGGGCTTCGCGAACTTCGACGCCAAGGTCGACCCGCGCGACGGCTCCTTCCGCTTCCTGGAGGTCAACCCCCGGATCGGCCGCAACAACTACTACGTCACCGCAGCCGGCGCCAATGTCGCCCGGTTCATCGTCGCCGACCTCATCGAGGACCGAGCCGCCGAGCCGGTCACCGTGCGCAACGAGATCGTCTACTCGGTCGTGCCGAAGCGCCTGCTGCTGCGCTACCTCACCGATCCGGCGCTCAAGCGGCACGTCCAACGGGTCATGAAGAAGGGCGTGGTCCACCCTCTCCTCTACCGCGCCGAGGGGCCGAAGCGACGGCTGTATGTGCTGGCCGCCAGGGCGAACCACGTCAAGAAGTTCCTCACGTACTACCCCAGGCCGACCGAGAGCGGCTTCTGACCGACTCCGGCTTGGGCCCCGCCCAGGGTCGCGTACGGGACCGGTCCGGGGTCGCTCGGGGTGGAACCCGAGAGCGGGCACCTAGCACATCGCCTAGCGTTGACCCCATGACATCGACCGCCGCCTCCACACCAGGCGTGATCCCGAAGGACACCCGCATGACGACCCAGGTTGCGGCGCGCGTCGTCGACCTCACCAAGACCTATGGCTCGGGCGAGACCCGGGTCACCGCCCTCGACGGGGTCTCGATCGGGTTCACTGCCGGAGAGTTCACCGCGATCATGGGTCCCTCGGGCTCGGGCAAGTCGACCCTCATGCACTGTGCGGCGGGACTCGATGCGGCGACGACCGGCGAGGTGTATGTCGGGGACGCCGACCTCACCCGGCTCAAGGAGAAGGACCTCACCGTCCTGCGCCGGGACAAGATCGGCTTCGTCTTCCAGTCCTTCAACCTCATCCCCACCCTCACGGCCCACGAGAACATCACGCTCCCCCTGTCGATCGCCGGCCGGCGTCCCGACCAGGAGTGGTTCGACACGGTCATCGACACGATCGGTCTGCGGGACCGTCTCGGACACCGCCCGAGCGAGCTCTCCGGCGGGCAGCAGCAGCGGGTGGCCTGCGCCCGGGCGCTCGTCTCCCGGCCCGAGATCGTCTTCGCCGACGAGCCGACCGGCAACCTCGACTCGACCTCGGGCGCGGAGGTCCTCGGGTTCCTGCGCCGCAGTGTCGACGAGTTCGGTCAGACCATCGTCATGGTCACCCACGACGCGAACGCCGCGTCGTACACCGACCGGGTCATCTTCCTCGCCGACGGTCACATCGTCAGTGAGATGCGTGAGCCCACCCGGGAGAGCGTCCTCGCGCACATGGCCCACCTCGACGACACGGCTCTGGCGACCGGCGTTCGCTGATGTTCAAGGCCGGCTGGAAGAGCCTCCTGGCGCGCAAGCTGCGCCTGGTGATGAGTGCCTTCGCGATCACGCTCGGTGTCGCGTTCGTCGCCGGGTCCTTCATCTTCACCGACACCCTCGGACGTACCTTCGACGGGATCGTCGCCGGCAGCGTCGGCGACGTCATCGTTCGCCCGACCGGCACGAACACCACGGACGGACCAGAGACCTCCCGAACCATCCCCTCCAGTGTGGTCGACGAACTCGCGGCGGTCGACGGGGTGGACCGCGTCGACGGCAACGTCACGTATTCCGGCGCGTTCGTCATCGACGCAGACGGGAAGGTCATGGGCGGCCAGGGCGCCCCGGCGCTCGGGGTCAACCACACCGGTGGCCCGGCCGCCGACGGTCGCGAGTTCGGCGCCCTCGCGAGCGGCGCCTGGCCGGAGCGGGCCGGCGAGGTGGTCCTCGACGTCGTCACCGCGGAGCGATCCGGGTACGTGCTCGGCGACGCGGTCCCGGTCCTCACCCCGGGTGAACCGCCCCGCACCGAGGCCACGCTCGTGGGGACGGTCGACTTCGGTGGTGGCCTCGTCGGCGCCTCGGTCGCGGTCTTCGAGACCCGACACGCTCAGGAGCTCTTCCTCGGCGGGGAGGACGTCTACTCCGACGTGTGGGTGACCCGGGAGGGTGGTGTCTCGCAGGACGAGCTCAAGGCGAGCGTCGACGAGATGCTGGCCAGCGACTACGAGTCGGTCACCGGTGCGACGGCCGCCGAGGAGGCGGAGAACTCGATCGGGCAGGCACTGTCGTTCATCAACACCTTCCTGCTTGTCTTCGCCGCGGTCGCGCTCGTCGTCGGAGCCTTCCTCATCGTCAACACCTTCTCGATCCTCGTCGCCCAGCGCAGCCGCGAGCTCGCGCTGTTCCGCGCGATCGGGGCCACCCGCACGCAGGTCACCCGGTCGGTCGTGCTCGAGTCGGTCGTGATGGGGCTCATCGGCTCCACCCTCGGGCTCGTGCTCGGCGTCGGGCTCGCGAGGCTCATCCAGGTGCTGTTCGGCCGGTTCGGGCTCGACCTCTCCGGCACGCCCCTCGCCTTCACGTGGAAGCCGGTCGTCGCCGCGTACGGGGTGGGCATGGTCTTCACCGTCCTCGCGGCGTACCTGCCTGCGCGGCGCGCAGGCAAGGTCCCTCCACTCGCGGCGATGCGTGACGACGTCGTCGTCGCCGAGTCCTCGATGCACCGGCGCGTCGTCCTGGGCACGACGCTCATCGTGCTCGGCATCGCCGGACTCGGTGTCGGTCTCTTCCTCCCCGACGCTCCCCGACCGCTCGTGTTCCTCGGGCTGGGCATCCTCGGCGTCCTCCTCGGCGTCGCCCTGACCAGCCCCCTCCTCGGGCGGCCGGTCCTCGCCGTCTTCGGTGCCGCATACCGGCGTCTCTTCGGTGCCGTGGGCGTGATGGCGCACGAGAACTCGCTGCGCAACCCCCGCCGGACCGCCGCCACCGCCAGTGCGCTCATGATCGGACTGACCCTGGTGTCGATGATGGCGGTGTTCGGTGCGTCGGCGAAGGCCAGCATCGACAAGCTGGTGAGCGAGAACGCCGCTGCCGACTTCGTCGTGAGAAACCCCGTTGGCCAGTCGTTCGCGCCGTCGGTCACCGACCGGCTCGCCTCAGTCGACGGCGTCGACGAGGTGATCCGGGTGCGAGCGGCATCGGTCGAGGTCAAGGGCTCCTCAGCCTTCGCCTTCGGCATCGAGCCGGAGGGCTTCGCCGCCGTCATGCCGGTACCGATGGTCGAGGGGTCTCTCGCCGACATCGACCAGGGGTCCATCGCCGTGAGCGGGTCGGTCGAGTCCGTCTCGGTCGGGGATACCGTCACGGTGACCCACGCCGGGCAGAGCGCCGAGCTGGCTGTCACCTCGGTGTTCGAGCGCAGCCCGATCCTCGGTAACGTCGACTATGTCCTCGACCTGCGCACCATGGCCGATCTCGGGGTCGCCGAGCTCGATGCGCTCGCCTACGTCACAGCCGATGGAACCGTGCCGCTCGACGAGCTGCAGACCTCACTCGACGCCGCAGTCGCCGACGTCCCGGTCGTGACGGTCAACGACCAGGAAGGCTATGCCGAGCAGCTTCGCGGGCCTGTTGACCAGCTGCTCTTCATCATCTACGCCCTTCTCGGCCTCGCCGTCGTCATCGCCGTGCTCGGCATCGTCAACACCCTGGCCCTGTCCATCATCGAGCGGACCCGGGAGATCGGACTCCTGCGGGCCGTCGGCCTGAGCCGTCGCCAGCTGCGGCGGATGATCCGGCTCGAGTCGGTCGTCATCGCCGTGCTCGGTGCTGCGCTCGGTGTCGGCCTGGGCATCGCCTTCGGTGTCGCCGTGCAACGCTCCCTCGTCGACGAGGGCTTCGAGGTCTTGGTGATCCCCGCGGCCCAGCTCGTCGTCTTCGTCGTCGTCGCCGGGCTGGTCGGTGTGCTCGCCGCATGGTGGCCCGGCCGCCGTGCCGCCAACCTCAACGTGCTGCAGGCGATCGCGACGGAGTAGAGGCCCCGGCGGTCAGAGGAACATCCGCTCGTTGGCGGCCTCCGCGTCGGCATAGTGGGTCCCCGCCTGGCCCAGGGCGGCGCCGATCGAGTCGAGCGAGGCCTTGACCTGCTGCTGGGTGCCGCGCCACTCGTGGACGACCCCCTGGAAGCGGGTGGCGGCCGTGCCCGTCCACGCGTCCTCCAGCGAGGTGAGCCGGGTGAGCATCGTGGCGACGAGGCCCTCGAGCTCTGCCGAGATCGAGGCGATGTCGCCGCTGGCGGCGTGGATGCGGTCGGTGTCGACCTGGAAGGTTGCGGACATTGCGAGTCTCCTTCGAGTGCGGTCTGGGTGAGTCGGGCGAGGCGGTGGCGTTCGCCTGTCCGACACCGTAGGTCGAGCCGCGAAAGGCCACCGACGGCTGTCCACAGGCCCGATCTCGGGCACCCGCGTTCACCCGTGGGCGCCGTTGCTCACCGCCGGTGACCGGCGCATACAGCAGATCTCGGCGCAGGCGCGCCCCGGCTAGGGTGACGAGGTGACCATCTGGATCGACCCGCCCCAGTGGCCGGCGCACGGCCGCCTGTGGTCGCATCTCATCAGCGACACGTCGCTGGCCGAGCTGCACGAGTTCGCCGATCGGGCGGGGATCCCGCGGCGGGGTTTCGAGGGGGACCATTACGACATCCCCGCTGAGCGGTACGCCGACGCGATTGCCGCCGGTGCCCGTGAGACCTCTGGGAGGGAGCTGCTGAGGCGCCTCCGCGACAGTGGCCTTCGCATGTCGAAGCGCAAGGGGGACAGGGGCATTGAGCGATTCGTCGCTGTGGAGTTCCCTGATGGAACGCGGGCCGACGTCGACCTCGTCGCGTCCTCGAAGGAGATGCCGCACGAGCGGGTGTTCGCCTCGATGGTGTTCGTCCGGGACGCGGCCGGCGCCCATCTCGTGACGTGGAGCGAGCGCCGGCGGGAGTGGTCGGCGTGCGGCGGCTGGCGGGAGGCCGACGAGGCGCCGGTGACGACCGCGGTCCGCGAGGCGGAGGAGGAGGCGGGGCTCGTCCTCGACCCGGCGGCCCTCGATCCGTGGGGCTATGAGCGGTTCCGCCACGACCTGTCGACAGGGAACGGCCTGTGGGTGCCCGGCCGGGACATCCTCCAGGTGTACGCGACGACCATCGTCGACGCCGCCCCTCCGCTCCGGGCCGAGGCCCCCGGCCATCCCGAGCCGGAGTGGGTGGGGGCTGCCGAGCTGGAGCGGCGCTGCGGTGGCGCGTTCTGGTGGCCGCTCGCCGCATACGTCCTCGGCGTGGGGGCGGGCCGGGCCTAGGCGTCGGGCTGGTCGGACGGCTCGCTCGTGCGCGAGTACGCGACGCCGACGACGAGCACGATGATGCCGGTGACGACGAAGGCGACGACCCGGAAGAGGCCGCTGAGGGCCGACAGGTCGAACAGGAACAGCTTGGCGATCGCGACGGCGATGAGCCCGAGCCCCAGCCGTACCGTGAGGCCACGTTCTCGTTGTCGTGGGGCGACGACGGTGATGAGGACGGCTGCGAGCGCCGTCCAGAGAGCCGTCGCGACCGCGTGGCCGCCGTAGAAACCGACCCGGGGCTCGTCGACGAGGGAGCCGATCCAGGTGCCGGCGGCGACGATGGTCGTCGAGGCCGCGACGAAGGCCCAGGCGGCGGCGAGCCGGGTGATCGTCGGGTCGCGCCGTCCTTCGAGGACCGCGGCCGAGGTGACGATCGCGAGTGCGGCGAGTGCAGTGAGTGCGAGGCCGTGGACGATGGCCAGCGGTTGCGCGAGCCTCGTGATGTCGATGACGGACGTGGTCGCAAGGACGGTCTCGGCGAAGGTCATGACGGAGATGAACGCCAGGAGTGCGCCCATGCCGGCGAGTCGCCAGGTCCGGCGCCACCCGGCGACGAGCCAGTATGCGGCGGTCGCCACTGCGAGAGCGATGCCGGTGTGCGTCTCACTGGTGAGGTCGCCGGCCGCGATGACGAGCAGGAACGTCCCGGTCACCATCGGTGCCACCCAGAGGGACCGGGAGAGGTCGCTGCGGGGGGTGAGGGCCGCGACGAGGACGGCGACTGCGAGGAAGAGTGCGGCGAGTGCCCCGGCGACGGCAAGGACGTTGTCGGTGAGGAGGGTCGTGCCGAGCAGCAGCGGCGTCGAGGCCGCCATGGCCGCGAACGTGGGGAGGTGCTCGAGGCGCCGGGACCGCTCGACGGAGCCGGCCGCGATCATGCCGAGGGCCGCGGCCGCGGCGACGGTGAGCGTCGGGAACGCGTCGGTGTACTGCGATCCGACGCCGACGAGCAGGACTCCCACCGCGGGGAGGGTCCGTCCCAGGTAGAGCCAGCGCCACTCGCGGCCGATGTGGGCGAAGGCGGAGCCGACGAGGAGGAGCGCGACGAACGAGATCGTGGCGAGCGAGTCGATGCCGGTGACGAACGGGGCCAGGAGCGCCGGCGGAGCCGCCGCGAGGATCGCGAGGAACTCGCTGTCCCATGCCCGCGCAAGGGCGAAGGCACCGACGGCCAGGACCGCGGCGAGCACGAGTCCGATCGGGCCGGGGATGAAGTCGTAGATGGCGGTCGCGGCCAGGAGGTCGAGGTAGGCGGCCGCCAGGCCGGTTGCGGCCAGAGCCTCGCCTCCGGCGGTGGCGGTCCAGCGTCGGCGTGCATACGCGCCACCGGCGACCAGGGCGGCGGCCAGAACAGCGCCGGAGACGACCCGGGGGAGTGGACCGAAGATGCCCGCGGCGATGGCGATCGCGAGCAGGAACGCGACACCGATGAGGGTGACGACCGCACCGACTGCTCCCAGCACCCGGGAGACCGCTCCTGGGCGGTCCCACCACCGCGGCCCGGGTGGCGCGACCGTCGGACTCGGTACCGGAGGGCTCGTGCTTGCGTCCCCCGGGGGCGTGGCCGGCGTGGCTGGCGTGGCCGGCGTGGCTGAGGGGGGAGCGGACGCGGCCGGAGCCGGCTCAGGTTGCGTGCTGACACCGACGATCGGCGCGGGCTGCTCGTGCTCACGCACGGTGAGGCTGTGCCGCACCTCCGCGAGGCCGTTGCCCACCGCATACAGCTGGGTCATCGCGGCCGCGAAGCGGGACTCGAGGTCGCGGATCTGGTCGAGCGGGGCCTGCGGGGGCGCGGGAGTGGGGGTCATACCTCCAGCGTGGCGGTCGCGGCGCGGAGTGTCATGAGTCTGGCTACTCAGTCACACCGCGCGTTCGCACTACTCCTCGTCGTCATGGTCGAGATCGTCATGGTCGAGATGGGGGATCTGGACGACGAAGGTCGCGCCACCTCTCGCCGTCTCGGTGACGCCGACCCGGCCGTGATGGTGGGTGACGAGGGCGGAGACGATGGCCAGGCCCAAGCCGTTGCCGCCCCCGCCGGTGCGTCCGCGGGAGGGGTCCGAGCGGTAGAAGCGCTGGAAGACCTTGCCGGCCTCCGACCGGGGAATCCCAGGACCGTGGTCCCGCACTTCGATGGCAGCCATGTCGCCGATCTCGCCGACCGCGACCTCGATCGGTGAGCCCTCGGGAGTGTGGCGGACGGCGTTGCCGAGCAGGTTGACGAGCACCTGCCTCAGGGCGGCCTCGTCCCCGCGGGCGTGCACGGGACGGATCGGTCCATCGATGCCGCGGACGGTGATCCGCCGTTCCGGTTCCCGCACCTGGGCGTCCGTCACAGCGTCGGCCGCGAGCACCGTGAGGTCGAGCGGACGCAAGGACAGCTCGGGGGTCTCGTCGAGGCGGGCGAGGGGGAGCAGGTCCTCGACGAGGCCGCTCATCCTGGCCGCCTCGGACTCGATCCGTCCCATCGCGCCGTCCATCGCCTCGGGCGCGGTGACGGCGCCCTGTCGGTAGAGCTCGGCGTACCCGCGCACCGTCGCCAGAGGGGTTCGCAGCTCGTGCGAGGCGTCGGCGACGAACTGGCGCATCCGGTCCTCGCTCTGCTGCCGCGCGGCGAACGAGCTCTCGATCTGGGCGAGCATGGCGTTGAGTGAGCGCGAGAGCGAAGCGACCTCGTCGTCCGCCGCATGCTCCGGTATGCGTCGCGTGAGGTCACCTCCTGCGATCGCCTCTGCGGTGTCCTCGATGTTGCGCAGCGGACGGAAGGCTCGGCGCACGGCGTAGAAGCCGGTCCCGGCGGCCGTCATGATCGCCGCGAGTCCGAAGAGGCTGGCCATCGCGATCATGCGCTGGACCGTCTGGTTGACGCTCGTGAGAGGCATCCCGAGCGCGAAGGTCGCCTGGTCGTCGGACAGGCGGCCGGCGACGATGCGCCACGGCGTCTCTCGCGGTCCGCTGCGCACCGTGAAGGGCTCCCCCGACGTCACCCGCTCGTGGTCGATGGGGATCGCCACATCGGGGTGGTCGCCGACGACGGTCGAGTCCACCGTGAGGATCGGTTCGCCCTCGGGGTTCATGATGAGGAGCGAGTAGCCGGTCGGGATGCGGGTCGACCCCGTCGCGCCCATGTCCCGAAGGGCCTGGGAGACCACCGGCCGGGTGGCGGCGCGCAGCTCGGCGTCGACCCGGTCGAGGAGGTCTCGCTTGAGGAGCAGCGCCGTCCCTGCCGTGGTGAGGGACACAGTGAGGAGAAGGAGGGTGAGCAGGATCGCGACGAGACGGATCTGCAGAGGGATCGACTGCAGGCCGTGCCGGATCCGCTGGCGCGCGGTCACGACGTCGTCGCCCGGATCAGCTCGGGGGCAGACGCAGCACGTAGCCGACGCCGCGCTTGGTGTGGATGAGGGGCTGACTGTCCGGGGTGTCGATCTTGCGGCGCAGGTAGGAGATGTAGGACTCGACGATCCCCGCCTCTCCGCGGAAGTCGTAGTCCCAGACATGGTCGAGGATCTGCGCCTTGGACAGCACCCGGTTGGGGTTGAGCAGGAGGTAGCGCAGCAGCTTGAACTCGGTGGGGGAGACCTCGATGACCCGGCCGGCGCGGCGCACCTCGTGGGAGTCCTCGTCGAGGCTGAGATCGGCGAAGTGAAGGGCGCTGCTCTCGTCCTCGACCGGACGGGTGCGGCGCAGGACCGCCCGGATCCGGGCGACGACCTCCTCGAGGCTGAACGGCTTGGTGACGTAGTCGTCGCCGCCGACGGTGAGGCCCTTGACCTTGTCGTCGACCGAGTCCCGGGCGGTGACGAAGACGATGGGCAGTGGGCGCCCCGACTCCCGCAGTCGACGGGTCACGCTGAAGCCGTCCATGTCGGGGAGCATGACGTCGAGTACGCACAGGTCGGGGTGGTTGCGTTCGGCCGCGGCGATCGCCTCGGACCCGGTCGCCGCCACCTCGACCTCGAAACCCGCGAAACGCAGGCTCGTCGCGAGCAGCTCGCGGATGTTGGGCTCGTCCTCGACGACGAGGAGGTGGGCCTCGGGTTCGGTGGCACCGTTCGAGCGCGTCTGCATACGGATAGTGTGAGACAAGAACCTGGGAGAACGCTGAGAGCGCGCTGAGCACTGGATACCCCCAGGGGTATAGTTTGGATACCCCATAGGGTATCTGTATAGTGGCTCTCATGACTGGACAGACCTGGAGTGGACAGCACTGGCGCGTCGTCGCCATCGACACCGAGAGCCTCGGCAACCGCAGCTACGTCGTGATCACCCGCGACGGTGCGGTCGCCATCGACCCACCGCGCGACTTCGACCGCGTCGAGGCGGTGCTCTCCGAGCACGGGGTGGATCTCGACCTCGTCGTCGAGACGCACCGCCACGCCGACTACGTGAGCGGCGGCCTCGTGCTCTCCCGGGAGCACGGCGTGCGCTACCTCGTGCCGGCGGGCGACCCTGAGCCGCAGTTCCGCTTCCTTCCGGCCCTGCCCGGCGAGCTCATCACCGGAGCCGGCCTGGACCTGCGCCCGATCCACACTCCCGGGCACACCCCGCACCACATGTCCTACGTCCTCCAGGCCGAGGGCAAGGACGTCGCCGTCTTCACGGGTGGCTCCATGCTCTATGGCGCGGTGGGCCGCACCGACCTCGTCAGCGCCGACCTCACGGTCCCCCTCGCGCACGACCAGTTTCACTCGGTGCGCGGCCTCGGTCTCGACCTCGACCCGGCCGTCGAGGTCATGCCCACCCACGGCTTCGGATCGTTCTGCTCGGCCACGCCGACGACCGGCGACGCCAAGACCTCGACGATCGCCGACGAGCGCGAGGTCAACCCCGCTCTCACGCAGGACGAGGAGACCTTCGTCGAGACGATGATCAACGGCTACGACACCTTCCCCTCGTACTACGCTCGTACGCCTGACGCCAACGCCGCGGGCCCGGCCCCGGTCGACCTCCACGACACCACCTCCCTGACCATCGAGCAGGTCAGGGACGCGCTGAGCGAAGAGGGCACCTGGGTGGTCGACATCCGTGAGCGCGACGAGTTCATCACCTCGCACCTCAAGGGCTCGGTCTCGTTCTCGCTCGGCTCCGGCCTCGGGGTGTACTTCCCCTGGGTCGCCCCGACCGACGCCCGCCTCGTCCTCCTCGCGCCGAGCGAGGCCGATGTCGTCGAGGCCCGTCGCGACCTCGCCCGGGTCGGCTACGACGAGGTTGTCGGGGCCTTCGTCGGATCCGTGGGCGAGCTCGCCGATGCCGGTGAGCTGACGTCCTTCACACCCCACAAGTTCACCGACCTGGCGGACCGTCTGGAGCACCACGACAACGTCGACGTCGTCGACCTGCGCCGGATCGGGGAGTGGGAGGAGGACCACCTCGCGGTGGCCACCCACGTTCCGCTCCAGACGCTCGACGTCGCGGCCTCGATGGTCCCGAACGGCGCCTGGGTGCACTGCGCGAGCGGGATGCGCTCGGTCATCGGCGCGAGCCTCCTCCAGGCCAAGGGCATCGACGTCGAGCTCATCCAGGACGACTACGCCGCCGCCGGGGAGGCGGGCCTGAAGCGCGTCGTGGGAGACTGAGAGGAGACCCGCCACGATGACTCCCGAGGAACTCACCATGAACGTCGATCCCGACACGCTGTCCGCTGCCCTCAACCGGCTGCGCCGGGCCCAGGGCCAGCTGGCCGGGGTCATCCGAATGATCGAGGAGGGCCGCGAGTGCACTGACGTCGTCACCCAGCTCGCCGCCGTCTCCAAGGCGCTCGACCGAGCCGGCTTCGCGATCATCGCGACGAGCCTGCAGGAGTGCATCGTCCACGGCGAGAGCGCCGACCTCGACAAGGAGAAGCTCGAGAAGCTCTTCCTCTCTCTCGCCTGACCCCCCTTCCGCGAGGGACGGTTCCGTGGTGGCTCCGCGCGCCGATGGCCACCACAGAACCGTCCCTCGCGGCGAGTGTGGATAAGCGGAGAGGCAAGTCCATCAGTTCGGGGAGCATTTGGCATGCCCCGCCGCCCGAGCATGCGTCCGATCCCCACCCCCAGCGCGACGCGCGGTCCCACCTTCCGGGTGAAGGATGCCAGGGCGGACGGGCATACCGACTGGAGCACCCGCGGGGCGCGAATGCTGATTCCGACCCCCTCGGTGCGGACGGTGACACCACTGCAGGGCCTTGACGGACGTGCTGCGGCCTTCGCCCTGGCTCTGCCGGATGATGTCGTGTTCTCCCACGTCACCGCAGCCCGCCTGTGGGGGCTTCCGCTCCCTCGCTGTCTCGAGAGCCCGGGCGACCATGACCCCTTGCACGTCATGCGCATCACGAGCAGGCCTGCGGTCGAGCGCTCAGGATGTGTCCACCACCGGGGTCTGGAGCGCCGCACCGTCACTCGTGTCAAGGGTGTTCCGGTCACATCGGTCGCGGACACCTGGTGCGACCTCATCGAGGCGTGCCCGAAGCTGAGCCTGGGCGACGCCGTGATGCTCGGAGACGCGGCCGTCGAGGCGATCCAGCCGACGAAGTGGGTCGACGAGCGCCATTCTCATGCCGATCCGGCCTCGAGCGAGTGGTGGGCGGATCCCGTGGCCGAGGGATGTCGAGCCCTTCGCGAACCGGTGATCGTCCGAAGGTCCTTTCGTGGCCGTCGGCTGGCCTGGGCCGCCCTGCGACTCATCCGGCCGCGGGTCTGGTCCCCGATGGAGTCCTACTCCCGAGTGGTGCTCGTCGAGGCGGAGCTGCCGGAGCCCGAGCTCAATGCCACCATCACCCACGACGACGGCGGAGGGTTCATCGCGATCGGTGACCTGGTGTGGCGCAAGCAGAGCTATCGGCGCAGGGTCGTCGGCGAGTACAACGGAGCGACCCACGAGCAGCCGTCGGCCCGGGAGTCGGACCACTCCAAGCGGCTGCTCCTCGAGGACGAGGGGTGGAAGGTCCTGGAGATCTACGCCCGCGACGTCTTCACCGCGAGCGGGCGGTTCACCTTGGTTCACCGTCTGCGAGGACTCCTCTGACTCCCGCGAGGGACGGTTCTGCGGTGGCTATGCGCGCCGATAGCCACCGCAGAACCGTCCCTCGCGGAGAGGAGGTGGCGGAGAGGAGGGTGCGGAGAGAGGGGGTGTCAGTCGCCCCTGTGGAGGACGTCCTCGGCGTCGACGATGCGGTATGCGTAGCCCTGCTCGGCGAGGAAGCGCTGCCGGTGCGCGGCGAAGTCCGCGTCGACGGTGTCCCGGGAGACCACCGTGTAGAAGTGGGCGGTGCGACCGTCGACCTTGGGTCGCAGCACCCGACCGAGGCGCTGCGCCTCCTCCTGGCGGGACCCGAAGGTGCCGGAGATCTGGATGGCGACGCTGGCCTCGGGTAGGTCGATGGAGAAGTTCGCGACCTTGGAGACGACGAGCCGGTCGATCTCGCCGGTGCGGAACGCGCCGAAGAGCCGCTGCCGCTCCCCGACGGGCGTCTCGCCGGTGATGAGGTCCGCGCTGAGGGCCTCGGCCACCTCGGCGAGCTGGTCGAGGTACTGCCCGATGACGAGCGTCGGCTCGCCGCGGTGCCGCTCGACGAGCGCCTCGACGATCGGCAGCTTCGCGGGCGAGCAGCTCGCCAGCCGGTAGCGGTCCTCGGGCTCGGCCACCGCATACGCCATCCGCTCGGCGTCGGGCAGGGTGATCCGCACCTCGACGCAGTCGGCGGGCGCGATGTAGCCCTGTGCCTCGATGTCCTTCCACGGCGCGTCATAGCGCTTCGGGCCGATGAGGGAGAACACGTCGGCCTCCCGGCCGTCCTCACGGACGAGGGTCGCGGTGAGGCCGAGCCGACGGCGGGCCTGCAGGTCGGCGGTCATCCGAAAGATCGGCGCCGGCAGGAGGTGGACCTCGTCATACACGATGAGTCCCCAGTCGCGTGCGTCGAGCAGGTCGAGGTGCGTGTAGACACCCTTCCGCTTGGTCGTGAGGACCTGGTAGGTCGCGATCGTCACCGGCCGGACCTCTTTGCGCTGGCCCGAGTACTCGCCGATCTCGTCCTCGGTCAGCGACGTTCGGGCCAGGAGCTCATCACGCCACTGGCGCGCCGCGACGGTGTTCGTCACGAGGATGAGGGTCGTGGCCTGCGCCTGCGCCATCGCGGCGGCACCGACGAGGGTCTTGCCGGCACCGCAGGGGAGAACGACGACGCCGGACCCGCCGTGCCAGAAGCCCTCGACCGCATGCTGCTGATAAGGACGCAGTGACCAGTCGTCCGTCGCGAGCGAGATCGGGTGCGCCTCGCCGTCGACGTAGCCCGCGAGGTCCTCGGCCGGCCAGCCGACCTTGAGCAGCTCCTGCTTGAGGTGGCCCCGCTCACTCGGGTGGACGGCGATGCTGAGGTCGTCGAGCCGGTCCCCGAGCAGCGGCGTGATCCGGCGGTGCCGGACCACCTCCTCGAGCACGGCCCGGTCGGCCGCGCGCAGCACGAGCGAGTGCTCAGAGCCCACCTCGAGCGTGAGCCGGCCGTACCTGGCCATGGTCTCGGCGACATCGACGAGGAGGGACTGGGGCACGGCATATCGGCTGAAGCGCAGGAGCGCGTCGATGACCCCCTCGGCGTCGTGGCCGGCCGCGCGGGCGTTCCACAGCCCGAGCGGGGTGAGCCGATAGGTGTGCACATGCTCGGGCGAGCGCTCGAGCTCGGCGAAGGGGGCGATCGCCCGGCGGGCCTCGTCGGCGCGCGGGTGCTCGACCTCGAGCAGGAGGGTCTTGTCGCTCTGGACGATGAGAGGGCCGTCGGGCACGCAGTTCCAGTCAGTCGTGGTCGGTCGGGGTGGGGGCTGTCAGAAGTCGGTCGTCGTCGGCGCGGAGAGGACGGCGATGCCCATGAAGGCCACGAACGCGACCACGGCGAGCGCGACCATGACGCCGAAGGTGATCCAGCCGTACTTCGCCAGCTTCGCCGACTGCTCCGGCTCGCTCGTCTGCTTCGTCAGCGCCATGATGCCGAGGATGAGCGCCGGCAGCGGGAGGCAGCACGACAGCGTGCCGATCGCGCTGACGATGGTGAGGACGAGCGCGGAGGTGTTCGACTGCGGGGCGGCGTTCTGGTAGTACGCCGGCGGAGGGGCGCCGTACGGAGCGTCGGGGGTGCCGTAGGCCGGTGCGCCATAGGAGCCGGCGCCGGACGGAGGGGCATAGGGCGAGGACGGAGGGGGAGGCGGTGTGCCGAACGGTGCTCCCGCCGGCGGCGGCGGGGGTGGCGGCGACGCCGGGTTGCCGTACTCCTGCGGGTAGGGGGGTGGGGCCGTCGGGTCGACGTGCCGGTCCTCGTGGGAGGAGCTGTCCTCGCGGTTGCTGTCGTTCATCGGGGCTGCCTTTGTCGTCTCGGCTGGGGGACCCAGGAGCCGATGAGGGTCGGTTCCCTGAAGTCGAGTCGAGAGTAGTCGACAATGGTGGTCATGACGATGCACCTGCCGATGACCGTCTCCCGCTCCGGACTGCCGGATCGAGTCACGATCTACGAGGTCGGTCCGCGCGACGGGCTGCAGAACGAGAAGTCGGTCGTGCCCACTGCGGTCAAGAGCGAGTTCATCGACCGCTTGGCACAGGCCGGGCTCACCTGGATCGAGACCACCTCGTTCGTCCATCCGAGGTGGGTCCCGCAGCTCGCGGACGCGGCCGAGGTCCTGGCGACGCTCGGGGAGAGCGGGCGCGCGCATACCCGCCCTGTCCTCGTCCCGAACGAGCGCGGCCTGGACCGGGCACTGGAGGCCGGGGTGACCTCGATCGCCATCTTCGGCAGCGCCACCGAGACCTTCGCCCAGCGCAACCTCGGCCGGAGCGTCGATGAGTCGGTCGAGATGTTCGCGCCGGTCGTGGCGCGCGCGAAGGACGCGGGGATGTGGGTGCGGGCCTACATCTCGATGTGCTTCGGCGACCCGTGGGAGGGGGAGGTGCCGATCGGCCAGGTCGTCGGGGTCTCGCGGCGGCTCATGGACCTCGGAGCCGACGCCCTCTCCATCGGCGACACCATCGGGGTGGGCACGACGGGGCATGTCGCGGCGCTCCTCGAGGCGCTCGACGCCGCCGGCGTTGGCCCGGAGGTCGTCGGGGTGCACTTCCACGACACCTACGGGCAGGCGCTCGCGAACAGCCTCGAGGCGCTGCGTCACGGGGTGACCGTCATCGACGCGAGCACCGGCGGGCTCGGCGGCTGCCCCTACGCCGAGAGCGCGACCGGCAACCTCGCGACCGAGGACCTGGTCTGGGCGCTGCACGGCCTCGGCATCGAGACCGGCGTCGACCTCGACGCGCTCGTCGCGACCAGTGTGTGGATGGCCGACGGGCTCGGTCGGCCGTCTCCGTCCCGCGTGGTCCGGGCGCTCGCGGGAGGGTAGCCCTCAGGCCGGGGCGGCTCCGGTGATCCGGTGGATCGAGAGGGTGCGCCGCACGCCCTTGGCGGTGCCCACGACTCGCCCGCCCTCCGCGAGCTCTGGGTGGAACAGGATCCGTTCGATCTGCCCGGAGCCCCCCGCGTAGCCGATCCACACCGGGATCTGCTCGGCGGCCGCCTCGCGCAGGATCACGAGCGCGGTCGTGGGGTCGGTGTACGGCAGGGCTGAGCGGCCGGCCTGCGGGCGAGCCTGGGACGCAGCCTCACCGGCGCGCAGCTGCCGGACGATCTCGCCGGTCTCCTCCGGTGTGAGAGTGGTATGCGTCACGCGCCTGGTCGAGCGGGTCGCCGTCCGCCGTTCCCGTCGCTGGCGGGGGACGGTCTCCCCGGTCGGCGTCTCCGCGGCGCCGCCGACCCCGGCGTCCCGGAGAACGTCGTGAACGACGGACGGCTCGACGGGCGAGACGAGCACGGTCGGGGCGATCTGGCTCAGCCGCAGCAGGGCGAGGTCGGAGCGGTTCAGCAGCTCGGCGAGGCGGGCGGGGTCGTCGGTGCGCAGATAGGTCTCGGCCGCGCCGATCCGCACCTGGCCATGGCGTCGGGCCTCGTCGCGGATGAGGTAGTCGAGGGCCTGGGGCATCGGGGTCGGGCTGCCGGAGGTGAGAGCGTCGATGAGCTCGTCAGCGGTCCACCCACGGTCGAGCGCGCGCGTGACGCTCGCCGGCGAGAACCGGTGCACGGTGGCGCCGCCTCGAG
>JBHEPF010000027.1:0-10371 GCA_046260445.1 Dermatophilaceae bacterium | reverse complement strand
CGACGAGCCGATAACGCCCCGGCTCCACCGGCCAGAGTCCTGAGCCGCCATCGGCCGAGGCCCCCTCGGCGACGATTCGGTCGGTGATGTAGGCCGTGTCGCGCTCGAAGCTCGGCTCGACATAGCTGCCCTGCTTCTGCTCCGTCGTCATCTCGACACCCTCTCATGTCCAATCTCGATCGAGAGGGTCCCGAGGCGCGCGAGCAGCACGGCCTCGGCCACGCAGACCCTCTCGAACTCGCCGAGATGGAGCGACTCGTTGGCCCCGTGGGCACGGGTGTCCGGGTCCTCGACGCCGGTGACGAGGATGGCTGCGTCGGGGAAGCGCTCGGCGAACGCGGCGACGAACGGGATAGAGCCACCGACACCGATGTCGACCGGCGCGACACCCCAGGCATCGGTGAACGCCGCGCGAGCCTCGTCGTAGATCGGCCCGTCCGCGTCGGCCGCGAAGCCCAGTCCGTGCTCCTCGAGCTCGACCTCCACACGCGCTCCCCACGGCGCGTGCGCCAGCAGGTGGTCCCTCACCAGCTCGAAGGCTCGTGTGTCGTCCTCGTCGGGCGCCAGACGCACGGAGACCTTGGCCCGCGCCGTGGGCGCGAGAGTGTTCGACGACGTGTCGACGGAGGTCGCGTCGATGCCGATCGTCGTCGCCGACGGCTTGGTCCACATCCGCGACAGGAGGGAGCCCGAGCCGATCGTCTCGACGCCGTCGAGCAGCCCCGACTCCTCCCGCAGCCGCTCCTCGGAGTAGTCGAGGTCGGCGGCGTGGTCGGATCGAAGTCCCTCGACCGCGAGGTTGCCGTCGTCGTCGTGGAGGCTGGCCAGGACGCGCACCAGTGCCATGACCGCGTCGGGGACAGCGCCGCCGAACATGCCGGAGTGGATCCCGTGGTCGAGCGTCGAGACCGTGATGACGACGCGGATCATCCCGCGCAGGGTGGTCGTGAGCGCGGGCTCACCGATGGCCCAGTTCATCGAGTCTGCGAGCACGATGGCATCGGCCCGGAGCCTCTCACCATGCCGTTCGAGGATCGTCGGCAGGGAGTCGGAGCCGATCTCCTCCTCGCCCTCGACGAACACCGTGACCCCGACCGGCAGCCGGCCCGCATGCGCCCGCAGCGCCGCAACGTGGGCCATGACACCGGCCTTGTCGTCCGCGGCGCCGCGGCCGTAGAGCCGCCCGTCGCGCTCGGTCGGCTCGAAGGGAGGACTGTCCCACGCACTCTCGTCGCCTGTGGGCTGGACGTCGTGATGCGCGTACAGCATGACCGTGGGCGCCCCTGGCGGACCGTCGACGTGGCCGATGACCGCTGGCCGGCCCCCCTCGGTGACGATCTGGACGTCGAGCCCCTCGGCGCGCAGCAGCGCGGCGGTGGCCTGGGCGCTCGACTCGACATGGGCCTGGTCGTACGCGGCGAGCGAGATGCTCGGGATGCGAGTGAGGTCCTCGAGGTCGGCACGCACCTGCGGCATGAGGGTGCGCACCCGATCGCTGATCTCGCGCACCTGCTCTGCACTCATCGAGGGACGGCTGGTCGGCTGACTACTGCTCTGGTCGCTGCTCACAGGATCCAACCCTAGCCACGGGCGCGCTCTCGGGGAGGTGACATACAGTGCTCGTGTGATGGGCAAGTCGATGTTCGGTCGGAAGAAGCAGGCGGCAGAGGTGCAGGGGCCCGCCCCGCAGACCTATGAGTACCGCGAGGGCGCGAAGAACCGGCCGACGCCGAAGCGTCGCGACCAGGAGGCCGCCCGCAAGCGGCCCCTCGTGATCGACGATCGCAAGGCGGCCAAGCGACAGGCTCGCGACGAGCGCCGCAAGGCGGCTGCGTTGCAGCACAAGGCAATGCTCAGCGGCGACGAGATCCACCTTCCGCCGCGCGACCGCGGGCCCGTGCGCCGCTTCATCCGCGACTATGTCGACGCCCGCTGGAACCTCGGCGAGTGGCTGTTGCCCATGATGCTCGTCACCCTGATCGTGTCCTACGTGCGGCCGACCCAGACGACCCTCGCTCTGTCGATGATGCTGTACATCCTCATCCTCTTCGCCATCGGTGACAGCATTCTCACCTGGCGCAAGATCAAGGGCCAGCTCAGCACGAAGTACTCCCCCTCGGAGCTGCAGGGTGGCGGCTTCTACACGTTCATGCGGACCTTCCAGCTCCGCCGGTGGCGGATGCCGCGCTCGCAGGTCGCCCGCGGGCAGTACCCGACGGTCTAGCGGCTATCCGGGCGGTTCGCACCCGGTGACGTCAGCTCTCCGGAGCGAGGCTCATCGGGCTGCCACATCCGGGCGGTTCGCACCCGGTGACGTCAGCTCTCCGGAGCGAGGCTCATCGGGCCGTACACGTCCACGCCGTCACGCCGCAGCGTCACCGCGGCGACGCCGGCCTCGGCGAGGGTCTCCCAGCTCTCGCCGAACCACGCCTCCGCGTCGCCCTGCGTCGGGAAGGCCGACGTGACGATGCCCTCCCCTGACGTGACCTCCCGGCCGGCGTCGTCGAGATAGACCCAGGTGTATGCGTCGCTCACCGCTCAGCCCTCCCGCACCGACACGTCGACGAAGGGCGGTTTGACGACCTCCGCCGGAACCGCCCGGCCGCGGACGTCGATGACGACCTCGTCACCGATCGTCACCGAGCGGTCGAGCAGGGCCAGGGCGATGCCCTGCTTGCGGGTCGGTGAGAACGTCCCGGACGTCACCTCGCCGACGACGGACCCGCTGCCGTCCTTGACCTCGCAGTGCGCCCGTGGGATGCCGCGGCCGGTGGCGACGAGACCCCGCATGAGGCGGGACGCCTTCGCCGCCCGCTGCGCCGCGATGCTCTCCTTGCCCCAGAAGCCCTCCTTGTCCCAGCCGACGGCCCAAGCCGCCGCCGCCATGACAGGGGTGATGTCCGGGCCGAGGTCGTTGCCGTGGAGGGGATAGCCCATCTCGGTGCGCAGCGTGTCCCGGGCCCCGAGGCCGCAGGGCAGTCCGCCCTCCGCGTGAACCGCCTCGAGCATGGCGTCCCACAACGCGGGCGTGCTGCCCCAGCCGGGGAGCAGCTCATAGCCGCGCTCACCGGTGTACCCGGTGCGGCACACGATGACCGGTTCGCCCTCCCAGGTGGCCTCGACGAAGCTCATGTACTCGTGCCCGACCGGGAGACCGAGAGCGCCGAGCACCTCGTCGCTGCGGGTCCCCTGGACCGCGAGGACACCGTAGTCGCCGTGCTCGTCGGTCACGGTGACCCCCTCCGGCGCGGCGTTCTGGAGCAGCTCGACGACGCGCGCCGTGTTCGCTGCGTTGGGGATGAGGAAGACCTCCTCGTCGCTGACGAGGTACTGGATGAGGTCGTCGACGACACCGCCGTCGTCATCGAGGCACATCGTGTACTGCGCCCTTCCCGGCTCGATGCGTCGCAGGTCGTTCGTGAAGCAGCGGTTGACGAAGTCGGCGGCGCCGGGCCCGACGACCCGCGCCTTGCCGAGATGGGAGACGTCGAAGAGACCGACCCGCTCCCGCACCGCGGTGTGCTCGGCGACGACCCCGCCCCCCGCATACTCGATCGGCATCGACCAGCCCCCGAAGTCCGCCAGCTTGGCTCCGAGGGCGACGTGCCGGTCGTGCAGGGGCGAGGTGCGCAGGGTGTCGTTGCCCGTGTCTGTCGTGGCCATGGCACCCAACCTATCGGCACGCTTAAAGTGGGGGCACCTGCTCTGCCATCCCGTCACTCGTCCAAGGAGCCAGCGCTTCATGCCTACCGTCGCCCTCACGCCTCGCGACCCTGCGACCCTCGCCGTCGACGTCCTCGTCATCGGTGCGGTCTCCGTCGACGGGGCGGCCGCCCTCCTGCGCGGCCACGGCCTGCCGCGCAACGCCGCCGCCCACCTCAAGTCCGCCCTCGAGACGGTGGGCGCGACGGCCCAGGCCGAGGAGGTGACCGGTTTCGTCGCCGTGCCGGGGGTCAAGGCGAAGCGGGTTCTCGTCGTCGGTCTCGGGATCGGCACCCCGACGACCGCACCGACCGTTCCCGAGGTGCTGCGACGGGCCGCCGGAGCGGCGGCTCGCGCCGTGAAGAAGAACGCCTCCGTGGTCCTCGCCCTGCCGGCACCGACCGCCGAGGCGGTCGCTGCGATCGCCGACGGTGCCTACGCGGGCGGGTACGACATCCGCAAGCTCACGACGAAGGATGCCCCGGAGCCCCGGATCGGCGAGATCCAGGTGGCGACGACGCTCGAGGACTCAGCGCTGGCTGCTCGGGTGGAGATCCTCGGCGCGGCACGGGCCTGGTGTCAGGACCTCGTCAACACCCCACCGAACCTCATGTACCCCCAGTCCTTCGCCGACGCGGTGAGCGAGAAGGTGCGTGAGACCAAGGCCAAGGTCACGGTCGAGGTGCTCGACGAGAAGGCGCTCGCCAAGGGAGGGTTCGGGGGCATCCTCGCCGTGGGTCAGGCGAGCGCCCGCCAGCCTCGTCTCGTGACGATGAGCTACGCGCCGCGCGGGGCGCAGGCATCGATCGGGCTCGTCGGCAAGGGCATCACCTTCGACTCCGGCGGCCTGTGCATCAAACCCGCTGCGGGCATGCTCACCATGAAGATGGACATGGCCGGAGCCGCTGCGGTCGCGGCCACCGTCGTGGCCGCCGCGCAGCTGAAGCTGCCGGTCGCCGTCACCGGCTATCTCTGCCTCGCCGAGAACATGCCGAGCGGCAACGCCTACCGCCCGAGCGACGTGGTGACGATGTACGGCGGAAAGACCGTCGAGGTCCTCAACACCGACGCCGAGGGCCGGATGGTCATGGCGGACGGCATCGCCCTCGCGAGCGAGAGCCACCCGGACGCGATCATCGACATCGCCACCCTCACCGGCGCCCAGATGATCGCCCTCGGCAACCGGGTCGCCGCGGTCATGGCGAACGACGACTCTCTCCGCGAGATGGTCGCCGCCCTGGGCACCGACACCGGGGAGTCGATCTGGCCGATGCCGCTGCCGCAGGACCTGCGCACGGCGCTCGACACCCCCAACGCGGACATCGCCCACAAGGGCGACCAGTGGGGCGGCATGCTCACCGCGGGGATCTTCCTGTCCGAGTTCGTCGGCTCCCCCAAGGGCGCTGAGGAGACTCCTGGGGAGCCGACGCCACGGATCCCATGGGCGCACATCGACATCGCCGGTCCGGCGTGGAACGACAAGGCGGCATGGGGCCACACCCCCAGGGGCGCGACCGGCTTCGGCGTCGCCGCACTCCTCTCGGTCCTCGAGAGCTATGCCTGAACGACTGAGCCCGACCGACTGAGCCCGACCGACTACGTCCGACCGTCTCGTCGGCGCCGCTCCTGCTCGCGGCGCTGACGGGCGTTCCAGTCGCGCATGCGCTGGGGATATCCGGTGAGGTTGATGTCGTACACCGGGATCCCGAGGTCCTTGGCGAGCGCGATACCGGCCGCCGGGTCGGGGACCGCCCGTCGGGTCCACTCGCCCTGGAAGTCGATGAGGACCATGGTCGTGGAGGTCACTCGCGTGGCCGGCTCGATGTAGGCCTCGACCCCGACCCGCGTCCGCTCGAACTCGCGGAAGTGCCCGAGCACCTCGCTGCGCCGCGACCGGCCGGTCTCGCCCGCGCCCGCCGGCGGGCTCTCCTCGCGCCGTCGCGCCCTGAACTTCCACCACGCCATGGACCACGACTCTAGAGCCTTCGCTGGTGGCAGGATGGGTCGAGCGGCCTCACCCGGGCCGAACCCAGCAGACAAAGGAGTCCGCACCCATGCGGGAGAGCCAGAGCACGCCCGACGCCAGCGACGCATACGACCTGGTCATCCTCGGAGCCGGAAGCGGAGGGTATGCGTGCGCCCTGCGAGCCCGACAGCTCGGCCTCTCCGTGGCGCTCGTCGAGAAGGACAAGGTCGGCGGGACCTGTCTGCACGTGGGGTGCATCCCGACCAAGGCGTTCCTGCACGCCGCAGAGGTCGCTGACGTCACGCGGTCGGCGGGGCAGTTCGGCATCGAGGCCACCTTGGACCGCGTCGACATGCGCAAGGTCCTCGGCTACAAGGACAAGGTGGTGGGCCGGCTCTACCGCGGGCTGAGCGGCCTGGTCTCCGGTTCCGGCGTCACGGTCGTCGAGGGTGAGGGACGCCTCGAGGCCGAGCCCGGGCATACCCCGGTCGTCGTCGTCGGCGAGCGACGCCTCACCGGACGCTCGGTCGTCCTCGCGACCGGATCCTTCGCCAGGTCCCTGCCCGGCCTCGACGTCGGCGGGCGGATCCTCACGAGCACCGAGGTGCTCGAGCTCGAGGAGGTCCCCGACCGCGTCGTCGTCCTCGGCGGCGGTGTCATCGGGGTCGAGCTCGCCTCGGCGCTGGCCTCCTTCGGGACGAGCGTGACGATCATCGAGGCACTCCCCCGGCTCGTCGCGAACGAGGAGGAGGTCGCCTCCGCGGCACTCACCCGGGCGTTCCGCAAGCGCAAGATCGACGTCCGCACCGGGATGCGGTTCGAGTCGGCCCAGCAGGACGGCTCCTCCGTCAAGGTCATCCTCGAGGGCGGCGAGACCCTCGAGGCGGATCTCCTCGTCGTCGCCGTCGGGCGCGGACCGGTCACCCACGGGATGGGCTTCACGGAGTCGGGTGTCGAGCTGGACGGCGGCTTCGTCACCACGGACGAGCGACTGAGCACCTCCGCCCCCGGCGTGTATGCGGTGGGCGACATCGTCCGAGGCCCCCAGCTCGCGCACCGCGGCTTCGTCCACGGCATCTTCGTCGCCGAGGAGATCGCCGGGCTCGGCCCCGCCCCGGTGCACGACCACCTCATCCCCAAGGTCACCTACTCCCACCCCGAGATCGCCTCGGTCGGGCTCACCGAGGCTGCGGCCCGGGAGGCACACGGTGATGAGGCCGTGACGACCTACCAGTACGACCTCGGCGGCAACGGCAAGGCGCAGATCCTCGGCACGTCCGGGTTCGTCAAGGTGGTTCGGTTGTCCGACGGGCCCGTCGTGGGCATGCACCTCGTCGGGGACCGGATGGGCGAGCAGGTCGGCGAGGCCATGCTCATCGTCGGATGGGACGCCGTCCCGGCCGATGTCACGCCGCTCATCCACGCTCATCCCACCCAGAACGAGGCCATCGGCGAGGCCATGCTCGCCATAGCCGGGCAGCCCCTGCACGCCCACGCCTGATGGTCGTAGGGTAAGCATGACCAAGAACACAATCGTGCTAACTGAATCGCCTTAACAGGAGCGAAGGAGCATCTCGATGTCCGAACGCGTGACCATGCCGGCCCTTGGTGAGTCCGTCACAGAGGGCACCGTGACCCGATGGTTGAAGAACGTCGGGGACCAGGTGGAGGTCGACGAGCCGCTCCTCGAGGTCTCGACCGACAAGGTCGACACCGAGATCCCGTCGCCGGTCGCCGGGGTCCTGGAGGAGATCCTCGTCGAGGAGGATGAGACGGTCGAGGTCGGCGCGGACCTCGCGGTCATCGGCGACGGCTCCGGGGGTGGAGGCAGCGACGCTGCGGATGACGCGGCCGCACAGGAGGAGGACGCCGACGAGCCTGCTGAGGAGGAGGCGGAGGCTCCCGCCGAGGAGCCCGCAGCCGAGGAGCCCCAGCAGACGCAGGAGGAGCCCCAGCAGACGCAGGAGGAGGAGCAGACCTCTGATGGTGGTTCCGGCGGCGGAGAGGTCAGCGGCGGGGAGACCGTGACCATGCCCGCCCTCGGCGAGTCCGTCACCGAGGGCACCGTCACGCGCTGGCTCAAGCAGGAAGGCGACGAGGTCGCCGTCGACGAGCCGCTCCTCGAGGTCTCGACCGACAAGGTCGACACCGAGATCCCGTCCCCCGTGGCCGGCACGCTGACCAAGATCGTCGCCCAGGAGGACGACACGGTCGAGGTCGGCGGCGCGCTCGCCATCATCGGCGGATCCGCCGGGTCGGGCGGCGCCCCCTCGTCCGATGCCGCAGCCGAGGACCAGGCCGCCGAACGCAGCGCGCCGAGCACGGAGCAGGCGAAGCCCGCCGAGGAGCCGGATGCCGGCTCGTCCGAGGCTGAGGCCGCCGAGGACGCGCAGGGTGTCAAGGAGGGGACTCCCACTCAGGTCGCGACCGAGCCGGAGCCCGAGCAGGAGCCGGCCACCTCTGAGCCGGCCAAGCAGGAAGAGCCCAAGCAGGAAGAGCCCAAGGCCGCTGCCGGCGATGCGGGCGACTCCGCCGGCTACGTCACCCCGCTCGTGCGCAAGCTGGCCGCTGACCACGGGATCGACCTCGCGTCGCTGACGGGCACCGGCATCGGCGGTCGGGTCCGCAAGCAGGACGTTCTCGCGGCAGCCGAGGCTGCCAAGGCGGAGGCGGCCAAGGCTGAGGAGCCGGCGGCACCCGCTGCCCCGGCCCAGGCTGCGCCTGCCGCGAAGCCCCAGCCCGCGGTGTCCGGCAAGCGTGGCACGACCGAGAAGATGTCCCGACTGCGTCAGACCATCGCCAAGCGCATGGTCGAGTCGCTGCAGGTCTCGGCTCAGCTCACAACGGTCGTCGAGGTCGACGTCAGTCGGATCTCCCGGCTGCGGGACCGCGCCAAGACGGAGTTTCAACAGCGTGAAGGCACCAAGCTCAGCTTCCTGCCGTTCTTCGCGCTCGCTGCCGTCGAGGCCCTCAAGGCCCACCCGACCGTCAACGCCTCGGTCGAGGGAGCCGAGATCACCTACTACGGCGCCGAGCACCTCGGGGTCGCGGTCGACACCGAGCGTGGTCTTCTCGTCCCGGTCATCCGGGACGCGGGCGACCTCAACATCGCCGGGCTGGCGCGCAAGATCGCCGATCTCGCGGCTCGCACCCGTGACAGCAAGATCACTCCGGACGAGCTGTCCGGCGGGACCTTCACCGTCACGAACACCGGCAGCCGTGGGGCGCTCTTCGACACCCCGATCATCAACCAGCCGCAGGTCGCCATCCTCGGCACCGGCGCCGTGGTCAAGCGCCCCGTCGTCATCGACGACGGATCCGGTGGGTCGACGATCGCGATCCGGCCGATGGTCTACCTCGCGCTGACCTACGACCACCGCGTCGTCGACGGCGCGGACGCCGCCCGCTTCCTCACGACGATGAAGGCCCGGCTCGAGGAAGGCGCCTTCGAGGCCGACCTCGGTCTCTGAGGCTCCACCGCTCTTTCAGGAGAACTCCATGCGTATCGCGATCACCGGGGCCTCCGGACTCATCGGCTCCGCGCTCACCCATTACCTGCGTGAGCGCGGAGACGATGTCGTTCACCTTGTGCGCAGGCCCGCGCGAGCCGCCCATGAGCGCCAGTGGGACCCGGCGAGCAAAACGCTCGACCCCGAGGTCATCGCCGACTGCGACGGGGTCGTCTCGCTCCATGGCGCCGGCATCGGGGACAAGCGCTGGACCCCCGCATACAAGATGGAGATCCTCACCTCGCGCACGCACGGCACGACCGCCCTCGCCAACGCACTGGCGACGCTGGCCGAGCGTGGTCACCTCGTGCGCTGGGTGAGCGGGTCGGCGGTCGGCATCTACGGGGACCGCGGCGAGGAGCCGCTCGACGAGACGAGCGCTCCCGGAGAGGGGTTCCTCACCGAGGTCGTCGTCGCCTGGGAGCGCGCCACCCAGCCGGCCCAGGACGCCGGGGTCTCGGTCGCCCTTGCGCGCACCGGAATCGTGCTCAGTCCAGCCGGTGGCGCCATGAAACCCCTGTTGCTCATGCTGCGGCTCGGGGTCGGCGGGCCGTTCGGCCGCGGCAAGGCCTGGTGGCCATGGATCACCCTGCACGACGAGGTGCGTGCTCTCGCATTCCTCCTCGATCACCCCGAGGTCGCCGGGCCGGTCAACTTCGCCTCTCCTCGGCCGGCCCGCCAGGGCAAGGTCGTCAAGGCGATCGCGCGAGCCATGCGTCGACCGGCGCTCATCCCCGTGCCACCGCCGGCCCTGCGCATCGTCATCGGCGGGTTCGCCGACGACATCCTCGCCAGCCAACGGGTCGAGCCTCAGACACTCCTCGAGGCGGGGTTCTCCTTCGACCACGCCACGCTGGAGAGCGCAGCCGCCTGGATGACCGACTAGGTCGCAGCCGGCTCCACCTCACTGATCCGCCACCCCACGTCGGAGTGAACGAGGATGAGCTCCACCCTGGCGGTCGTGGCGTCGCGGGTGGCGAACGAGGTGTCGTCGGCGACCTCGGTGCGCACCGCATACGTCGAGGTTGCGATGGTCGCGGCGACGTGGAGGCGGTCCTCCGACTCGGCGACCAGGCGCAGCTCGGACACCGAGAACTGCAGGCCTTCGTAGCGGTGCCCGGCCTGGGCCGCCTCGGCCAGCCGACCGATGTCACCCTCGAGCGCGGCGCTGCCGTCTGCGAACGAGCCCACGAG
>JBHEPF010000024.1:0-6869 GCA_046260445.1 Dermatophilaceae bacterium | reverse complement strand
GGTCAGGATGCCGTGCTGTGCGCGCTGGGTTCGAGAGAACTGAAGAAGACGATGATCCGCGCGACCGGCACCGTCAGCATCATCGACAGCATGAAGCAGGAGGGCGTCAGCCGTCTCATCGTCGTGTCCGCCATGGGTATTGGCGCCAGCTGGAACGACCTCTCGCTCATCAACAAACTGTTCTTCGCGACCTTCCTGAGTGGCGCACGAGCTGATCATGAGGCGCAGGAAGCGGCCGTCACGGCAAGCGGGCTAGACTGGACCATCGTTCGGCCCAGCGGGCTGGTGGACACGCCGGGTACGGGTGTCTACGGCGTGGGAGAGGGAATCCGGGCCACGACATCCAAGATTCCTCGTGCCGATGTGGCCGACCTGATCTTGAACGAGTTGGCGGAGGGGCTGCTGATCGGCAAGGCCGTGACGATCACCCATTGAGCATCACGTCAGGGTGATGCAGGGTCACAGCGCCCGAGAGGGTGTCGGGGTCATCGCGCCAACTCCCTCTCCGTGCCCGTCGAGCTACGTGACGACCGGACCTGCACGATGGGGCGCGGTTCCCCCGCAGCGGGTGGGGTTGAACCACCTGGCGTTCCGCGCGCGGTCGCGCGCGCACGTCGACGAGGTGCGTTCGTGGGTGCGGGAGGCGGGTTTCCCGCTGCTGTACGACGACCGCTTCCCGTTCGCGACGGCGCCCGGGTACTACGCGGTGTTCTGCGAGGATCCGGATCGGATCAAGTTGGAGGTGGTGGCGCCGAGTGAGGACTGATCTCGGGCTGACGCAATCGGCGACGGGGTTGCGCGCTGCGGCGGGCGTACGGGTCGGCGGACGGGGGGGCGTGGGCACGGGTCGACACCGTCGCGGCTTCAGCCGAGTTCGATCGGAGTGGGACGTGATCGGCCCGGTAGGTTCGGCACCATGGGATGCGGCACCCGGCCGAGTTGGGCGAGGCGGAGATCAACGCGTTCCTGACGCATCTGGCCGTGCAGGGCAAGGTGGCGGCGTCGACGCAGAACCAGGCGCTGGCGGCGCTGCTGTTCCTGTATCGCCACGTGTTGCGGCGCGAGGTGGGCGAGCTGGGTGAGGTGGTGCGCGCGCGTCGGCCGCGGCGTATGCCGGTGGTGTTGTCGCGCGACGAGGTGCGGTTGGTGTTGGGTCGGTTGGAGGGGGATCGGCGCTTGGTAGCCGCGATGCTGTACGGCGCTGGTCTGCGGCTGATGGAGTGTCTGCGGCTTCGGGTCCAGGATGTGGACGTGGGGCGTTGCGAGATCGTGGTGCGGGACGGCAAGGGTGCGAAGGATCGGGTGACGATGCTGCCGGCGTCGTTGCTGTCGTCGCTCGTGGCCCACTTTGGAGAGGTCGAACGGGTGCATCGGGCGGACATGGAGGCCGGTTGGGGGCGTGTGGTGCTGCCGATGGCGCTGGATCGGAAGTACCCGAACGCTCCGTCGGAGTGGCGTTGGCAGTGGGTGTTCCCGCAGGCGAACCGGTGGGTGAATCGGGTCACGCGGGAGGAGGGTCGCCATCACGTTGACGCGTCGCTGGTGCAGAAGGTGGTGAGGGAGGCGGTGGTGGCTGCGGGGTTGACGAAGCGGGCTACGTGTCACAGCTTGCGGCATTCGTTCGCCACGCATCTCCTCGAGGACGGGTACGACATCCGGACGGTTCAGGAGTTGCTTGGGCACAGTGATGTGAAGACGACGATGATCACCACCCGCGTGTCGAACCGCGGCCCGTCGGGCGTGCGGAGTCTGGTGGATGCGCCATTGGGGTGAGGGGCGTTAGCCGGATCGGTGTATCGTGCCCGCATGAACCCAATGGTGCGGGGAGGTGCGTTGGGCACGGTGTCGATGGGGTGGTTGCCGGCGGGGTGTTCCGCAAACCGGGGGGGCGGCGTCGGGCGCTCTGAGGATCCGGGGAAGCTCTGTTCGACAGCCCACCGAGCCGCGGTGATGCGCGCAGATGCCGGAGACGATAACCACACGCCACCGCCAAGGCGACGATGCCGACCCGCTGGCTTCCAGGGCCGTGGGACATAGTTGCCAATATGTCGACGCCGATCCTCGAAACCAAGCTCTACGTCCCATCGCCTCGCCCGGACGCTGTCTTCCGTCCACGCCTGACCGAACGGCTGGACGAGGGTGTGCACAGCAGGCTGATGCTTGTGTCTGCCCCGGCCGGCTTTGGCAAGACCACGGTAGTCAGCGATTGGGCGGCCGGCTGCAACCGTCTTGAATCGGAAGTTCGTCTGGCCTGGCTCGCGCTGGATCGGAAGGACGGCGATCCGGCGCGCTTCCTGGCCTACGTCGTCGCGGCTTTGCGGACGGTCGACCCGGATCTCGGGCAAGCGGTGTTGGCCATGCTCGAGTCTCCCCAACCGGCTCCCACCGAGTCGATGTTGTCGGCCTTGCTCAACAGCATCGCGGCTCTTCCGTACGATATCGTCCTCGTTCTCGATGACTACCACGTCCTCGACTCCAAAGCAGTGGACGAGGCGCTCGGGTTCCTGGTGGAGCATGTGCCCCCACGGATGCACCTGGTGATCGCCACCCGCGAGGACCCGCTCTTGCCGCTGGCCCGGTGGCGCGCTCGGGGCCAGCTGACGGAGCTGCGCGCGGCCGACCTGCGCTTCACCTCCTCCGAGACGGCGGAGTTCCTCAACCGGGTGATGGGCCTCGACCTCGCACAGGAGGACATCGCCGCTCTCGAGACCCGCACCGAAGGCTGGATCGCCGGCCTTCAGCTGGCGGCGCTTTCAATGCAAGGACGGACCGACCCCGCTGGCTTCATCCAGGCGTTCACGGGCAGTAGCCGGTTCGTACTCGACTACCTGGTCGAGGAGGTTCTGGGGCGTCAGCCGGAGCATACACGGGACTTCCTACTGCGGACCGCCGTTCTCGACAGCCTGTGCGGTGCTCTTTGCGACGCCGTGACCGGGCAGAGGAACGGCAGGGCGACGCTCGAGCGTTTGGAACGCGACAACCTCTTCGTCGTCCCGCTCGACGGCGAGCGCCAATGGTACCGCTATCACCACCTCTTCGCTGAGGTCCTGCAAGTGCACCTACTCGAGGAACAGCCCGGTGAGATCCCTGCCTTGCACCGCAGGGCGAGCGAATGGTACGAGGCGAACGGCCGGCGATCGGACGCGATCTATCACGCCCTGCTCGCCAAGGACCCCGCCCGGGCGGCCGACCTGATCGAGCTGGCCGGGCCCATGACGGAGGACAGCTCACAGAGCGCCGCGTGGCTCACTTGGGCGAGGATGCTGCCGGACGAGCTGATCTGCACTCGGCCCGCGCTCGGCGTTTGGCTCGCCTGGGCGTTGTTGGGCGGCGGTGAGTTGGAGGCCGCCGAAGCTCGGCTGCAGGACGCCGAACGCTATCTGGAGTCCGGCTCGAGCGAACCTGGGGGTGATGTGGACGAGGCCCAACTTCGGCCTCTGTTCGCGACCATCGCGGTGGCCCGCGCCTACAACGCTCATTCGGTCGGAGACGTGCCCGGCACCGTGAAGCACGCGCAGCAGGCGCGCGAGCTCCTGCCCGAGTCAGACCATCCTCGGCACCAACAAGCGACCGCGCTGTTGGGGCTGACGTACTGGGCGAGCGGCGACCTGGATGCCGCCGACGGGGTCTTCTCCGACTACGTGACGAGACTCCTTTCGGTCGGCAACATCCCCGACGCGCTCAGCGCCGCGTCGGTCCTGCCAGACATCCGCATCGCGCTGGGTCGTCTCCGTGATGCCGTTGGCGCAATCGAGCAACTGGCCGAGTCAGTGCTGGGCGCAGGCGAGTCGCCGCCTCCCGCGGCAGCCGACCTCTATCGCATGCAGGGTGAACTGGACCTGGAACGGGGTGACCTGATCACCGCCGCGGAGCACCTGGCGGCCAGCAGGCGACTGAGCGAGCAGGCGGGAGTGCCGACATGGCGGTACCGCTGCTACGTCGCCGAGGCTCGGCTCAGCGAAGCGCAGGGCGATCTGCAGGGCGCTCTCGCCCTTCTGGACGAGGCGGAGCGCGTGTTCGTCAGGACACCCCTGCCGGAGTTCCGTCCCATAGCGGCGCTGAAGGCCCGGGTCCTGGTCGAGCAGGGCAGGCTGGCCGAGGCAGCCGCGTGGGCGCGTGAACGCGGCCTGTCTGCGGACGACGCACTCAGCTACCTGCGCGAGTTCGAGCACATGACGCTGGCGAGACTGCTCATCGCCCAACACAAGCGCGAGGGAGTAGACGATGCCGCCCACGGCGCCATGACACTGCTTGAGCGCCTCCTGCACGCTGCTGAGGCGGGTGGTCGGGCCGGCGGCGTGATCGAGATCTTGGCGCTCAAGGCTCTCGTCCACGAAGCGCTCGGCGATACGCCCTCGGCCCTCGCCGCGCTCGATCGCGCCTCGGCCATGGCCGAACCGGAGGGCTACGCCCGCATCTTCATCGCCGAGGGCCCGCCGATGGCCAGCTTGCTGAACGCAGCCGCTGCACGGGAGGTGGCGCCCGATAGCGCGAGACGGTTGCTGGCGGCGTTCCCCTCGGCCGGGTCCGATCGCGCTCTGCCCTACGGGACACGACGCGAAGTCTCGGGCCTCCTGAGCGAGCGCGAGATCGAAGTGCTTACGCACATCGCGGCCGGTTCCACGAACCGGCAGATCGCCGCCGCGCTGTACCTCTCGCCGTACACGGTCAAGGCCCATGCGCGCAGCATTTACGACAAGCTGGACGCCCACAACCGCACGCGGGCCGTCGCCAGAGCACGCGAACTCGGTGTCCTACCGCTCCTCTGAGATTAGTCCCCCCGACTAGTCCGTTCGACCGATGCGCGCGCCTCATTGCACGCCTATGCTCTCCGAAGCAGGCGCAGTTGAACGCCTGAACCGGTGGCAAAGGGCGACGAGGACAGTGACCGAGCGACGGAGTCAGAGGACGGACGCGGCTTGGACCGCAGTCTACCAAGTCAGGGTCGAGGGCCACCTCGGACCGGCGTGGGAGGGCTGGTTCGAAGGTCTGTCGATCTCGCTGGAGGACGACGGCGACACGCTCCTGACCGGCACCGTGGCCGACCAGGCCGCGCTGCACGGGCTTCTGAAGCGCGTGCGCGATCTGGGCGTTCCGCTCGTCTCGGTCAATCGCCTTGTTCTCGGCCTTGCGCCATCACCGAAAGATGAGGGAGATCGAGATGCGCACGTACAGAAGTAACGCTATCGCCGCAGGAGTCCTGTTCATCCTATGCTCGGTCGCGGCGATCATGAGCATCGTCCCGCTGGGCGCGCAGGTGGTCGCACCCGTCGACTTCGCCAGGCTGGCGGCGAACGCCGACCGCGTCGTGTGGACGGCACTCATCGAGTTCGTGTGGATCGCCTCTGGGATGGGCATCGCCATCGCGATGTACCCCGCTCTGAGGAAGTCCCACCCGGCGCTGGCCCTTGGGTCCGTCATCGGCAGGGTGGTCGAGAATGCGTTCATCTTGATCGCGACGCTCTGCTTGGTGGCGCTGCTTTCCGTGAGCCAGCAGACCGTCGCCGCCGGCTCCGCGGGCATGGCCTCGGCGATGGAGGCGTCGACCCTGTTGCTGACGGTGCGCGAGTGGTCGGTTCAGTTCATCGCCGGGATCGCGTTCGCCGTCGGATCAGTTCTGTACAACTACGTGCTGTATCGGTCGCGGCTCGTCCCCCGGTGGCTGTCGGGCTGGGGGCTCTTTGCCGTCGTGTGCGCGCTGATTGCCACTCTCTACGCGGGCCTCACCCAGAACTTCGGCTTCACAACGGTCAACAACCTCCTCCACATTCCGATAGGTCTCCAGGAGATGGCGCTGGCCATCTGGCTGATCGTCAAAGGGTTCAGCACGCCATCCCCGGTGAGTGCGGTGTCGAGAGACGCGCATGCCGCGTGAGAACGTCCTGCGACACGTACTCCGGCGTAGCGGCAGCGCTCGAGCGGTTCCCGTTCCGCTACTTCGTGGTCACCTTCGCGTGGTCCTGGCTGATCTGGTTGCCCCTGGTCCTTGCGGGGATGGGCGTGATCCATCTCCGCAAGGACCCGCTCGATGCCCTGACCGTGCCATGGGTCGCGGTGGGCGTCTTCGGTCCGGCCGTCGGGCACGGCGGAGGTCGCCTACGAGCTCAACAGCCGACACTGGCGCCAGGGCATCGGCAGCAGCGCCGTGCAAGCCATGCTGGATGAGCTTCGCAGCGAGTATGGGGTGCGCACCTTCGTAGCCGTGCTCAAGGCCACGAACTACCGTTCGGAGGCACTGCTGCGTAGCCTGGGTTTTGCGGCGGCCGACGAAGAGCAGCAGGCCCTTCATCGGGACGAGCCGGACGAACTGGTCATGGTCACGGGGGTCGGGCCGGCCCGGGGAGCGGCCTGACCCCTCGGTCTACCCCCCCGCTCCGCCAGGCCGTGAGGGCGGCCTTGGCCAGGGCGAGCCCACCGGCGCAGCGAAGACGCCCACCCCCGATCGTCCCGTGCCTCTGCTTCGACGACCGGGCCGAGGCGTCTGCCGAGTTCTACGGTGCTGAACGGCGATCCGGCCTTCGCGATCAAGCCGAGCATCTCGTACTTCTTCTTCCTGCCGACCGCGGTCGAGGTCCACGGTCTCGTCCACTCCCCGGCCGGTGAGGGGTGGGTGGCCCCGATCCGTCGCCCGCATGTGACGGTTGACAACCACCCAGGTGCAAACTACAGGATACGCATCGTCGAGATCCTCAAGAGCGCCACCTTCGATCGCTGGCTCAGGGGACCCACATGCACGAGCTCGGATCGAGATGCGGATCCGCCGCCTAAGCCTGGGGAATCCGGGGGACGTCCAGCCGATCGGCGACGGTCTGAGCGAGATGAGGATCGACTACGGACCCGGATACCGGGTGTACTACCTGCAACAAGGC
>JBHEPF010000017.1:0-8752 GCA_046260445.1 Dermatophilaceae bacterium | reverse complement strand
CCGGTCCGAGCGTCCGTGTCTTCGGCTACCGCCCGGAGTACCACCCCGGCCGGGGCCAGTGGTTCGTCGACGTGGCCCTGGACCCGGGGGCCTCGCTGTGGCCCTTCGTGCGGCTGGCGGTGGCGCGCTACCAGCCGGACTCGCTGCCCGAGCGAGAGCTGTCCCCGGTGGTGCAGACCGACTGGGTGCAGCCGCTGCCCGAGCGGACGGCCACGGTCGGCCGGCGCACCGCCGAGACCGTCAGGGTCACGGTCACCGGCCCGGGAGGGCTGACCCGGATGCCCCGGCTGCACACCGGCTCGGGCACGCTGACGCCGGACCCGGACACGCTGCTGCGGGCCTCGCGAGAGGTCTTCGCCACGGTGCAGCGCGCCCCCGGTGGCGGCGGGGGAGACCTGGACTGGACCGACCACGACCGGGTCCGACTGCCGCTGGCCGGCACGGACGGCACCCGGGTCACCTGGTCGGCGGAGCTGGATCTCCCCGAGCCGCTGCCGGTGGCGACGCCAGGCACCTCGGCGCAGTGGCGCGTGCTGGTGGAGGAGTACGAGTACTTCGACGCCGACCCCACCGAGGGCCCGAAGACCGGCCACCCCGGCACGGAGCAGCGGCTGGTGTACGCGGATCACGTGCGGCTGTGAGGCGGTGCCGTCCAGCGGGAGGACCGTTGCGAACTTACGTCCGTAAGGTTACCCTTTCCGCACGGTGACTTACAGGCGTAAGGAGAGCTTCATGAGAGCCGCTGTCCACGAGCGATACGGACCACCAGAGGTGGTGACGATCCGTGAGGTCGAGCCGCCGACGGTCGGAGCCGGCGACGTGCTCGTGCGGATCCACTCGGCCGCGGTCACGGCGGCAGACTCGCGGATCCGGGCTGCGCGGTTCCCGCGAGGGTTCGGGCCGTTCGCGCGGCTCGCCTTCGGGGTGCGCCGCCCGCGTCGTCCGGTGCTTGGCTCCTGCCTGTCGGGCGTCGTCGAGGCCGTGGGCAAGAATGTCACCGCCTTCGCCGTGGGCGACGAGGTATGCGGGATGGCCGGCACCCGGATGGGCGCCCACGCTGAGCTCGCGTCCGTCCCCGCGGGGCGTCTCGTCGCCAAGCCGGACCAGGTGTCCCACGACGAGGCTGCCGGGGTGCTCTTCGGCGGGACGACGGCATGGCATTTCCTTCGCGTGAAGTCCGCTGTGAAAGAGAAGGACCGTGTGCTCGTCGTCGGCGCTTCGGGGGCGGTGGGCAGCAACGCCGTCCAGCTCGCGGCGATCGCGGGCGCGCGGGTGACTGCGGTGACGAGCGGCCGCAACGCCGACCTGGCGCGAGACCTCGGCGCGAGCGAGGTGGTCGACTACACGACGACGGACCTCATCGCTCTGACGGACCGCTTCGACATCGTCGTCGACACCATCGGCACCCTCACCGCGAGGACCGGACGTCCGCTCCTCGCGCCCGGAGGAGCTCTCCTTCTCATCGCCGCCGACCTCAGGGGCACGGTGACCGCCCGAGGCAACGTGCGCGCCGGCGTCGCAGCCGAGCGGACCGAGGACATGACAGCCCTGCTCGGCCTCGTCGAGGCCGGCACGCTGCGCGTTGTGCTCGACGAGGTGCTGCCCTTGGACGACATCGCCGAGGCCTACCGCCGCGTCGACTCCGGCCATAAGGTCGGCAATGTCATCATCCGTCCGCAGGGAGGGCCCGACCCGGCCGTGACCCCACCTGCTGAGAAGGAGGACCGCATCTCATGACCCGCCCCGCGCGACTCGTCGCCGTCGCCGGCAGTGCCGGCCTCCTCGCCTTCCAGGCGGGCCTCGCCGCAGGAGCCCCGTGGGGAGCCTTCGCCTGGGGTGGGCAGCACGAGCGCGACCTTCCGCGTCACCTCCGCGCCGCCAGTGCCGCCTCTACGTTCGTGTACGCAGGCTCCGTCGCGGCCGCCGCGAGCCGGACCGAGTCCGCGGGACTCATCAGGGTGCGCACCGCATACACCATCCTGTATGCGGTCGGCACCGTCGTGAACGCCGCCTCACGATCGGCTCGGGAGCGGCTCCTCTGGACGCCGGTGGCCGGCGCGCTCGCGGTGTCCTTCTGGCGGCTACGGCGCGAACCCGTGCTCTAGCCGGGAGAGGACGTGCTCGAGGTGCTGGGGCCCGATCGGCGGCTCGAGCACGTCGGCGCCGGCGGGGCTGGAGAGGAACGAGCTGGTCACGACCCCGAAGACCGCGCCCATGAGGGCGATGAGCTCGGCCCTGCGGGTGGCGTCGGTCTCGCCGAGCTCTTCGAGGACCCTGGCACCGGCCATGGACCACAGCGACCACTGGGCCTCCCGCAGATAGGGGACCAGCTGGTGGTGTTCGCGCGCGAGCGCTGACACCGCGGCCATCGTCACGAAGGTGCCCGACCGCATCTGGTGCATGATGAGCGACCGCACGACCGGGACCAGGCTCTTCGCGTCGCTCGGCTCGGCCCGCCAGCTCTCGAGCGCATCAGTCGCGCGATGCAGGACGACCGAGGCGACGGCGTCCTCCTTGCAGGCGAAGTAGTTCGAGAAGGTCCGTCTGGACACGCCTGTTCGCGCGACGATGTCGTCGACCGTGACCGACGCGAACCCGCGCTCCGCGACGAGCGAGAGGGCGGCGCTCGCGAGGTCGCGCTCGAGCGCGACCCGCTTCCGCTCCCGCAGGCCCTGTCCCATACCAGGCACTATGTCACGCCCGGGCGGCGCCAACGGCGGACTCCACCGGGGGGTCCTCGGCGGCCACCGGAGCGGCGGGTGGCGACGGGTCCGGGGCGTTCGCGCGGCCCTGCCGGAGTCGGTCACCCTCGATGTCGAGCGTGGGAAGCAGGTCGTCGAGCCACTTCGGCAGCCACCAGGCCCACTCGCCCGCAAGGTGGAGCAGCGCGGGCACGAGCGCCATCCGGATGAGGAACGCGTCGATGAGGATGCCCGCCGACAGGGCGAAGCCGAACTGACGGATCGTCGTGTCGGTGCTGAGGACGAAGCCGCCGAACACGGAGACCATGATGATCGCCGCGGCGACGACGACCCGTCCCGCGTGGACGAAACCGCTGCGGATCGCGGTCCGGGCGTCGGCCCCGTGGACGTAGTCCTCCCGGATGGACGTTCCGAGGAAGAGCTGGTAGTCGTTGGCGAGCCCGTAGAGGATGCCCGTCGCCATGATCGGCAGGAAGGGCAGGATCGGTCCGGCCCGGTCGACGCCGACGAGCCAGGTCCAGTCCGGGTTGCCGAACGCCGTCACGACGAGGCCGGCCACGGCCGCCATCGTCAGGAGGAACCCGAACGTCGCGATGAGCGGAACGAGGAGCGACCGGAAGACGATGAGGAGCACGAAGAGGGACAGCACGAGGACGAGGGTCACGTAGACGGGGATCGCGTCGGCGAGGACCTCGGAGAGGTCGATGTTCATCGCCGTCAGGCCGGTCACACCGAGGAGCCCGACGTCGGCGAGCGGGACCTCCCGGAGCCGGTTCACGAGCTCGGTCGTGGACTCGTCGGTCGGTCCACCCTCGGGGGTCACCTGGTAGATCGCGAGCTCACTGTCGGGCGAGGTGCCCATGAGTGCGACGTTGACGACTCCGTCGATGTCGGCCAGGGCCTGCTGGGTCGAGAGCAGCGTGGCCTGGTCGAAGCGGGTCGCCTCGCTCTCGCGCGCCAGGACGATGAGTGGGGCGTTGCTCCCCTCGCCGAAGGCGTCGGTGATGGCGTCGTAGGACGTGCGCTGCGACGAGCCGGCCTGGGCGACCGACCCGGACGGCATCCCGAGATCGAGGCCCGGGGCGGGGATGGCGACCAGTCCGAGCAGGGCGACGACCCCGAGGATCGTGAGCCAGGGACGGCGGGTGACGCCGGAGACCCAGCCGTGGGCGATCCGCTGCCGCCCCGGCCGCTGGGCCCGCTCGCGAGCCCGGGTGCTCGCGACGCGCTCGCCGACGAGCCCGAGCAGCGCGGGGAGGGCGGTCAGGGCGATGAGCACGGCCAGCGTGACCGTCGTCGCGGCTGTGAGCGCCATCGTGTTGACGAAGGCGATGCCGAGCGTGAGCAGCCCGAGGAGGGCGATGACCACCGTGAGCCCGGCGAACAGCACGGCGCTTCCCGCGGTGCCGACCGCCTCGCCCACGGCATCCTGCGCGGACCGCCCGGTGCGGACGATGAGGGTGCGGTGCTTGTGCACGACGAAGAGCGCGTAGTCGATGCCGACCGCGAGACCGATCATCAGCCCGAGCGCCGGGGTCGAGGTCGTCATGTGGAAGTTCGCCGAGAGGGCGAAGGCGCCGCCCACGCCGATGAAGACGCCCGCCAGGGCGGTGAGGAGCGGCAGCCCGGCGGCGACGAGCGACCCGAGGGCGAGGACGAGGACGAGCGCCGCGATGGCCAGGCCGATGGCCTCGTGCCCCCCGATCGGGGGCTCGACAGGCAGTAGTGACGTCGTCGCCGACATCTCCAGGCCGGCCTGGGCCACCGCGTCGTCGCCGGCCGCCAGCATCGCGTCGAGCGTCCCGTCGGGTAGGTCCGAGACCCGCTCGGTCAGCTGCAGCGACGCGACCGCCGTGCGTCCGTCCGTGGAGACGAGGACGCTGCTGTATGCGGTGCCGCCCACCGTGAGCGGCTCGCCCGGGGGGGTGGTCCCGGAGGTGAGCCGGTCGAGGTCGGCGAGTGCGGTCGTCGTCGCCACCGCGACGGCTTCCTCGACCGCGGTGCGCGGATCCGACATCTCGGCCGGGAGGGTCGGCAGCGCGAGTGTCTGGGTCACCCCGGCGGCCTCGAGACGGGTCGTCAGTGCACCCAGGTCTGCGAACAGCACTGTGGCTCCGTCGATCTGCTCGGTCGGCGGGGCGGTCGAGAGCGTCTCTGCGCGGGCACCCAGCTCCACGAGGTTCGCGGCGGCCGGCTGGTCCGGGGGGATCCCGGCGGCGGCCTCATCGAGCGAGGCTGCCAGCGCGACCAGCTGCGGGGTGAGCTCGGCGGCGAACGTCAGCTCGACCTGCTCGCGGATCTTCTCGTCGACCTCGTCGCCCTGCTCGGCCAGCCGGGCCTCCCGGTCGATGACGAACCCGGTGTCCTGCGCCGCGCTCAGCGCGGCGACGATGGCGGCACCGCCCTGCGGGGTGTCCACGCGAGTGCCGTCGACGCTCGTGAACACCAGGCTCCCCTGGGTCCCCTGGGCCTGCGGCATCGTCTCGCTGATCGTGTCCATCACCCGCTGGGAGGGGGTGTCGTCGAGCGTCAGGCCGGTGGAGATCGACGTCGGCTGCGTGAGCAGGAGGCCGACCACCGCGGCGATGATGACGAGCCAGGCGCCGAGGACCCGCAGCGGGTGGTCGAACGAGTACCGCCCGAGGCGGGAGAGCAGAAGGGACACGGTGCGGACTCCAGGGCTGGGCGGACAGATGTGCCCACCATAGACAGAGGATGCACAATGCGCAATATTGCTCAGTGCGCATCTGGCGATGACGCCTTCCACACCGTGACCGGCGTGGACCAGGAGAGACCACCTGGATTCCGGGTGCGTGCGCGGCCTCGGCGAGCCGCTCGTCATACGTGATGACCCCGGCCCGCATGAGCTCGGTGCGGGAGAGGTCGGACGTCACGGCGTCTTCAGCTGAGCACTCCAGACACGCTTCTCAGCGCGCTCGACTCGTCCTCGGCGACGACACGCTTGACCAGGGCGGAGGTGTCCACGTAGCACGCGGCCTGTCGTTGCTCATGGCTGTGCCACGGCCGCTCGCTGTCGGAGTCTGATGATGAGGAACTCCGCCGGTTTGACCGGCGCGAAGCCGATGAGGACGTTGACCACCCCGGAGGCGATGTCCGACGGGGTGGTCGTCGTCCGGTCGCAGGTGACGAAGTAGGCCTGTTCCGGGGCGCTGCCCTGGAATGCGCCGCGGCGGAAGAGGTCGTGCAGGAAGGCTTCGATGGCACTGCGGAGCTGCACCCACAGCCGCTCGTCGTTGGGCTCGAACACCGCCCACTGCGTGCCGCGGTACACACTCTCCTCGATGTGGAGCGCGAGGCGGCGCACGGGGACGTACTTGTACTCGTCGGCGGACCGGTCCGCGCCCCGCATCGTTCGTGAACCCCACACGACGGTCCCGACGCCGGCGAAGGCCCGGATGACGTTGACGCCCTCCGGGTTGAGCCGGCCGTTCTCGGCATCGTCCAGCATGACGGACGGACCGAGGGTGCCGACGAGGCTCGCCTCCCTGCCCGCGGGGGCCTTCCACACGCCTCGGGCGGCGTCGGTGCGCCCATAGACTCCGGCCACGGCGCCCGACGCCGCGAACGAGGCGACAGCCCCGCCCTGCAACGGATCCGACTGCCGGAGCCGCGGGACGTAGAGGGCCGCGCTGCTGGCGGCCGGACCGGTCAGCCCGGCGGGACCGGTCGCCCAGGCCACGACGTCGCTCATCGCCAACCCAGGCGGCGGGTCGACGAGGAGGAACGCGCGACGCTCCCTCGCATACTCCATCGCAGGGGCCCACACGCCGTCGGGGAGCTGACCGGCCGGCGTGACCGGCGGCAGGACAAGGACATTGACAAGGTCCGCGTCGTCGAGAGCGCGAAGGCCGCGCTTCTCGCCGACGCCGGAGAGGTATGCGTCGCTCCCCGGCAGCGCGCCGTCCTGCCCCTGGCTCGTGACCGGGAAGCTGCCGGTGTCCGGGCGTGGACCGGGCAGGGTGCCGCGGACGCGGGCCAGGCGCGAGGACCTCAGCACAGCGTCCATCCGTCGGGGGCCGTCGCCGCTCGTCACGTGCGGGAAGACCTCGGTCTCGTCGCCGCAGGTGAGCCACAGGGTGAAGACCGAGTCGCCGTCGAGCAGCCCGTGCGCGCTCGCGACCGCGGCAGCCTCCTCCGGCCCGGGATGAGCGACTCCGACGACCAGGTCGTTGGCCCACGCGCCCGGCCCGAGCGCCTCGATGACCAGTCCGTTGCCGAGGTCGACCCAGGCCGTTTGGCTTCCGTCATCGACGCGGACGACGACCGCGGACTCGCCGCCGTTGTCGAAGAAGGCGCGCGCCGCATACCCCAGCCCGGACTCGGTCCACAGGGGGCCGAACACGCCCTCGAACTCGGTCAGGCTCGCGACACTCACCGGCTGGTCCACCGGGCCGCGGGGCGCACGGCCCACGAAGGCCGTGACCGACGTCGCGACGCCCGTGATGACCCGGCTCCCGGACGGGCTCTCCTCGATGTAGGCCCCTGGGGCGGTGTTCGACATGGCGGCTCGCTCACTCTCGACAGTGCGCCCAAGCCTGTCGGTAGTGGTCCGGCCGGTCAATGGGCCGCGGTCTCTCCCAGGGCCCGGAGGATCCAGAGCAGGGTCTGGTTGTGGGGAACGGCAAGGCCGTGAGTCCTGCCGAGCTCGACGACCCGGCCGGCGAAGATGTCGACCTCGGTCGGGCGGCCCGCGAGGACGTCCTGGTGCATCGACGTCATGCCCTCAGCGGGTTGGCCGGCGAGAACCGTGTGCCAGCGCTCGACGTCGTCCTCGGTGAGGTCGACGCCCTCGGCTGCGGCGACGGCCCGCACCTCCGCGACGAGCGCCATCATGAGCGCGTATGCGGGGGCTGGCTTCTGGAAGGCGCCGTACGGTGCGCGGAGCACGGCCGAGGGCTGGTTGATGCCGACGTTGACCATGAACTTCCACCACATCTGGTGGCGCATGTCGTCGGGTGTGGACCAGGCGAGCCCGGCGCGGGTGAGGGCGTCCTGGACGGCCTCGATCCTGGCGCTGCTGCCCTTCTCGATGCCCTCCGCCTCCGCCGGTCCGAAGACGAGCCGGCCGGCCTGGGTGTAGCGGACCCGATGGCCCGATGGCCCGATCGCTCGGCGTCCATGGCGAGGGCGATGCAGAGCGGCACCTGGTCGGGGGTGGTGTCGGGTCGCCTCTCGCGCAGGCCGCGCAGGAGGATCTCCTCGCTCTCCAGACCGTTGAGGACGGAGAGGATCGTGGTGTCGCGGCCGACGAGCGGGGCGATGAGCTCGGCCGCTTCAGGGAGCTGAGCGTGCTTGACGGCGACAAGGACGAGATCCGCGTTCTTGTGCGCCGCGCTCGGGTCGAGCGGGTCGACCACCTCCGCGTCGAGGACGCGGTCGTTGACGGCGATCGGCCGGGCACGGAGCCGCGCCGCACGCCCACCCCCGGCGATGAGCTGAGTGTGAAACCCGGTGCGGCTGAAGTGATCTGCGTACATCGCGCCCATGGCCCCGGCTCCGACGACGGCGACGGTCCCGATCGGCGGGTGGCTCGCTGTCATGGCTCGACTCTAGGGAGAGGCTGGCAACGCACACAGACCTGTTCCGCGGAAGGCACCGCGCTACCAGCGCTGGCGCACGTCCTCGGCCCAGCCATAGAGTCCGTCGACCGACTGATCGCCCACGCGTCCGGTCCAGGTGCCGAAGCACTGGCGCGTGGCGGAGGCGAGGACGCCCAGCTGGGTGATGGACTCGCGGACGTGCTCGGGGTGGAACGTCACCTCGACCGGGCCGCCGCTCACCCGCCAGGGGGCGAGCCAGTCGTCGCGTCGGTACTTCCAGCGCAGCTCGTCGCCGATCTTCGTCAGCCGGCCGTCGACGACGATCGAGTTCTCGGTCGAGCCGGTGCCGTCGGTCCACTGCCCGCCCACCTGCAGACCGATGGCGTCGCCGTCGACCCGGCCGGAGCCGGCACCCCAGTTCCAGCCGATCGCGTAGGGCCAGCGTCCCCGACCGTGGTCGAGCGTCGCCCACGCGTCGTCGCCACCGAT
>JBHEPF010000085.1:0-55839 GCA_046260445.1 Dermatophilaceae bacterium | reverse complement strand
CCCGCTCGCAGATCTGGCAGTGGCTGCACAACGACGTCACGCTCGCGGACACCGGCGCCACCGTGACCCGCGAGCTGGTCGAGCGGCTCACCCAGGAGGTCCTCGACGAGCTCCCGGGAACGCCGGAGGACTACCGCGAGGCCAAGGACCTGTTCCTCAAGGTCGCCGTGGCCGACGACTTCGAGGACTTCCTGACCGTTCCCGCCTACGAGTCGATGGACTGACATTTAGGCTGGTCCGCAAAGCACACCCATCCACGACGAGGAGGTCGGGTATGGCGTTCGACGGCAGCAGCGGTGACGTCCGGCACGTGCTGGAGGACCTGCGCGACGTCATACCCGACTCCCACCTGCTCACCGACCCCAGCGAGGTCGACACCTACGCGTGTGACGGCCTTGCGGCCTACCGGGTCACCCCCGCCCTAGTGGTCCTCGCGGACAGCGCACAGGACATCGCGGCGACGGTGGCGGCCTGCGCCCGCCACAGCGTGCCCTTCGTGGCGCGGGGGTCGGGCACCGGACTGAGCGGCGGCGCGCTCCCCCGTGCCGACGGCGTGCTCGTGGTCACCAGCCGCATCCGCACCCTGCACGCCATCCGTGCCGCGGACCAGCGCGCAGACGTGGACGCGGGGGTGATCAACCTCCAGGTCTCGAAGGCGGCCAACCCGGAGGGCTACTACTTCGCGCCCGACCCGAGCAGCCAGCAGATCTGCTCGATCGGCGGCAACGTCGCGGAGAACTCCGGCGGGGCGCACTGCCTCAAGTATGGCTTCACCAGCAACCACGTGCTCTCCCTGGATGTCGTGACCCCGTCCGGCGATCGGGTGACGCTCGGCACCGACGCCCCTGACGCCCCCGGCTACGACCTCGTGGGCGCATTCGTCGGGTCCGAGGGCACGCTCGGCGTGGCCACCCGTGCCACGGTCCGGCTCGTCCGCTTGCCGCAGGAGGTACGGACCATCCTCGCCGGCTTCCCCACGACCGACCAGGCCGGGGCCGCCACGAGCGCGATCATCGCGGCCGGCATCGTGCCGGCGGCGATCGAGATCATGGACGCGCTGGCGATCGAGGCCGCCGAGAAGGCGGTCTCCTGCGGCTACCCCGCGGGCGCCGGTGCGGTTCTCGTCGTCGAGCTCGACGGTGCCCTGCAGGAGGTCGAGCACGAGTATGCGGTGGTCGAGCAGATCTGCACCGAGGAGGGTGCCTTCGAGTTCCGGATGGCCACCGACGCCGCCGAGCGGGCTGAGATCTGGAAGGGCCGCAAGTCCGCCTTCGCTGCCGTCGGTCGGATCTCCCCCGACTACATCGTCCAGGACGGCGTGGTTCCGCGTACGGCGCTGCCCCAGGTGCTGCGCAGAATGGCCGAGATCAGCGCCGAGCACGGCGTCCGCGTCGCCAACGTCTTCCACGCGGGCGACGGCAACCTCCATCCGCTCGTCCTCTTCGACGCCGCCCAGGAGGGCGCGACCGAGAGGGCCGAGATGGTGTCGGGAATGATCCTCGACCTCTGCATCGAACACGGGGGCTCGATCACCGGCGAACACGGCGTCGGCGCGGACAAGGCCAAGTACATGCCGCGGATGTTCACCGAGGAAGACCTGGACACCATGCAGCTCGTCCGCTGCGCCTTCGACCCGGCCGGGATCGCGAACCCGGGCAAGATCTACCCGACCCCGCGACTGTGCGGCGAGCGACCCCGGATCGTGCAGGGCGCTCACCCGCTGCAGGACGCTGGGCTGGCGGAGGTGTTCTGATGTCGACGCTCGACCTCCTCGACGGCGTGTGCGAGCTCGCGGAGCCAGACGCCGCCGACTCCGTCGACGGCGTGGCACCACGGGCCGTGGCCAGCCCGGCCTCCGCTGCCGAGACCTCCGCGCTACTGCGTGTCTGCCATGAACAGGGCCTGGCCGTGGTCGTCCGTGGTCACGGCAGCAAGCTCGTCTGGGGCCGTCCACCCGAGCGGCTGGACGTGCTGCTCGACACGACGCGGATGGACCAGCTCGTCGAGCACTCGCGTGGCGACCTCATCGCCACCGCCGGCGCCGGCATGCCGCTGGACCGGCTCCAGGACACCCTCGGGCAGGGACGCCACCAGCTCGTCATCGACGACCTCACCGGGGACAGCACCCTCGGCGGCGCGGTGGCGACCAACCTCGCCGGCCCGCGGCGCATGTGGGTCGGCGCGGCCCGGGACGTCGTCATCGGAGTCCGCTTCGTGCGTGCGGACGGCACCGTCGCCAAGGCCGGCGGCAAGGTCGTCAAGAACGTCGCCGGCTACGACCTGTCGAAGCTGTTGACCGGGTCGTGGGGCACGCTGGCCATCCTCACCGAGGTCACGGTGCGGCTTCATCCCGTGCCTGCAGCCACCTTCTGGATCGGCGCCCCCACGACGCAGGAGCGGCTCGTCGAGGTCCTTGCAGACCTCGTCGCCAGCCAGCTCGTCCCGCATGCCATCGAAGTCCACGTCGGTCCCGACGAGGATCCGGTGGTGGCGGCGCTTGTGAGCGGCACAGAGGTGGGTGCCTCCGCGCGCGCCGAGAGCCTGGCCACCCAGCTGGGTCAGGATGCCTGGATCGCCGAGGAGCCACCCACCTGGTGGGGGCGGCTGCCAGGGGTGGCGAACGGCACAGGAGCACGGCCCGTACTGCTGCGCTCGACCGCCCGCCTCAGCGGCATACCCGATCTCGTCCGTGAGCTACGCGGGCACGGGGCCACGGTGACCGGCTCGGCCGGCGTCGGCGTGCTGCACGCCACCCTTCCTGCGGGCGGTGACACCGAGGCCGTCTGCCGGTCCGTCGAATCGGTCCGACGCGTCTGCACGGAGATCGGCGGTTCCACGGTCGTCCTCGACGCCGAACCCGAGACGAAGCGGGCCATGGACACGTGGGGCCCAGTCCCTGCCCTGGACCTCATGCGCCGGGTCAAGGCCGAGTTCGATCCCGGCCGCATCCTGGCCCCCGGACGCTTCGTAGGAGGACTCTGACATGAGCGCACGACCGACCCTGCCCGTCGGATCGCACAGACCTGCTCCCAGGGCCACCGAGGCCATCGAGGTGGGCATGCCCACGGTCCGCGAGGAGCGCTCCGAGGTCCTGGCCTCGCCCGCCTTCGACGCCCACCACCCGCCGAGCCAGGAGCTGATCGACGAGTGCGTCCACTGCGGCTTCTGCCTGGCGACCTGCCCGACCTACACCCTGTGGGGCGAGGAGATGGACAGCCCGCGTGGCCGCATCGACCTCATGCGTGCCGGCGTCGAGGGGGCACCACTGACCCAGGCAATGGTCAGTCACTGGGACGCGTGCCTGGGGTGCATGGCATGCGTCACGGCCTGCCCGTCCGGCGTGCAGTACGACCGGCTGCTCGAGCAGACCCGCGCCCAGGTCGAGCGCCGCGTCGAACGGCCTCCCGCCGACCGCCGGATGCGCGCCCTCATCTTCAGCCTCTTCCCCTACCCCGCCCGGCTCCGGGCCCTGCGCGGTCCCCTGCGCCTGGCCCAACGCAGCGGCGCCCTGGGACTGGTGCAGCGCACCGGGCTGCTCGGTCGGGTCAGCCCCCGGCTCGAGGTCCTGCAGAACCTCGCGCCTCCGCTCGGTCCGCGCGTCAGCGTGCCCGAACGCACCCCTGCCGTGGGGCGGCGGCGGGCCGTGGTCGGGATGCTGACCGGGTGCGTTCAGCGCGAGTTCTTCGGCGACGTCAACACGGCGACGGCGCGCGTGCTCGCTGCCGAGGGCTGCGACGTGATCGCCCCGCAGCGACAGGGGTGCTGCGGGGCCCTGTCCGTGCACACGGGCCGCAAGGAGGAGGGGCAGGAGTTCGCCCGGCGCCTCATCGACACCTTCGAGGAGGCCGGCGTCGCCCGGGTCGTGGTCAACTCGGCCGGCTGCGGGTCGACGATGAAGGAGTACGTCCACCTACTGGCGGACGACCCCGACTACGCCGACCGGGCTCGCGCCTTCAGCGACCGGGTCAGCGACCTCTCGGAGATCCTCGTCGAGCTGGGCTCCGTCGCTCCCCGCCACCCCATCGGCCCCGAAGGACGCGAGGTGGTGGTCGCATACCACGACGCCTGCCACCTGCGTCACGCCCAGAAGGTCGTCAGCCAGCCCCGCCAGCTGCTGCGGGAGGTGCCCGGCGTGACCCTCCACGAGGTCCCGGACGCCGAGATCTGCTGCGGATCCGCCGGGGTCTACAACATCCTCAACCCCGCGCCCGCCCGTGAGCTCGGGGACCTGAAGGTGGGCAACATTCTGCGGACCGGGGCCGACCTGCTCGTCACCGCCAACCCGGGGTGCCTCATGCAGATCAGCCAGGCGCTGGAGCGCGCCGGGCGGCCGGTCCCGTTCGTGCACACCGCGACGCTGCTCGACGCGTCGATCCGGGGCGAGCACCTGGTCTGACCGCGACCTGTCCGCACCCAAGGACGACGCCCCGCCCTGGAAGACCCGGGCGGGGCGTTGTCGTGGTGGCGCGGCCGCTGACGGTCAGCGCGCCGCTTCGACCTTCTCCAGCTTCTTCTCCCTGTTCAGGATCCAGAACACCAGGCCCACCAGGATGGCGATGAGGATGATGAACTGCACAAGGCCGGCGCCGCCCAGTCCGTAGATGAGCGTGTATCCCACGACACCCGCCGCTAGACAGTAGTAGATGGTGATCAGGACCGTCTTCCTGATCAGGTCTCCCTCCCGACCGAGCAGTCCGACGGTCGCCGACGCGGCGACGATGTTGTGGATCGCCACCGGGTTGCCACCGGCACCGCCAACGGCCTGGATGGCCACGACGGTCTCCGGCTGGACACCGATGTTCTCACCCGTGGCGAACTGGAAGAGCGAGAAGGTGAGGTTGGAGACGGTGTTGGAGCCGGCGATGAAGGCCCCCAGAGCACCGATCCACGGGCTGATGAGCGGCCAGTTCGCGCCGCCGATGGCGGCAGCGCCTTCCGCCAGTGTGACCGGCATGGACGCCAGACCGGACTCGGTGAACTCGGGGCCCGAGCGGATGAGCAGACGGACCAGCGGGAGGGCGAAGAGGAGCGCCACGGCGGTGCCGAGGAGTTGGCCCCCGGCGACCTTCCAGGTCTGGCGGATCTGGTGTCCGTTCATCCGGTGCAGCGCGTACGTGATGAGCACCGCGACGATGAAGACCGAACCGGGGCTGTAGAGCCACTGCCAATTCGTCGAGATGCCGGTCCCGAGAAGGTTCTCGAACGGGATCGTCACCCAGGGGGCCTCACCGCGCAACACGTTCGTCAGGGGCTCGATGAGCCGGGTGGCCAGGAGCACCAGCGCCACGATCACGTAGGGCGACCACGCCGTCATCATGCCCATCTTCTTCTGGCCGACCTCCATGTGGTCGATGTCGACCGAGCCCATCCACCGCTTCTCCCAGGAGGCGCGGGGTGCGAAGTCGAAGTTCTTCTTGGGCATGAGGAAGCCCTTGCTGGAGGTGAACATCACCAGTGTCAGGCCGACGAGCCCACCGATGAGCGAGGGGAACTCAGGGCCGAGGAAGCGGGCGACCAGCACGTATGGCACCGTCATCGCGAGCGAGGCGTAGAGCGCGAAGGGCCAGATCCGCAAGCCCTCCGCGAAGCTGCGGCGCTCGCCGAAGAAGCCGGTGAGCATGACCGACAGCGCCAGTGGGATGAGCAGTCCGACGATGGCATGGATGAGCGCGACTTGGAAGGCGATCTCTGCGATGAAACCGTCGTAGGCGGTGGCGCCGGTGAAGCCCATCTCTGCGACGCGCTCGTTGACGCCCGCCCCGTCGCGTAGGCCGTTTCCGACACCGATGATCAGCGGCGTGCCGACGGCACCGAAGGAGACCGGTGTCGACTGGATGATCAGCCCGACCATGACCGCGGCCATGGCCGGGAATCCGAGGGCCAGCAACAGCGGGGCGATGATCGCGGCGGGCGTGCCGAAGCCGGACGCGCCTTCGATGAACGACCCGAAGAGCCAGCCGACGATGATCGCCTGCACCCGCCGGTCCGGGGAGATCGAGAAGAAGCCGGCGCGGATCGTGCTCATCGCCCCACTGCTGATGACGGTGGCGAGAAGCAGGAGGGCGCCGAAGACGATGTAGAGGAGCGTGACCGCGACGACCAGCCCCTCGATGGTGGCGGCGGCCACGGCGGCCGGACGCATCTCCCAGACCAGCATCGCGATGGCGACGGTCACGACGTAGCCGACGGGCATGGCGTACTTCGCCGGCCAGCGGAAGCCGGCCAGTAGCACTCCCACCAGGACGATCGGCGCAATGGCCAGCAGGCTGAGAACTGCAAGGTTGTCCACGTTGACACCTCAGTATGAGTAGGAATCTTCGGCCGGTACCTGCGGAAAGTCCTCGACGATGGTGCGAGACGCACTATTCACTACCCCCACCTCTGCGTCAAGGACCCGACGAGACTCACGTAGATTGCCCGCGATACGCCAGTGGTGCCTCAGGTAGGACTGCCCGCTAAATGGTGCCGCTGGGTGTTCAGACGCTGGGTTTCTTCGGGAAGTGGGTTGTCGATGAGGCCTCGGGTGGAGATCACCGCGCGCTGTTCCAGGGCGTATGCCAAGGCCACGAAGAAGACCGGGGCCGCATCCTCGATGAGGTCGTCTCGGTGACGGGCTGGTCCCGCGATCAAAGCCAGGCGCCGCCTACCGCGCCAGCCTCGACCCCGACGCAATCGCCCGCCAGATCGCCGATCTGCAAACGGTGCTGATCAAAGTCGCCAAGGACAAGACCGCGCCGCACGCCGAGATCCCGCGAGTAGTCTGGTCGATCATGAGCAGCCGCGACGAGGACCGGCCCCGCGCCGGGGTGCAGTCCGTCGACCGGGCCCTCGAGATCCTCGAGGTGCTCGCCGACACGCGCGGCACGCTGGGGGTTACCGAGGTCGCCCGGGCCGTCGGCCTGCCTGCCGGCACCGCGCACCGGATCCTCGTCGCCCTCGGGCAGCGCGGCTGGGTTCGGCAAGACCCCGGACGCCGGTACGGCGTGGGCCCGGCAGCCATGCGGCTCGGTGACGCCGCCTACCGCGAGGTCGCCGCGGTCTCGGCCCCGGCCCTGCGGGCCGCCGTGGAGGCCACGGGCGAGACCGCCAACCTCGCCGTCCTCGAGGGCGACCAGATGGTCTACGTCGCGCAGTCTCCCTCCCCCCACACCCTGCGGATCTTCGCCGAGGTCGGGCGCAGGGTGCCGTTGCACTCCACCGCCGTCGGGAAGGTGGCCCTCGCCGGGCTCGACGCCGACCGGGCCATGGCGCTCCTCGCCGGTCGGGAGCGCGTCGCCCGCACACCGCATACCCTCACTGATCCCGAGGACCTGGACCGCGAGCTCGGCGTGGTCCGCGAGCAGGGCTTCGCCCTAGACGACGAGGAGCAGGAGCTGGGCGTGCGCTGCGTGGCCGTCCCGGTCGACGTCGGTGGCGTGCGGCTGGCCCTCTCGGTGAGCGGCCCTACGGAGCGGATGACGCCCGAGGTGGCGCGGTCCCTCGTGCCGGCCCTCCAGATCATCGCCGCAGACCTGGTCCGCTCCGGGTTCAGGATCAGGTGAGGGGGCGGACCGGGCCGGCTGGGCGGGTCGGATAGTGGCTGATCCGAAGTGCCGGTGTGAGCCGGCCGCGCTGACTTGATGTGACGCACCGCGCTGCCCTCCCGGACTCGCCTCGACACTGAACATGCCTGACGGTTGTGCGTCGGATTCATCCTTGACGACTGTCGACAGCGTGTAGCGTCATCCGCCAGGACGTCGTGGTCACTCCGGGAAACAGGCGAAGACACCTGGGCGCGTCACTGACATCCCGCAGGGTCGGCAGTATCACCTCGCCGATCGTGGCACAGACAATGAGCGAGCCAGAGACCACCGGAGCGGGGCGCGCACCATCCGCACGTGGGTCACACAGACCAGGCGCATCCTGGACGGATGGACCTCCAGACGTTGAAGAGAGATGCAATGCGACACACCCGCGCTGACGCCGAACCTCAACTGAGCACGCACTTGGCAGGCCTGACGGCCGAGCTCCAGCGTGAACTCGGCGGTGACCAGGTCTCGACACGCGCGATCGACCGGTATGCGCTGGCCCACGACGCCTCGCACTACCTGCTCATCCCCGACCTCGTCGTCCGTCCGTTGGATCAGGCACAGGTCGCGGCCGTCATGGCGGCCTGCGACCGGGTAGGCGCCCCGCTGACGTTCCGCGCGGGCGGGACGAGCCTGTCCGGCCAGGCGATCACCGACACCGTGCTCGTCGATGTCCGCCGCCACTTCCGCGGGGTCGAGATCCTCGACGAGGGGCACCGCGTCCGGGTCCAGCCCGGCACCACGGTCGGGACGGTCAACGCCCACCTGGCTCCCTACCGGCGCCGACTCGGACCCGACCCGGCCAGTGAGGCGGCTTGCACCGTCGGCGGGGTGGTGGCCAACAACTCTTCGGGTATGCAGTGCGGCACCGACGCCAACACATACGCCACCCTCGAATCGATGGTGGTGGTCCTACCGAACGGCACGGTGCTCGATACCGGCGCACCCGACGCTGACGCGTACCTACGCGCAGCCGAGCCCGAACTGCATGCCGGCCTTCTGCGGCTGCGGAACCGGGTGCGCGGGGACGCGGAGTCCGTCGCGACGATCCGGCGGCTCTTCGCGATGAAGAACACCATGGGCTACGGCGTGAACGCCTACCTCGACTTCGACGAACCAGCGCAGATTCTCGCCCACCTGATGATCGGCAGCGAGGGCACGTTGGGCTTCCTCGCCTCTGCGACCTTCCGCACCGTGCCCGTCCGTCCCCAGGCCGCGACCGGGCTGCTGGTCTTCGACGACGTCGTCACCGCCACTGGTATCGTCCCGCGCCTGGTGGAGGCCGGCACCGCGACCGCCGAGTTGTTGGACGCAGCCTCGCTTCGCGTCTCCGCCCTGGACCCCACCTGTCCCCAGCTCATCCGCGACCTGGACGTCGTCGACCACGCCGCGCTCTTGGTGGAGTGGCAGGCCGACGACGCCGAGGAACTGGCGGACGAGGTGGACCGGGCCGAAAGACTGCTGGCGGACCTGCCTGTGAGCAGCCCTTTCCGGCTGACTCGTGAGAAGGCGGAACGGGCCGGGCTGTGGCGGGTGCGCAAGGGGCTCTACAGCGCGGTGGCAGGGGCGCGGCCGAGCGGTACCAACGCCCTGCTCGAGGACGTCGTGGTGAGCGTCGACCGGCTCGGCCACACGATCACGGGGCTCACGGGACTGTTCGAGCGGCACGACTACCCCGAGCCGGTCATCTTCGGCCACGCCCGTGACGGCAACGTGCACTTCCTGCTCAACGAACGGTTCGAGGACCCGGTCGCCCTGAGGCGCTATGAGGCGTTCACCGAGGACATGGTCGACCTGGTCCTCGGCGAGGGTGGGTCGCTCAAAGCCGAGCACGGCACCGGGCGGATCATGGCACCCTTCGTCCGACGCCAGTACGGCGACGAGCTCTACGACGTGATGTGGGAGACCAAACGGCTCATCGATCCCAGAGGCCTGCTCAACCCCGGGTCGGTGCTCTCCGACGACCCCATGTCATACCTGCTACACCTCAAGACCGCCCCGACGGTCGAGGATGAGGTGGACCGGTGCGTGGAGTGTGGCTTCTGCGAGCCGGTGTGCCCCTCCCGGGACCTGACGACCACCCCGCGGCAGCGGATCGTCGCCCGGCGGGAGATGCGTGCGGCGGAGCTGCGGGGCGACGAGGCGCTGGCGGCCCAGCTGGCGGAGCAGTACGAGTACGCCGGCAACCAGACGTGCGCCGTCGACGGGATGTGCCTGACCGTGTGCCCGGTGCAGATTAACACCGGCGATCTCACCCGGCGGCTGCGCGCCGAGTCCTCGGGTCCGCTGGGAGAGGTCGCATGGCGGGGGGCCGCACAGGTATGGGGTGCGGGCACCGCGGCCGCCGCCACCGCGATGTCGGCGGCCGGACGGGTGCCGCGCCTGGCCGAGGCTGTGACCGACGTGGCTCGACGGGTGCTGCCGCACGAGGTCGTGCCCCGCTACGACCGGCGACTGCCCGGTGGAGGTCCGCGGCGGAGGGGCGGGGCCGTCACCGACGGCGGGAACCCCGTGGCCGTGCACTTCGCCCCGTGCGTCGGGACGATGTTCGGCCCCGTGGGCGACGATCCCGAGGGTGGCCCGCGGCTGGGGGCCGAGCAGGCCCTGCGGGTGCTGGCCGAGCGGGCCGGTGCCCAGCTCGTCGACCCGCCCGGTTTGGGTGGCCTGTGCTGCGGGACGCCGTGGAAGTCCAAGGGGAGGGCCTCGGGGTATGCCGCGATGATGCGACGGGTGCTGTCGGCCCTGTGGGAGGCGACCGACCACGGGCGGCTACCGGTTGTGTGCGAGGCCTCGTCGTGCTCCGAGGGACTGGTGCAGATGATCGACAAGGACCCTCAACGGCCGATGCAGGTCGTCGATGCAACCCAGTGGGTGGCCGAGCACCTGCTCGATAGGCTCCCGGTGACGCGGCCAGTAGGGCCGGTGGTGGTCCACCCGACGTGCTCAGGCGTGCACCTGGGCACGACAGACGCGCTCGTGGCCGTGGCACGGCACGCCAGCGGCGACGTCACCGTTCCCGTGGCCTGGGGTTGCTGCGGTTTCGCAGGTGACCGCGGCATGCTGCACCCCGAGCTGACCGCCGCGGCCACCGCGCCGGAAGCGGCCGAGGTGGCGGGCCGTAGTTATGCGGCGTACGTCTCAGACAACCGGACCTGCGAGATCGGGATGAGCCGCGCGACCGGCCAGACCTATCAGCACGTGCTGGAGGTCCTGAAGTTCGCCACCCGTCCTACGACACAACCCGTTTCGCCGGCTCCCCGCCCCACAATGAGTGACAACGATGCGTGAGACCAGCGTTTCTGCTCTCACCGCCTGACCTCAGCCGCCTCCTCGGGTTCACCTGCCGACGTCTCCCAGCTGCTCGGCGGCAGGCGGTGCTTGGTCTTCTATCGAGGTGGGGGCGGCACCAAGGGCCAGGGTCGGCTTGGCCTGAACTGTGTGCTGATGTCCATCTTGGCCTTCCTGTCTTACCCGTCTCCTTACGGAGCGGGGCATTCCCTATCTCAGGCACCGCTGGCGTTTCGCAGGCACTTTCCGTCAGTCTCGGCGTGGTGACAACGCTGGTCAAGATTTCGCGCCACGACGAGCCCGAAGGTGTCACTCTCCTGCTGGCCGACGCGGTGACGCTGGTTCTTCTCCTGCTGCCCCGACGGGCTGTGTGGGTCCGCACACCCGATCACAGGCATGCCTGGGTCGACGCTGGCTGCTCCTGCAGCATCCGGGCTGTGGACTCACGTTCCTGTGCTCAAGGGCACGGCGCACGTGAGGGCACAACGCGTTCGATGTCGTTCACCAGACCTCCCGCGCCGCTGTCGAGATGGTCCGCAAGGACGGCCGTGTTCGTGATGCGTCTCCGCCCGTTGGCCGCTCCCCACCCCGCCCCCACCAGAACGGTCGTCACCGGGGAAGATCTCAGGCCCAACTCAGTGAGTCACACCGCCGCGTAGCGCCCCGGCCGAATCGTCCATCGTCCGTGTTGACTCGGGCCCTACACGGCGACATCACCGGGTCGCGTGATCGTCTGGTTGGTGGGTGCGAGGATGCCGATAGGGGCGCGTCGAGCCTGCCGGGCCTGAGCATTTGGGACGCGCTTCCGCGACGGACGGCTCGCAACCTCACCTCCGACGTTCGACACCGGCGGGACCCAACGCCCGGCGAGTCGACCTCCCGGGCCGGGAGGGTCTGATAGCGCACAATCCCCCCTGGCCGGGGCTGTCGGCAACGTCACGCTCGGTGGCTGGGGCGGGATGGAGTGACGGCGGATTGCGGAGCTACTGTGGTAGCCATGGGGTCCGAGTTGTGCCCTGGGGAAGAAGGACCGTCATGATCGTGACGACGATCGGTTCGACCGACACGAGCAGCTATCCGGAGCCGGCGCAGTCGGTGGCGCGGATGTTCTACGACAGGGTCGCGACGACCCCACACGGCGAGGCGTTCCGGTTCCCCGCCGGGACCGGGTGGGCCTCGGTGACGTGGGCCCAGACCATGGAGACCGTCAAGACTCTGGCCGCCGGCCTGCTCGCGCTGGGTATCCAGCCCGAGCAGCGCGTCGCGATCGCCTCCAACACACGCATCGAGTGGCTGTACGCCGATCTGGCGGTCATGTGCTCCGGTGCGGCGACAACGGCTGTCTACCCCACGACCACCGTCGACGACGTGGCCTTCATCCTCTTCGACAGCGACGCGCGCATCGTTTTCGCAGAGGATGACGCCCAGATCGCCAAGCTGCGCGCTCAACGAGAACACCTGCCCGATCTCGTTCGCGTGATCACCTTCGACGGCAAGACGGACGGCGACTGGGTGCTCGGCATGGCTGACCTCGAAGCGCTCGGCGCCCAGTATCTAGCGGCCCGCCCGTCGGCGGTGGATGATGCCTGGCGGCCGTGCGGCCCGACCACCTGGCCACCTTGATCTACACCTCGGGGACGACCGGGCGCCCCAAGGGCGTGGAGCTGCCACACCGCTGCTGGACCTACCTCGGCGCTGGTGCTGAGGCGATCGGGATCCTGCGCACGAACGACCTGCAGTACCTCTGGCTGCCCTTGTCGCACTCATTCGGCAAGATGCTCGCTGCCGTTCAGCTCCAGATCGGCTTTCCCTCGGCCGTTGATGGACGCGTCGAGAAGATCGTCGACAATCTCGCGGCGGTGCACCCACGATCATGGCCGGTCCGCCCCGGATCTTCGAGAAGGTCCACGGCCGCATCCTCCAGACGATGGCTGAGACGGGCGGCATCCGGTCGCGGCTCTTCACCTGGGGCTTCGAAGTGGGGGCGCGGGCCGCTGCGGCCCGTGCCGACGGTCGGCCGGTGGGCAGGCTGCTCAGCCTGCAGCTCGCCCTCGCCGACCGCCTGGTACTCGCCAAGGTCCGGGACCGCCTCGGGGGGCGGATGCGGTTCATGATCTCGGGGAGCCCTGCGTTGTCACCCGACATCGCCAACTGGTTCCAGTCGGCCGGCCTGACGCTGATCGAGGGCTACGCGCTGACCGAGACCGGCGGCGGCGCCTGCATCGGGGACCCACAGGATCCGGTGGCTGGAGTCGTCGGTCCCCCGCTCGTCGGATCAGAGCTCGGCATCGCCGATGACGGGGAGATCCTGCTCCGCGGGCCGCACGTCATGCGGGGGTACCACAACCTGCCCGAGGAGACCGCTCGCGTGCTCAGTCCCGACGGCTGGTTCTTCACGGGCGACATCGGCGAGCTCGATGGGCAAGGGAGGCTGCGGGTCACGGACCGCAAGAAGGACCTCATCAAGACCTCCGGAGGCAAGTACATTGCCCGCAGCCGATCGAGGCCCAGTTCAAGGCGCTGTGCCCACTCGCGAGCCAGATCCTTGTGCACGCCGAGCGGCGGAACTATGCCACCGCGCTGGTCGCTTTGGACATCGACGCCCTGCCGCAGTGGGGTCGCGCCCGGAGACTTGACGTCAGCGACTTCGCCCGGCTGGCCGCAGATCCGGCGGTGCGTGCCTACGTTGGCACCTGCATCGAACAGCTCAACGAACAGCTGAACCGCTGGGAGACCATCAAGGACTTCCGGATCCTCGACCACGACCTCACGGTCGAAGCCGACGAGCTGACGCCGAGCATGAAGCTCAAGCGCAAAAAGCTCGAGGTGAGGTACTCCTCGCTCCTCGACTCCATGTACGCCGGGTAGACAGCGTCAGTCGCTCCCCCAGGAGGTCGGTCATCGACTCAACGCCTCGCCACACCTGTGGGACTACGCCCAGCCGGACCCGCGAGAAGGAGCACATCACAGGCACGTCTCTTCAGCAGCCGCGATTGCGCCCTCGCTGAGTGGGCTGGTGCCACGAGCGAGAAGTGGCGTCAGCGGCGGCGCGCTGGTCAGAAGGAGTCAGACGACCGAGATGAGGAGACGTGACATGCCAGGTCGAGTCAGGAACGATCGCGTGACCGACTTCGCCGACGGCAAGCTGCACGCCGTCCGCTGACGATCTACGACGTCGTGGTCGAAGGCGATGACGTCTACGTCGAGCTCTAAGATTGCTGCCTCCACGCGCAGACCAGCATTTCTGGAGGGAGACCTGGCTGATCCGCCGCAGGTCCGCCAACAGAGCCTGACGGAGCCCGCTGCTGCCGCAATACATCCGTCTCTGCCGGCACCGAGGCTGGCCATCGAACTAGAGCGACCGGATCTGCTTCTCGTGCAAGCGAACCGCACCTTCTGCCAAACCGCTGATCGCCAGATGGGAGTCGTCCGTCACCGTACTCGTGCGTGAGAGTAGGGTCATGGTGGTCGATGAGGGAGTGTTCGTTGTGCACACGCGCGAACGGCGAGAGCAGAACCCACACCAGCGCCTCGCGGCTGCCTCAGCGGCGTGCACTGACCCGGTGGCTCGGTTCAGCCCTCGATCCCACGCGCGGACCAACCCCCTTTTTTTCGTTTGATCCCACCACTGGAGAACCCTTGAATCTTTGGAAGTATGACCACCCGACATCCACGCCCCGCACGCTGCCCAGCATGGGGGCCACTCGATGAGCCGGCGCGGGGCGCGCCGCCGGACCAATGACACCCTGCCTGCACTGCCCCCGGGCGGGCTGCGGGTGGTACCCCTGGGCGGGCTGGGGGAGATCGGCCGCAACATGACCGTCTTCGAGCATGCCGGGCGTCTGCTCATCGTCGACTGCGGAGTGCTCTTCCCCGATGAGCACCAGCCCGGGGTCGACGTCATCATCCCCGACTTCACCTGGATCCGGGACCGTCTGGACAAGGTCGAGGCGATCGTGCTCACTCACGGCCACGAGGACCACATCGGCGGCGTGCCGTACCTGCTGCGCGAACGACCCGACATTCCCATCGTCGGCTCGCGCCTCACCCTCGCTTTCATCAAGGCCAAGCTCGTCGAGCACCGCATCACCCCGAAGACCATCGAGGTCGCCGAGGGTGACCGCCGCAAGCTCGGCCCGTTCGACTGCGAGTTCGTCGCGGTCAACCACTCCATCCCCGACGGGCTCGCCGTCGCCATCCGCACCGCCGCAGGGCTGGTGCTGCACACCGGCGACTTCAAGATGGACCAGTTCCCCCTCGACGGACGGGTCACCGACCTGCGCGCGTTCGCGCGCCTGGGCGAGGAGGGCGTCGACCTGTTGCTCGTGGACTCCACCAACGCCGAGGTCCCCGGCTTCACCGTCTCCGAGGGTGAGCTCGCCCCCGCGATCGACACCGTCTTTCGCACCACCAAGGGCCGGGTCATCGTCTCCAGTTTCGCCAGCCACGTGCACCGCATACAGCAGATCCTGGATGCCGCGCACCGCCATGGCCGCAAGGTCGCTTTCGTCGGGCGCTCGATGGTGCGCAACATGGGCATCGCCCGCGAGTTGGGCTACCTCACCATTCCCGACGGACTGGTCGTCAAGGACCTCAAGGCCCTGGAGCGGCTGCGCCCGAACCAGATGGCGATCATCGCCACCGGTTCCCAGGGGGAGCCGTTGGCTGCGCTGGCCCGGATGGCCAACCGCGACCACCCTGTCAGCGTCACCGAGGGCGACACCGTGCTCATGGCCAGCTCGCTCATTCCGGGCAACGAGAACGCCATCTACCGGGTCATCAACGAGCTGACCCGCTGGGGTGCCACGGTGGTCCACAAGGGCAACGCCAAGGTCCACGTCTCCGGCCACGCCAGCGCCGGCGAGCTCGTCTACTGCTTCAACGTCATCCGTCCGTCCAACGTGCTGCCGGTCCACGGCGAGTGGCGTCACCTGCGCGCGAACGCCGACATCGCCATCCGCACCGGTGTCGAGCCGGAGCGCGTCCTCATCGGGCAGGACGGCAGCGTCGTCGACCTCGTCGATGGGCGCGCGACGATCACCGGTTCCGTGCCTGCCGGGTTGGTCTACGTCGACGCCATGACCGTCGGCGGTGCCACGGAGGAGAGCCTGCACGTGCGACGGACCCTCGCCGAGGAGGGCGTGGTGACCATCGTGTGCCTCGTCGACCCCGACACCGGTGCCCTCACCGAGGACCCCGACTACCTCGCCCACGGCTTCCCGCCCGACACCATCGACTTCTCGGCGGCCACACCCGCCATCCAGAAGGCCCTCACCAAGGCCACCAGCGACAGCATCGAGGACCTGGAGCAGATCGAAGACCTCGTCCGCCGCGCCGCGTCCGCCTGGGTCCACCGTGAGCACCGCCGAAGCCCTCTGATCATCCCCGTCATCGTCGACGCCTGACCTTCATCGGAGGCGATACCTGCGACGTTGAACCACCGGAGGACGTATCCGCCGTCGACCCCGCCGACCATCTCGACGGCATCGATGACGTAACCGCCCACTCGGAGCTCGCTCAGTACCCGATAGATCGCATCGATCCGCGACTTCCGCCTCCCTCGATGCGCCCCGAGTAGCCCCGAGTCTGACCCGGGCGCGTTGGGCGATGTCGTGCGCCCACCTACGCTGGCGACATGAACCAGCCGTATGCCGGTGAGCCGCTCGCGCGTGCCGCCGACCACCCGCTCGCCTCTGCCCAGTACGTCCAGCTCACGACCTTCAGGCGCACCGGGGTCGCAGTGCCGACGCCGGTCTGGTTCGCGCCGTCCGTCGACGACTCCACGGTCTTCGCCGCCATCACGGTCGATCACACCGGCAAGACCAAACGCCTCGCACACACCCGTCGCGTCGAGCTGCGGGCGTGCGACGTCCGGGGCCGGGTCAGGAAGGACACACCGATCTACCGCGGAAGCGCCCGTGTCGTCCGGGATGCCTCGGGAGTGGCGCTCGCACGACGGGCCGTCGTCGCGAAGTACGGCCTCCCCGCCCGACTCTTCGACCTCGTCGACAAGGTCGGCTCGCGGGTGGGACTGCGACGTGCCCCGCGTGCCGGCATCCTCGTCCTCGTCGAGCCCGAGCCGCTGGCACCCGAGGCCGGCGCCGCTTCTGGCTGACAGTGGGCGGGATAGCCCCACACGTCTCATGGCAACTCTCGCAACTGACGGTCCACGTCGAGTGCTGGCACAACCGGGTGAACGCCGTCGCTACGGGACTAGGGTGAGGCCGATGGAGGATGCAGCTCGACTCACGGTTGCGGTGACGGGACCCACCGGGACCTTCGGACTGGCCCTGATGCCCCTGCTCCAGGAAGACGATCGGGTCGATCGCGTCATCGGCATCGCTCGGCGGCCGTTCGATCCGGCGGAGCGTGGGTGGACGAAGATGGAGTACCGCCGCGGTGACGTTCGCGACGCCGACGGACTACGGACTTCGTTCGACGGAGCCGATGTGGTCGTGCACCTGGCCTTCCAGATCCTTGGCGGCGGCAGAGACACGACGCGGGCGATCAACATCGAGGGCACCCTGAACGCTTTCCGCGCGGCGGCCGAAGCGGGAGCCAGGAAATTCGTGTATGCGTCGTCGGTCGCGGCTTACGGATTTCACCGTGGCAACCCCATCGGCATGAATGAGGACTGGGCAACCCAACCTGCGGACCGCCTCTTCTACGCCCAAGAGAAGGCGGAGCTCGAGCACCTGCTTCAGCAGGAGTCCGCAACGCACCCGCAGACCGCTCTCTACCTGCTGCGACCCCCGATCGTCCTTGGTCCCGACGCGGTCGGCGCCAAGGTCACCATCCCCGCGATCCTCGCGCCCTTGGTGCATGGCCTGGCCGGAGCGCTGCGGCATCTGCCTGCCCTGCCAGCCCTCGTGCCAGACCTCCCTCTCCAGCTCATCCACCAGGACGACGTCGCCGAGGCGATCCGTCTGTGTGTCCTCGGCGCGGGTGCGCCCGGGGCCTACAACATCGCCGCCGACGACGTGGTCACCGGCCTCGACGTGGCCCGGGCGCTCGGCCTGAGGGCCATTCCGCTCCCTGGCAAGCCCGTTGCTGCTGCGGCGCGAGCCGTCGCAAAGCTGCCGTACCTGCCCTCAGCAGCACAATGGGTCGAGACGATGAGCCACCCGGCGATCATGGACACGTCCAAGGCGAAGGCGGAGCTCGGGTGGACACCGCGGTACACCGCGATCGAGTCACTGAGATCAACGTTCCGCTGACAGGCGTGAGCCTCGGCGCTGTCCCGCCGAAGCCGTCTATCGTGCGCCCGGTGAGTCCGCTGGCCCTTCACCTTGACCTGCTCGGCGAGCAGAACGCGTGCGAGGTCGAGGGCGGCAGGCCAGGGCCCGGCGAGGCTTCCGACGAGGAAGGTTGCGAGGAGGAAAAGCCGGCCCGCCTGGCTCGCGACCTCCTGAGTGCGCACGCCCTCGGGATGTCGAATAGGCAGAGCCCGCAACGGTCACGGTGAGATCCCTCGTGTCAGGATCACGTCATGAAGGCTCTCATCGTTCTGCTCCTCATCCTCTGGGTGGTCTTCGCCGTCCTCGGTGCTGTGCTGGAGGGCCTCTTCTGGCTCTTGGTGATCGGCGTCATCGCCTTCGTGGCCACCGCTGCGTGGGGCTGGTTCTCACTGCGCACCAGCCGCTGAGTCACTGAGGCGCGCGGCCTTCGTCCGGTGAACGCGTCATTCCTCGACGAGGATGTGGAAGAGGACGACTTGGTCCGGCTGCATCAAAGGGGGCGTGACACCGAGCCTCCCCAGGGCCGAACCCGACATCACGACTCCCTCGTACTCCGCACCCGGCAGCACCGAACGCGGCGGAACCGGGCGCACTGAGCCGTCGGAGCGGTCTGGACCGCAGGTGTCCTCACCCCACCAGAACGGTGCGACCACGCCCGTCGGAGTACCCGCGAAGACAGGACGTATGCGGTAGCGCCGGTCGGCGTCCAGGCCCGGGAAGCGGATGCGGGGACCGGGCAGGTGCAGCGGCGCCCCCACTGTCGCCATGGCGAAGATCGCCTCCAAGCGGTCCGGCTGAACGACACCATGGACGAAGACGTCGTCGTCCCCGGTGTCGACTCTCACCACATCGCCACCGAGCAGCAGGGAGCGGTGCTCCTTGTAGAAACCGACCCATGCGGCGATCTCGTCGAGGGTCGCCTCATCGAGGGCGGTGAGGTCCCACTCGATCCCGAGGTGACCGAAGATGGCCGTGCCGGCGCGGAACGACAGGGTATGCATCCGTCCTGTCGAGTGCGAGCGCTCGGAGGCGATGTGCGAGCCCATGTACTCCGACGGGATGAGCTGGGTGCTCCAGCGCAGCATGTGCTGCCGCTCGAGCGGGTCGATGACGTCGCTCACCCACACCCGGTCGGTGCGCTCGAGGATGCCGAGGTCGACCCGACCGCCCCCGGAGGAGCACGACTCGATCTCCAGGTCCGGATGGACCGCTCGGATCTCATCCAGGAGCCTATAGAGGGCCAGCGTCTGGCGGTGCACGGCCGGGCGCCCACCCTCCGGCTGGCTGCCCGCCTCGATGAGATCACGGTTGTGGTCCCACTTGAGGTATGCGATCTCGTACTCCTGCAGGATCGCGAGGATCTGTCCCTTGACGTGCTCGTAGGCGGCAGACACGGTGAGGTCGAGGACGTGCTGGTTCCGGGAGGGGAGGGGCAGCTCGTCCCTTGCAGCCATCACCCAGTCGGGATGGGCACGCGCCACCTCGGAGTCGAGGTTGACCATCTCCGGCTCGAACCACAGCCCGAACTCCATCCCGAGGTCGCGCACCCGGTCGATGATCGGGTGCAGCCCGTCCGGCCAGACGTCCGGCGAGACCACCCAGTCCCCCAGGCCGGCCCGGTCGTTCCGCCGCGCGCCGAACCAGCCGTCGTCGAGCACATACCGCTCCACTCCGACCCGGGCGGCTCGCTCGGCGAGCGCGACGAGTCGGTCGAGGGAGTGGTCGAAGTACACGGCCTCCCACACGTTGAGGGTGACCGGCCGCTCTGCGGAGACCGGCCGGCGCCGTGCGCGCAGGAAAGCGTGATACCGGCGAGCGACCTGATCCAGCCCAGGGCCCGTCGAGAAATACAGCCACGGACTTGCGTAGGACTCCCCCTTGCCGAGCCGGATCTCCCCTGGCAGCAGAAGCTCACCACCGCCGATGACGCTCTCACCGGTGAAGAGCCTCTCTGCGTAGTGCAGGTGGTTGCCGCTCCAGGCGGTGTGCACCGCGCGGACCGAACCGCCTTCGAATCCGAAGCCAGGCAGCCCGGCATGGAGGACGTATGCGCTGTCCGCCCCGGTCCGGCCCCTGCGGTTCTCGCGGACATGGGCGCCGACGCCAAGGTGTGACCGCTGCGGTGAACGCTCCCGGCCCCATCTCCCGGTGAAGTCGAGGATCTCGTCGTATCCGCTAGGCAGCGGCAGGGCGAGGGCCAGCCCGTCGACCTCATAGGTGGTGCTCTCGCGGTTGGTCACGGTGGCACGGGCGCGGACCAGCCCGGCAGCGTCGAGACCAATCTCGACCAGCAGCGCGAGCCCGGCGAAGGTGTCCGCCGCATGCACCGTGAGGAGGCCAGGCCCTGACACGGTGTTGCCGTCGAGGCCCCTTCGTCGAGCACGACCCGGTCGACGACGAACTGTGTCGACCACGCGCGACCCCCTCGTGAGCCGGCCAGGCCAGGGCGGCCGAGCCATCCTCGAGCGTGCTCGGGGAGCACGGCCAGGCGCGGTGGCGCGTCGATAACGTTCAGGCCGGGCAGTGCCACCCCGGTGAGAGCCAGGCCTGACAGGTCAGCCTCGGAGAGGCCGTCGAGCCGCTCACCCCAGTGCACGACGACAGGGAGTCCGCCATCGCCGAGGTCGAGGACGAGTGAGACGTCACCGCTCGAGAGTGCAACGACGAAGGAGGTGGCGGTCATGTGTTCTCCGGGGACGTAACGGTGGGCCTGCGCTCGGCCAGCATCCCATGCACCTCGTTTCACGGGTGCCGGTTCGAGTCCTCCTGGACGTAGGATCGCGCCACAAACCACGCGAGGAGGTTCTGCAGATGTCGCACGCCGCTGACGAGGGTGCTGCGCGCACCGCCGAGGCGTTCGTCGACCTGTTCGCACGCGCCCCCGAGGGGGTCTGGTCCGCCCCTGGCCGGGTCAACCTCATCGGGGAGCACACGGACTACAACGACGGCCTCGTCCTGCCGATCGCCCTCCCCCAGCGCACCTGGGCGGCCTGCGCCCGACGCGACGACGACATCGTCCGCGTCCACTCCAAGAGTCTCGACGAGACACTCGAGGTGGCTCTCGCCGACGTCGGCCCCGGCTCACCGTCGGGCTGGCTCGACTACGTCGCGGGGGTGCTGTGGGCCCTGCGTCAGGACGGCCATGCGGTCGGCGGACTCGACGTCGTGCTCGATAGCGCCGTCCCCGTGGGTGCAGGGCTCTCGAGCTCGGCCGCCCTCGAGTGCGCGGTCGGCGCTGCGGCCTCCGATCTCTTCGGGCTCGACCTGCTCGCGAGTGACGAGTCCCGCCGTGCCCTCATCACCGCCTGCATCCGTGCCGAGAACGACGTGGCCGGGGCCGCCACCGGCGGCATGGACCAGTCCGCGGCTCTCCTGTCCCGCTCCGGGCACGCGCTCTACCTCGACTGCCGCACATGGGAGGTCGAGCACATCCCGTTCGACCTCGCCGGCCACGACCTCGCCCTTCTCGTCACGGACACACGAGCAGCCCATACCCTTGCCGATGGTCAGTACGAGACCAGGCGGCGTGCCGCGGAGCGTGCCGCGCAGGTGCTCGGCCTCGCCTCGTTGCGGGACGTCCTCGTCGCAGACCTCCCGGACGCGCTCGGCGCGCTGGACGATACCGAGCTCGCCCGACGGGCACGGCACGTCGTGACGGAGATCGAGCGGGTGCGGGCCACGGTCGCTGCGCTGCGCGCAGACGACTTCCACACCGTCGGTGCGCTCTTCGACGAGTCACACCGGTCGCTGCGCGACGACTATGAAGTGAGCTGCCCCGAGCTCGATGTGGCCGTCGAAGCGGCCAGGAACGCCGGCGCTCTGGGCGCCCGGATGACCGGCGGCGGCTTCGGCGGAGCGTCGATCGCCCTGGTGCCCACGCCCTCCGTCGGTGAGGTGAGTGCCCGCATCGCGCAGGAGTTCGGGCTCCGCTCGTGGACCACGCCGGTGTCCTTCCCGGTGACCGCAGGGGACGCGGCCCACCGAGACCGCTGAGCGAGCGGCGCTCGACTCACTCGGCGTCGCGCTCGTCCTCGTCCTCGATTCCGCTGTCCGTCCGCTGGTCGATGACGTCTGCCTCGTTGGCCTCGGGCGGCAACGTCTCGTCACCCGGGAGCGTCGAGGACAGGTCGTCCGCCTCGTTCTCGACGGCCTCGACGCGGCGTTCGCCGGGGTCCGGTTGGGGCCAGTCCTCGGGATCGGGCTCGAACACACCGTCGGGTCCCGCAAGGGTTGTGCTCATCACATCCACCTCCTGGAAGAGACTCTTCGACCATACGCCCCATGCTGGGGGCACCTAGGGCTGGCGGTCCGCGAATCGTCGGTGGAGTGCCCTTACCCGATCGGAGAGCCGGGCATCGGGACCGTCCACCTCGGCCTCGGGCACGACGGCTCGGATGGGGAGCGTCGCGACGGGTGAGGACGGCCACCCTAGCTCCGCGTTCCACTGCGCGAGCTCCTCTGACGACGACGCATAGACGATGCGCCCCAGACCGACCCAGCCGTGCGCTGCAGCACACATCGGGCAATGCTCGCCGGATGTGTAGACCACACAGCGACGACGGACCAGCGGAGTGAGGTGGGCGGCGGCCCAGCGCGCGAGCGCGAGCTCGGGGTGCTGGGTGTGGTCGCCACCAGCGACGTGGTTGTGGTCCTCGAAGAGCACCTCGCCCGCGGGCGAGACGAGCAACGAGCCGAACGGCTCGTCCCCAGCCGAGAGTGCCTCCTCTGCCAAATCCACTGCCCGAGCGAGGAAGCGCCGGTCGTCGTCCGTAACTGCCATGCCACCACGGTATCCGCGCTCGTCCTTCACCTCCTGCTGCGGAAGCCGGCAGCCTCCTGCCTTGGGCCAGGTCGCCTGAGGCATGACGCAGTCCGTTGAGACATGGGGACACGCTGACGGATTCCATGACCCATCAGCGTGTCCCCATGCCTCAGGAGCGAGCCATCGCGAGTTGTCTCCGCCTCGGCGAGAGTGATCAGCTGTCGCTGTCGGACCCGCTCTCGGTCGTGTGGCTCTCGATGGTCTGACGGTCGGAACCGTGGCTCACCGAGATCTTGCGTGGCTTGGCCTCCTCGGCCACCGGGATGCGCAGGGTGAGGACACCGTCGGCGTAGTCGGCGTCGATCTTGTCGAGGGCGACGCCATAGCCGAGGGTGAGCTGGCGGGCGAAGGTGCCGCTCGGCCGCTCGTGCGAGAGCCACTGGGCGTCCTCGTCGGCCTCGGTGCGCCGCTCGGCACGGATCGTCATCGTGCGGTCCTCGACGTCGATGTCGATCGAGCCCGGGTCGACCCCGGGGAGGTCGATGTGCGCGACGAACTCCTCACCGGAACGGTAGAGGTCCATCGGCATACCGGCCGCGGCCGGAGTGCGGAGGGCGCCGGACATGAAGCGGTCCAAGTCGCGGAAGGGGTCGAAGGTACTGGCCATGTCTCCTCCTTGAAGATGCGATCAGGTCTGTCGGATGGGGGTGATCGGCCGCCTCGACCTCCCGGTCGGGACGGTCCGAAACATGAGCGTAAACGACTCAACTCTTGATTGTATTCCCAGGTGAACGAGACGTCTACAGCCACCCCGACGCTAGGTCGGAGCGGCTGCCGCGAGGGGTCCGCTGGGCTCAGGCGCTGAGGTCGCGCTCCCAGAAACGCAGGACACCGAGAGTCCTGGCGAACGCTCCCGCACCCTTCTGGGTGAGCTCAACGAACGCGTCGTCGGGGGTGACACCGGCGGCCTCGAACAAGGCGGTCACCTCCGGTGAGTACCCGCCGGCAACGGCATGCTCAGCGCGTCCGCGACCCCCGCCGCGAAGTCCTCGTCCACGTTGCGCAGGTTGGCGAGCATCCGGGTGCGGATCTGGGGGATCACGCACTCGCCCAGCTCGAAGGCGAGCGCGTCCCCGAGACGGTCTCCTGGTATGCGGTGAAGCCGGCCTCGCGATCCTCACGGGGGCCGCGCTGTCCCCGGTGAAGGGGTTGGGCTCGTAGTTCGCCCGCCCGGGCTGGGTGGAGAACGCATGTGACCGTCGCGCTGGAAGTGCGCCATCGGGCAGCGCGGCGCCTTGACCGGGAGCGGCCAAGAAAACCTCCACGGTCATCGCGTGCGACGGCAACTCCGACCCCCTCAACGCGTCGGTCAAGCAGGACATCGGAGACACCTTGCCGCACAAGGCGCCGTACGAGCTCATCACGAAGACCTGCACCGACCAGTGGTTCGAGTGGGCGCCCGCAGAAGAGGGCTGGACCGCCGGCCTCAACGAGCTGGTCGATGAGGTGCCCCCGACCTTGACACACCGCATCGACATGATTTTCGGACTCACCAAGAGCGGTGCTCCGCTGGGCGTCGACTCCGCGGCCTCTGACCCTCAGCCTCCTCGTGGGCGGGCGGTGTAGTGCCGGCCGAGCAGATAGGCGGCCAGGGCACACAGCACGTGCCAGAGGGCGTGGCCCTGGAGCCACGACTCCGGGATGCACCACAGCCCGTCGGTCTGTGAGGGGATCCAGACCGCGAAGGCCACGAGCAGTGTGACGACCGAGCCGACCCCCCACCACGGGCGCGGCGCCCCTGGGCGGCGGAGCAGGGCGGCCTCACCCGCGAGTGCGACGAGGAGGAACAGCGCGAAGGCGAGGTTGCCGCTGTGCTGCACCAGGGGCACGGGACCACCGAGCAGCGAGGCGACCGAGCCCACGCCCAGCAGGACGACGAAGGCGACCACGGTCGGCCCGGTCCCCCACCGCAGCAGACGGGCCAGCGCATACGACGCGGCGAAGGCGGCGAGCAGGTGCATCGAGAGGACGTCGAGATGGCCGCCGAGTGCGCTCTCGGTCGCGTGCATGGCCATCGAGCCCGGCCCGAGCAGGGCGACGACGACCGTGAACAGCGTCGTCAGCCCCGGCAACGCCAGCCGACCCTCCGGCCGCCGGGCCCGCCAGGCGAGCGCGGCCCCGGCGAGGACGAAGCCGAGATTGCTCAGGGTGTTCGACGGCTGGGCGAAGAAGCACCAGTGTTCCGTCTCGCAGAACTGCGCACCCCGGTCGACGTCGGGTCCGAGCCAGCCGTATGCGGTGGCCAGGACGACGAGGACGACTCCGACCACTCCCGCCGCCAGGGTCACGACCAGAGGGGTCCACGAGTTCCCTGCTCGTTCCCGCTCGTGCGACCCGCTCACACGGGACACGGTAGCTGGGGATGGAGCGGCACTACCGTGGACCCATGACCGGCAACACCCGAGAGATCGAGCAGAGCGTCCACACGGACCTGCGCGACACGATGCATCCGGCGCGTTCCCGGCCCTCGGCAAGGCGTCCGGCTTCCAGTCCTGGCAGTACGCGGGCGCGCAGGAACGCTGGGAAGATCGGCGGCATCGAGCTCTCCACGGCCGGAAGCTGAGCGGTATGACTCACGACGACCTCCGCGAACGTGCCGCCGAGCTCGACGCCGCCGACGAGATCGCCTTCGCGCGAGACCGGTTCGTCCCGGCCGGCGCCGGCTCTACTGCGGTGCAGGCCTACCTCGACGGCAACTCGCTCGGCCGCCCCCTCAAGGCGACCCAGGCGCGGATCAACGAACTCATCGAGGGCGCCTGGGGCACGCGCCTCATCCGTTCCTGGGACGAGCAGTGGATGGAGCTGCCGCTCACGCTCGGCGACCGGATCGGCGAGGTGGTCCTCGGCGCTGCTTCCGGCCAGACGTTCGTCGGTGACTCGACGACCGTCATGCTCTACAAGCTGCTGCGCGCCGCCGTCGCCGCTGATCCGAGCCGGACCCAGATCGTCATCGACACCGAGAACTTCCCGACCGACCGCTACGTCGCCGAAGGGATCGCCGCCGAGACCGGATCGGAGCTGGTGTGGGTCGAGCCGGACCCCGGCCAGGGGGTGACGCCCGACCAGGTCGCCGACGCCGTGAGTGAGCGCACCTCGGTCGTTCTCGTCTCGCACGTGGCCTACAAGTCCGCCTGGATCGCCGACCTCGCCGGGATCACGCGGATCGCCCACGGGGTCGGCGCCCTCGTGCTCTCCGACACCTGCCACTCGGGTGGTGTGGTTCGTGAGGACGTCGACGCCACCGGAGTGGACCTCGCCGTCGGCTGCAGCTACAAGTTCCTCAACGGCGGCCCCGGTGCCCCCGCCTACGGCTATGTCGCCGCCCGGAACCAGGACCTTCTGCGCCAGCCGATCCAGGGCTGGATGGGGCATGCCGAGCCGTTCGTCATGGGACCGGGGTACCGGCCGGGCGCCGGGATGCGGCGCTTCATCTCGGGCACCCCTCCGGTCCTCGGCATGGTCGGCATCGCCGACACCGTGGACCTCATCGAGGAGGCCGGGCTCGACCGGATCCGTGCCAAGTCGACGGCGCTGACCCGATTCGTCATCGATGCCGTCGACACACTTCTCGCCGACCACGGCGTGCGCGTCGTCTCACCACGCGACGACGAGCGGCGCGGTGCCCACGTCACGATCGCCCACCCGAGCAGCCGGGAGATCTGCGCCGAACTGTGGTCCCGCGACGTCATCCCCGACTTTCGGGAGCCGGACGGCATCCGACTCGGCCTGGCGCCGCTGTCGACGAGCTTCACCGAGGTGGCGACCGCACTCGACGCCATCGTGGGAGTCCTCGACTCCTGAACCCCGTGGCACACCCGATGCTCATCGACATCAACGACAGGTATGCGCGAGGGTCGCTCTACGGCTGAACGCTTTTCGATCGGATGGCAGCGAGGACGACCGGCCAGGCCTCCGACTCCGGGTCGATGAGGTCGTAGTGGTGTGCCCCTGACACCATCTGGTGTGGGATCCCACTGTCGCTCGACTGCGAGGGCGGCACGGCGCAGTCGTCCTCACCGTGGAGGCACACCACGTGGTCGAGCCGCTCGGGCAGCTCGAGCGCCAGCCGGCCCGGGTCCAGGTCCGCGTACCGGCTGGGCTTGGCCGCCCTTCGGGTGCCCAGCCACGCAGTCACCGCTCCGCCGGCGAGGCCCTCGGTCACCGCGGTCCGGAGGTCTGCGATGGGAGCCAGCGCGACGGCCGGGATGGCGGGGCGAACGCGGTCGAAGGCGCGCTGCAGGACGAGCGCACCCCCGGCAGAGTGACCGACCCAGACCGACGGGTCCTCGTTCATCCCTTCCAGTACGTCGGATACGGCGCGGATGTCGGCCACCGCCGCCTCGGGGTGCCCGCTGATCCGGCGATACTCCACCAGCACGACAGGGGCGCCCAGCTCCTGTGCGAGCGCCGAGGCGGTGAGCCGGGCGTGGGAGCGGTCGATCGACGGGCGAAAGAACCCGCCGTGCACGAAGACGACCGGCGGAGTGGTCGAGCTTCCGCAGGCGTACCACTCGAGCCGCTGGTCATCATGGGGGCCATAGGGCTCGACACGCCCCGCGGGCACACGTGAGGACTGGGTGATGAGCGACGCGAGCGCCGCGTCCTCGCCCAAAGAGTCAACCGCCGGGCTCACAGGCTCAGCCTACCGAGAGGCTCAGCCTACCGAGACAGCAGCGAGCCCAGGTCACCGGGACCTGGGCTCGATGTGGGGAGGGAACGTCGTCACATGCGGAAGTTGCGGACGAACTGGACCTGCTCAGCGTGGACCTGCTTGGTTCGGACGTCGTCCATCGTGTCGGGGGTGGCCCGCGACGTGAGTGCGCGGTTGAGCTTGCGCAGGAATCGCGTCGTGGTGTGGTGATGGTGGTGCGCGCGCTGTGTCGTCATACCACAATCCTCCCCGCAAAGAACGATTAGCACAAGTGGATGTTACTTATCGACCGTTCACGTTGTCTTAATAGACTGCTACGCTCTGGCCATGCTGGACCCGCACCGCCTTCGTGTCTTCCGGTCCGTGCTGGCGAGCGGGTCGGTGGCGGCGGCCGCCGACAACCTGCGGCTGAGCTCGAGTGCGGTGAGCCAGAACCTCTCCGCGCTGCAACGAGAAACAGGCCTGACCTTGTTCCGCCGAGAGGGCCGCGGCCTGGTCCCCACGCCCGCCGCACTCACGCTCCAGGACGAGACCGACGAGCTGATGAGCATGCTCGGCCGCCTGGACGGTGTCGTGGGCGACCTGCGCGAGGGCCGCTCAGGGCGTCTCACCGTCGGCTACTTCCCCTCCGCAGGCGCGGAGTGGATGCCGGTCCTCGCGGCGCGGCTGACCCAGGAGATGCCGGGCCTCACCCTCGACTTCGTGCTCAACGACCTGCCCTCCCGCAGTCACGCGCCCGACGTCGACGTCGTCGTCGAGCCCCCGGTGAGCCCGGTCCGCGAGGGCTACCGCCGCACTCCCCTCCTCGCGGATCCCTATGTGGCCATGGTGCATCGGGAGCACCCGCTCGCGGGCGCCGACGCGGTCCAACTGGTCGACCTCCGGGAGGACCGCTGGATCTCCAGCGACGCCATCCGGGACATCCACACCCGACTGGTCGTCGGGGCGTGCGAGGCGGCCGGCTTCCGCCCGAGGTATGCCGTCCAGGCGCAGGACCACCACACCGCCATCGCCTTCGTCGCGGCCGGGGTGGGGATCACGGTGCTGCCTACACTGGCCGCCCACGTGCACCCCGAGACGACCGTCACCGTGCCGATCTCGCCACCGACACCGATCCGGAACATCTGCGCCCTCGGCCGGGACCGGAGCGCCCACCCGGCCGCCGTCGAGAGAGCCGTCGAGCTGCTGACGGTCCTTGTCGGCCGCGGCGGTGGCTGAGCCTGTCCGGCTACCTCTGGACGGTTACTGCTGGCCGATCTCGCGGAGCAGGTCCTGGAACCAGTCGACCTGGGGGTCGAACTTCTTGTGGCCCTTGATCCGGGGGAACTCGATGGCCCGCAGCTCGTCTCCGCGCTCCTCGTCGTGACCGACGACGCCCGACTCGCCACGCATGGCGGCGTCGACCGCGAGCGAGGTGCACTCGCGGATGAGCGCGAGGTCCTCGTCGTTGGGTGCGGCTGAGCGGGAGAAGTACCCGGACTTCTGGACCATCGTCTTCTCGGCGCCGAGCAGCCGGGCGAACTGCTTGGCGAACCACGCTCCGGGGTTGACCTTGTCGAGCTGGACGTGACCGAAGGGGTCGACCGGGACCCTCTGGCCGCTGGCCTTGAGCTCCTCGACGATCTCCTCCACACCGGCACCCTCGGAGAGGAAGATGTTGACACACCCGATCTCGTCCATGACCGTCTTGAGACGCTCCGCCTCCTTATGGAGGTCGGGGTGCAGCTCAGGCACGTACACCCCGTGCACGTCCCAGCAGCGAGGGTCGTTGCCGAAGCCCTCGACGATCTCCTGCTCCTGGACCCAGGCGTGGTAGCGCCGGGCCGTCTCCGCAGTGAGCCAGCCGCAGTTGCGCCCCATCACCTCGTGGACGATGAGCATCCGCGGGTTGGAGGAGTGCTCGGCGATGATGTTGCGCGCGAAGATGGACCCCTGTTCGGCGGCCGTCCACGCACCGAGGCTCTGTCTGATCGGGACGACGTCGTTGTCGATCGTCTTGGGCAGGCCGACGACGGTGAGCTCGTAGTCGTTCTCATGGAGGTAGGCAGCGAGGTCCGCCGCTGTGGTGTTGGTGTCGTCTCCACCGATGGTGTGCAGCACGTCGACGTCGTCCTTGGTGAGCTGCTCGGCGGCCACGTGGAGCGGGTCCTGGCCCTCCTGGACGAGCCCGCGCTTGACGCAGTCCTTGACATTGGTGAGCTTGACCCGGCTGTTGCCGATCGGGGACCCGCCACGCAGGTGGAACAGGTGCGCCTTCTCACGCACCTCCGGCGTCACCTCGACCGAGCGGCCGGTGAGCAGGCCGGCGTAGCCGTCGAGATACCCGATGATCCGGATGTCCGGGTCGAGTGCGGTGTACTTCTCGATGAGACCGCCGACGGCGGAGGACAGGCAGGGTGCGAGCCCACCGGCGGTGAGCAGGGCCACAGTGCGCACAGTCATTCGTCGGGTCACCTTTCGCGTGACGTTCGTCAGGGATTCGGTATGCCGTACGCGCCCCATCATTGCGCATACCGTCCTGCTTCGGTCGGCCGGTCAGGCGCCTTTGGTGAGGCTATGCCACGCGGAGCGGATGTGGCGCTCCATCAGGCCCTCGGCAACCCCTGACTCTCCGGACACCACGGCCGTGTAGATCTCCTCATGGTCCTGGCGCAGGACCGGGACCAGCTCGTCCCAGACATCGAGGCTCCGGAAGCGGTCGAGGATGGGCAGTCGCATCGACTCGCGGATCGCCCCGGTGAGGTCGCGCGCGAGGAGGTTTCCCGCCGCTGCGGCCACTGCGACGTGGAACTCGGTATCGAGCTCGTTGAAGGTCTCGCGGGGCAGATCCGGATCGGCCATCGCGTCGAGGAGGTCCCGCAGGTGGCGCAGCCCATCGGCGGAGGCGTTTTGGGCTGCCAGCCCGACGCTGAGCCGTTCGAGCGCCACGCGCACCTCGACGACGTCCGCGAGGGGGAAGTTCGCCAGCGAGACGTGCAGGCGCAGGAGGCGGCTGAGCGCCGCCGACGGGACAGCGCTGATCGTCGTGCCGCCGGCGGCGCCCGCTCCCACCGAGGACCGAACAACACCTTGGGCCTGAAGGGTGCGGATGGCCTCGCGCACGGCGGCCCGACTCACGTCGAACTGCCTCGCCAGCTCTCGCTCGGCGGGCAGGTGGTCCCCCACGACCAGCTCTCCAGCGAGGATCCGCTCCTCCACCCAGCGCAGCACGCTCTCGAAGGCTCGGGGGGCGCCGGCCGGAGGTGTCTCGGGGTCATTGTCCCGGTGCGCCCGCAAGTCAGTCGCCGTTCGGGCTGCGGACTCGTAGGACATGGCCCCAGAATGGCACATGAGATCGGACGTGACGCACATCACGAGACAGGGAGACGGCTAATGGTCTGACCATTGACAGATTCTGTCAACATCCCTTACCGTCAATTCCACGCTAAATGGTCTGACCATTTGGCACCGAGATCCAGCCCAACGTTGCGCGTATCGGAGGACCCATGAGTACCGAGAGCCTGAGTACCGAGAGCCTGAGGAGGGAGATGAGCGGTCCTGTGACCGGCAAGCCGGCCACCGACCTGCGAGTCGCCCTGTTCGCCACCTGCTTCAACGACACCATGTGGCCGGAGACGCCCAAGGCGACCGTCCGACTCCTGGAGCGGCTCGGGGTCACCGTCGAGTTCCCGACGGAGCAGACCTGCTGCGGTCAGATGCTCACCAACACCGGCTACGGCCCGGACGCGCTCCCCCTCGTGAAGCGGTTCATCGACGTCTTCGGGGAGTACGACGCGGTCGTCGCCCCGTCCGGTTCGTGCGTCGGATCGGTGCGGGAGCAGCACAAGGGGATCGCCGACCACGCCGGTGACAGCATGCTCGCCGGTCGGGTCGCTGAGATGACTCCCAAGGTCCACGAGCTCTCCGAGTTCCTCGTCGACGTCCTCGGTGTCGTCGACGTCGGCGCCTACTTCCCGCACCAGGTGACCTACCACCCGACCTGCCACTCGCTGCGCATGCTCCGGGTGGGCGACCGTCCGCTCCGCCTGCTGCAGGCCGTCCGGGGCATCGACCTCGTCGAGCTGCCCGGGGCCGAGGAGTGCTGCGGCTTCGGCGGCACCTTCGCCGTGAAGAACGCCGACGTCTCGATCGCGATGGGCTCGGACAAGGCCCGCCACGTGGTCGAGACCGGAGCGGAGGTGCTCGTCGCCGGAGACAACTCGTGTCTGGCGCACATCGGGGGGATCCTCGGCCGGCAACGCTCCGGCGTGCGCCGGATGCACCTGGCCGAGATCCTCGCCTCGACCGAGGAGGACCAGGCATGACGACCATCCCGTCCCCGGCTTCGGTGCGCCCGCCCGTGGCCGGACCGCTTCAGCAGACCTCGCCCACCTTCGTCGGCATGCCCAAGTTCCCCGAGGCCGCCCGCGAGGCGCTCGGCAAGACCCAGCAACGGCGCAACCTCCACCACGCGACGCACACCATCCGCGCCAAACGTGCCCGCGTCGTCGCCGAGGTCCCGCACTGGGAGGACCTGCGCCTGGCCGGAGCAGCGGCCAAGGACGAGGCGCTCCACCACCTCGCGGACTACCTCGTCCAGCTCGAGGAGAGCCTGACCGCCAACGGAGCGACGGTGCACTGGGCCAGGGACGCCGAGGATGCCAACCGGATCGTCCTTGACATCGTGCGGGCCAAGGAGGTCGACGAGGTCGTCAAGGTCAAGTCGATGGTCACCCAGGAGATCGAGCTCAACGAGGCTCTCGAGGAGGCGGGGATCAATGCCTGGGAGACCGACCTCGCCGAGCTCATCGTCCAGCTCGGGCACGACCGGCCGAGCCACATCCTCGTGCCGGCGATCCATCGCAACCGCAGCGAGATCCGCGCGATCTTCCTGCGTGAGATGGGTGGGGTCGGTCGGGCGGCACCCGTCGACCTCACCGACGACCCACCTCGGCTCGCCGAGGCGGCACGGCTGCATCTGCGGGAGAAGTTCCTGCGCGCCAAGGTCGGGGTCTCGGGCGCGAACTTCGCCATCGCGGACACGGGCACGCTCGTCGTCGTCGAGAGCGAGGGCAACGGCCGGATGTGCCTCACCCTGCCTGAGACGCTCATCTCGGTCGTCGGCATCGAGAAGGTGCTGCCGACGTTCGAGGACCTCGGGCCCCTGCTCCAGCTGCTGCCCCGGTCGAGCACCGGTGAGCGGATGAACCCCTACACGACGATGTGGAGCGGGGTGCACGAGGGCGACGGTCCGCAGGAGGTGCACGTCATCCTCCTCGACAACGGCCGCAGCCACGTGCTCGGCGATCGCCTGGGGCGGCAGGCGCTGCGGTGCATCCGCTGCTCGGCGTGTCTCAACGTCTGTCCTGTCTATGAGCGCACCGGGGGCCACGCATACGGCTCGGTCTATCCCGGCCCGATCGGGGCGGTCCTCAACCCGCAGCTGCGGGGGACGGCGAGCGAGATCGACAAGTCGCTCCCCTTCGCCTCCAGCCTGTGCGGCGCGTGTTTCGACGCCTGCCCGGTGCGGATCAACATCCCCGAGCTGCTCGTCGAGCTGCGTGCCCAGGTGGCGGAGGAGGGCGGACGCACCGCCGAGTCGGCGGCCATGCGCGCGACGGCCTGGCTGTTCTCCGACCCGCGACGGCTGACAGCCGCCCAGAAGGCTGCGACGATGGCCGGCCGCATCCTCGGTGACCGGACGATCCGGTCGGTGCCCGGTCTGAGCGCCTGGAGCAACGCCCGCGATGTCCCGTCCCCGCCGAAGGAGACGTTCCGGCAATGGTGGGCCCGGGAACGGGCGACCGGCGCAGAGGGGAAGAACCGATGAGCGCACGTGAGGACATCCTCGCCCGGGTGAGGGGCGCGACGGCTGACGTCACCACCCCAATGGGCTCCCACACCGCTCCACCTGTGGTCGAGGAGATCTCGGCCGGAGCGGCCGAGACGCTCGGGCTGTTCGCCGAGAACGTTGCAGACTACCGGGCGCAGGTGCTGCGCGTCGGCCCGGACGGCGTCGCCGACGCGATCGCCGGCGCGCTGCGCGAGCACGGCTGCACCTCGGTCATCGTGCCGGGCGGTCTCGACGAGGAATGGGTCGCCGCGATCAGCGGGGTCGCCGCAGTGATCCCCGACAGTGCGTCGATGACCGCGGCGGACCTCGATGCCGTCGGCGGAGTCGTCACCGCCTCGGCGGTCGGCATCGCCACGACCGGCACGATCGTCCTCGACCACCGGGCCGACCAGGGTCGTCGAGCGATCACCCTCGTGCCGGACACCCATGTCTGTGTGATCCGCGCCGACCAGGTCGTGCATGACATCCCCGAGTCGGTGCGGCGGTTGCGGCCGGACGCCGGTGACGCCCGCCCCTTGACGTGGATCAGCGGACCCAGCGCCACGAGTGACATCGAGCTCGAGCGGGTCGAGGGCGTCCACGGGCCGCGCAACCTCGTCGTCGTGCTCGTGGCCGGTTGACGGGGCTGGATGTGACGCACGCCGACCCAGAGCGGAGCGGTGGAGGCGCCGGTGATGGTGCCGCAACTCCGGTGTTCTTCATCGCCGGTGGCACCGGCATCTCCGCGGAGACGCTGGGTAACCTCATCCTCAACCAGTTCCCCAGCGTCGAGTTCACTCGCAGGAAGATCCCGTTCATCACCACCACGGAGCAGGCAAGCGAGGTCGTCGCTGAGATCGACTCGGCACTGACCAACGGGGTGACTCCCCTGGTGTTCTCCAGCGTCGCGGACGAGACGCTGCGCTCGGTCCTGCGGACGACGAGGTGCGCGTTCATCGACCTGTTCGGGTCACAGCTCGACGTGGTCGAGCGGGTGCTCCACGTCAACGCCAGCCCCAACGTGCCGGCTCTGCACGGGCTGGGCGACATCAAGCGGTACGAGCAGCGGATGAAGGCGGTCGAGTTCTCGCTCGAGCACGATGACGGGGCGAGCCTGCGCAACCTTCAGGCCGCGGAGCTCATCCTCATCGCGCCGTCCCGGTGCGGCAAGACACCGGTCTCGCTCTACCTCGCCCTCCAGCACGGCATCAGGGTCGCGAACTACCCCCTCGTCGAGGAGGACTTCCTCTCGGCGGACCTGCCCAACCCCATCCGGGCCTACCCCGAGCGCTGTTTCGGTCTGCTGTCGACCCCGGCCCGGCTCAGCCAGGTGCGCGAGGAGCGTCGCCCCGGCTCGCGCTACTCGTCTTTGCACCAGGTCAGCTACGAGCTGCGACGGGCCGAGGAGATGTACCGGTCCCACCGCATACCCTCACTCAACTCCGCCGCCATGTCCGTCGAGGAGATGGCCGCCATCATCATCCAGACCACGCGCGTCACCGGCACGACATGATGGAGCTCCTCCGTCGTTCCTCGTGACAGAACACCGCTGCTCTCACCTCACACCGCCCGAAAGGATCCCCCCATGACCGCCAATGTTCTGTGGTTCCGCGAGCTCGGCCTCGACGACGTAGAGACGGTCGGAGGAAAGAACGCCTCGCTCGGTGAGATGGTCCAGCACCTGTCTGCGGCCGGCGTCGCGGTCCCGGACGGGTTCGCGACGACTGCGGAGGCCTACCGCCGCTTCCTCGGCGAGACCGGACTCGCCGACCGGATCAACGCCCTGCTCGACGACCTCGACGTCGACGACGTGCGCCGGCTCGCGGAGGTGGGTCGGCAGATCCGCGAGTCGGTCGAGGAGCAGGCGTTCCCTCCGGACCTGGAGGCGGACATCCGCTCCGCCTACGAGGAGCTCGCCGGCGCGGCCGGCGACGAGGTGAGCTGGGCGGTCCGCTCCAGCGCGACCGCCGAGGACCTGCCGGACGCCTCGTTCGCCGGCCAGCAGGAGACCTTCCTCAACGTCCGCGGAATCGACAACATCCTGCGGGCGATCAAGATCGTCTTCGCCTCGCTCTACAACGACCGGGCCATTGCCTACCGCGTGCACAGCAACTTCGTGCACTCCGAGGTGGCGCTGTCCGCGGGAGTCCAGCGGATGGTGCGCTCCGACATCGGCGCCTCCGGAGTGATGTTCACGATGGACACCGAGTCCGGGTTCTCCGACGCCGTGTTCATCACGAGCGCCTACGGCCTGGGCGAGGGCGTGGTCCAGGGCGCGGTCAACCCCGATGAGTTCTACGTCTACAAGCCCGCGCTGCGGGCCGGGCGACCGGCGATCCTCAAGCGCGGCGCCGGAGGCAAGGCGACCAAGATGGTCTACACCGAGGACGCGACCGTCGGCCGCACCACCGAGTTCGTCCCGGTCGACCTCGCCGAGCAACGTCGCCTGAGCCTCACCGACGACGAGGTCACCGAGCTGGGCCACACGGCGCTGCGGATCGAGGAGCACTACGGGCGCCCGATGGACATCGAGTGGGGACGCGACGGCGTGGACGGACGCATCTACGTCCTCCAGGCGCGTCCCGAGACCGTGAAGTCGCGCACATCGGGCAACTCGCTCGTGCGCTATCGGCTGAACGAGCGCGGCCCCGTCGTCGTCGAGGGGCGGGCCATCGGTCAGAAGATCGGTGCGGGCGCGGTGCGGGTCCTCACCGACATCACCTCCATGCACGAGTTCCAGCCCGGCGAGGTGCTGGTCGCCGACATGACCGACCCCGACTGGGAGCCCATCATGAAGCGCGCGAGCGCGATCGTCACCAACCGCGGCGGTCGCACGTGCCATGCCGCGATCATCGCCCGCGAGCTCGGCATCCCGGCCGTCGTCGGCACGGGTCTGGCGACCGTCGAGCTCACCGACGGCCGCGAGGTCACCGTCTCCTGCGCCGAGGGCGACACCGGGTTCGTCTACGACGGGCTGCGCGAGTTCGACGTGACCGAGACGGCGCTGGACGAAATGCCCGAGATCCCGGTGAAGCTCATGATGAACGTCGGCACACCGGAACAGGCGTTCGAGTTCTCCCGACTCCCGAACAGCGGCATCGGCCTGGCCCGGCTCGAGTTCATCATCAACCGCCAGATCGGCATCCATCCTCGCGCTCTGCTCGAGCTCGAGGACCAGGAGCCAGAGCTCAAGGCCCAGATCGAGGACCTCATCGCCGCCTACGACAGTCCGCGCGACTACTTCGTCAAGCGGCTGACGGAGGGCATCGCCATGCTCGCGGCCGCCTTCGCCCCCGAGCCGGTCATCGTGCGGATGTCGGACTTCAAGTCCAACGAGTACGCCGGTCTCCTGGGTGGTCGCCGGTACGAGCCGCACGAGGAGAACCCGATGCTCGGGTACCGGGGAGCGGCCCGATACCTGTCGGAGGACTTCGCCGCGTGCTTCGCCATGGAGGCCGAGGCGCTCAAGTACGCCCGCGACCAGATGGGCCTGACGAACATCAAGGTGATGATCCCGTTCGTCCGCACCGTCGCCGAGGCCGAGGGGGTCATCGCCCTGCTCGGAGAGCACGGACTGCGCCGCGGCGAGAACGACCTTCAGGTGATCATGATGTGCGAGCTGCCCTCCAACGCCGTCAACGCCGAGGCCTTCCTCGAGCACTTCGACGGGTTCTCCATCGGGTCCAACGACCTCACCCAGCTCACGCTCGGGCTGGACCGCGACTCCGCCCTCGTGGCCGCCTCGTTCGACGAGCGTGACCCGGCGGTCAAGCGGCTGCTGTCGATGGCCATCAAGGCCTGTCTGGACCAGGGCAAGTACGTCGGCATCTGCGGTCAGGGCCCCTCGGACCATCCCGACCTCGCCGAGTGGCTCCTGGATGAGGGTATCGAGACGATCTCACTCAACCCGGACACCGTCGTCGACACGTGGCTGCGGCTGGCGAAGCACCAGAGCTGACCCTCCAGGTCCGCAGTCTCGCCCGCCACGTCGAGAGTGCGCGACTTGCCGTGTGCGCTGCCGCATACACGGCAAGTCGCGCACTCTCGACGTGGTTTGGTGGGCCCCGTCCCTTCAGGCGCCGGTCAGCTCCGCCGCGACGAGGCCCGCCGTCTGCAGCATGTTGAGGCCGGAGCCCTTGCGCAGGTTGTCGCCACTGACGAAGAAGTCGAGCGACCGGGGGAAGTCCGGGCTCTGTCGCAGCCGGCCGATGAACCGCGGATCGGCGCCGACGACGTCGACCGGGGTGGGGAACTCCCCCTGCTGGAGGTCATCCATGACGACGACCATCGGTGCCTCGACGAGCGCGCGCCGCGCCCGCTCGAGGTCGATCGGACGGGAGAACGTCGCGTGCACCGAGATCGAGTGGGACGAGATGACCGGGACCCGGACGCACGTCGCCATCACCTTCAGGTCCGGCAACGCCAGGATCTTGCGAGTCTCGCCGCAGATCTTCGCCTCCTCGGTCGTCCAGCCCTCCCCTGCATACGACCCGACGAAGGGAATGATGTTGAGGGCCAGAGGTGCCGGGAAGCACGAGTCCCCGAGCTCGTGCTCGATCAGTCTGCGGATGTCGCCCGGGTGCTGGGCCAGGTCACGCTTGCCCGCCACGACGTCGATCTCGTCGAGCAGGCGCGCCACGCCTGCTCGGCCCAGACCGGACGCGGCCTGGAAGGACGTGACGACGAGCGACTGCAGGCCCCACCCGCGGTGCAGGGCCCCGAGGGCGTCGATCATCGTCATCACGGTGGCGCCCGGGTTGGCGATGATCCCATGCGGCCGGTCCCTCGCCTCCTCCGGGTTGACCTCCGCGACGACGAGCGGCACGCCCTCACGGCCGCGATAGACGATGCTGTTGTCGATGACGACGACGCCACGACCGACGGCGTACTCGACCCAGCGCGGCGTGATGCCGGGCGGCAGGTCGAAGAGTGCGACATCGACACCGTCGAAGAACGCCTCATCCAGCGGCCGGACCGTCAGCTCCTCGCCCGCCACGAGACGCGTCTCACCGACGTCAGAGGCCTCGGCCGCCAGGCGCACCTCGGACCAGTCGTGCCGGAAGAGCGGCAGGCACGACAGAGCGACCTTGCCGACCGCACCGGTGGCTCCGACGACGCCGAGGACGGGCGCGGACCGGTCGGTCGCCATGCTGAGCTCCCTTGGTCGGCAGGCAGCCGTCGACGTGCGGACGGCTCAGGTGAGGTGCGGGTATGCGGTGGTCACCGCATACCGAATCCTCTCACGAGGGCGCGGCTCAGCGGCCGGTCCCCGCGTAGACGACCGCCTCGCTCTCACCGTCGAGGCCGAACGCGGCATGGACCGCGCGGGCCGCCTCTCCAAGCCGCTCCTCGCGGGTGATGACCGAGATGCGGATCTCCGAGGTGGAAATCATCTCGACGTTGATCTGGGCGTCGGCGAGCGCCTTGAAGAACGTCGCGGACACGCCGGTGTTGGTGCGCATGCCCGCGCCGACGAGCGAGAGCTTGCCGATCTGGTCGTCGTACTGCAGGCCGGTGAAGCCGACCATCTCACGGATCGCCTCCAGGGCCTGCAGCGCGACCCGGCCGTCGGCCCGGGGCAGGGTGAAGGAGATGTCGGTGCGACCGGTGTCCACAGCAGAGACGTTCTGGACGATCATGTCGATGTTGAGCCCGGCGCGTGCCACCGCCTCGAAGATCTGCGCAGCCATACCGGTGCGGTCGGGGACGCCGACGATGGTCAGCTTTGCTTCGGAGGCGTCATGCGCGACGCCGGCGATGATCGGGGCTTCCACGGTCTCTCCTTCGGTGTAGTCCGCAACGATCGTTCCCGTCTTGTCGGTGAAGGTCGAGCGGACGTGGATCGGCAGGTCGTAGCGGCGGGCGTACTCGACGCAGCGAAGGTGCAGGATCTTGCTGCCGGCGGCGGCCAGCTCGAGCATCTCCTCGGCCGAGATGCGCTCGAGCTTGCTCGCCTTAGGAACGATGCGAGGGTCGGCGGTGAACACGCCGTCGACGTCGGAGTAGATCTCGCAGACGTCCGCGTGGAGAGCGGCGGCGAGCGCGACGGCCGTGGTGTCCGAGCCGCCCCGGCCGAGCGTCGTGATCTCCTTCGTCGTCTGGCTGACTCCCTGGAAGCCGGCGACGATGACGATGTGCCCTTCGCTGAGCGCCTGGGTGATCCGGCCCGGCGTGACGTCGATGATCTTCGCCTTGCCGTGCTCCTCGTCGGTGATGACCCCCGCCTGGCTACCCGTGAAGGACCGGGCGGTGAACCCGAGATCGGTGATCGCCATCGCGACGAGCGCCATCGAGATCCGCTCGCCCGCCGTGAGGAGCATGTCGAGCTCGCGCGGCGGGGGCAGCGGGCTGACCTCCTGGGCCAGGTCGAGCAGCTCGTCGGTCGAGTCGCCCATCGCGGAGACGACGACGCAGACGTCGCTGCCGGCACGCCGGGTCTCGGTGATCCGCGACGCGACGCGCTTGATGTTCTCGGCGTCGGACAGCGACGAGCCGCCATACTTCTGGACGACGATGGACACGCGTGAGTCTCCTGGGTCGAGAACAGAGGGTCGATAGCAGAGGGTCGTGGTGCAGAGGGTCGTGGTGCTCGGTCGATGCTAGCCCGGCGAGGTCGGCGCCCGTCCTGGGCGGCCGCATACCGGGACCGGCCGGACGCGACGGTCAGTCGTTCAGTCGTTCAGTCGTTCAGCCGGTCAGCCCGGCTCAGGGATGCAGAGCGTCGAACGCGGCCTCGGCGACGACGTCGTCGTCGGCGTCCAGCCGGACGTGTCCGAGGAGGCTCTGCAGCACCCGCAGCGCCATCGAGGCTCGCGCCCCCCACTGTGAGAGATAGCTGAACTGCCACCACCACAGCGCCTCACTGTCGTCGCCGGCCTCGTGATGCTGCAGGCCGTGCAGCAGGCAGGCCGCGATCTCGGTGAGATCGGCCGAGAGCACGCCGGGCACCACCTCGGTGGAGGTGACCGGGTCGACCACGTCCGTGTAGTCGTCGATCCCGTGGAACTGGGTGCGCAGCCCGTCGAGCAGCGGCTCGAGATCGATGTCCGGCCCGGGATCCGACTCGAACTGGTCGCGGGGCACGACGTCCTCGATCGCGCCGAGCCGAGCACCCATGACGAGGACCTGCGAGAGCGCGAGCAGACCCATGGGGATGGCAGCCGCGGCATTCTCTCCGGCGGCGATGTCCCGGATCGTCTGCACGTAGGAGGCGGCCTGGACGGCACACTCCTGAGCGAGGTCGGCGACGACGGCATCGACCGTGGTGGCCTGGACCTGTTCGGTTCTCATGTCTCACTCGCTTCCGCTCGATACGTATGCGGCACTCGCCGGCTCGTTCGACTCACCCGACGCCGCCGCCTCGACGGTCGGCTGGGCCGGCTGCACGGACTGGGTAGGCTGCGCGGGCCGGGCCCGGCTCATCACCCGACGCCCCTCGAAGGCTCGCCCGAGAGTGACCTCGTCGGCGTACTCGAGATCCCCACCCACGGGCAGGCCCGAGGCGAGGCGGGTGACGGTGATTCCCTCGAACGAGGTGAGCAGGCGCACCAGATAGGACGCGGTGGCCTCGCCCTCGAGGTTGGGGTCGGTCGCGACGATGACCTCGGTGACCTCGGCGCTGGCCAACCGCGTCATCAGCTCGGTGAAGCGCAGCTCGGCCGGGCCGATGCCGTCCATCGGACTGATCGCACCGCCGAGGACGTGGTAGAGCCCACGAAACTCGCGGGTGCGCTCGATGGCGACGACGTCCTTGGGTTCCTCCACGACGCAGATCGAGTGGCTGTCCCGGCGCGGGTCGAGGCAGACGCGGCAGCGCTCACCCTCGGCGACGTTGCCGCAGACGTCGCAGAAGCGGACCTTGTCCTTGACCGCCTGGATGGCCGCCGTGAGGCGGGAGACGTCGGTCGGGTCGGCCGAGAGGAGGTGGAAGGCCATCCGCTGGGCGCTCTTCGGCCCGATCCCGGGGAGTCGCCCGAGCTCGTCGATCAGGTCCTGGACTGCGCCGTCGTACACGACAGGGAGCCTATGCGCTCATCCCGACACCAGCCGGGATGCCGGGCCGGGTCAGACTCCGGCCGTGGTGAGTGCGTAGCCGCCGGCCTCGTCGAGAGCCTCCGCGACCTCGTCGTCGGTGAGGTCGCGCTCGGCGGTGACGATGATGACCGACACCCCGTCCTTGACGGCGGTGACGTCGGCGCTCTCGACGCCATCGAGGGCGGTGAGCTCCTCCTGGACGGCGGAGGCGCAATGCCCGCAGGTCAGGCCGGTCGCGTGGAAGGTCTGGGTCGACATGCCTCCACTGTATGCCCGCGTCAGCCCCCGGACACAGGTCGCCGCAGGTGGGGAGAGGGACTAGCGTGCTGACCGTGTTCTTCCGTGCGGTCCGTCAGGTGCTCATCCCGCTGAGCCACGCCGCGTTCCGCCCGACGATCACCGGGCAGGGCAACGTGCCGAAGACAGGCGGAGTGCTCCTTGCGAGCAACCACCTGTCGTTCATCGACTCGTTCACCATTCCTCTTGCGTCACCGCGGCCGGTGAGCTTCCTCGCCAAGTCGGACTACTTCACCGGCGCTGGGGTGGGGGGTGCGATGCGCCGCGAGCTGTTCACCGCGATGGGTGCGATCCCGGTCGACCGCAACTCCGCGAGCGCGGCTCAGGAGTCGCTCGACTCGGCGCTCGAGGTGCTGCGCGCCGGGGGTGCCTTCGGGATCTATCCCGAGGGGACCAGGTCGCGCGACGGGCGGCTGTACCGGGGCAGGACCGGGGTTGCCTGGCTCGCCCTCACCGCTGACGTCCCTGTCGTGCCGGTCGGTCTGCTCGGCACCGAGGACGTCCAGCCGGTCGGCGCCGCCATGCCCCGCATTGCGAAGGTGGCGGTCAAGTTCGGCGAGCCACTGCAGCCGTCCGCATATGCGGGCCTGCCGGCCGGGAGGGCGCGGCGGCAGCTCACCGATGACGTCATGGCCGCGATCCAGGCACTCACGGGGCAGGAGCCCGCGGGGACCTACAACGACCTCGCCTCGCAGCCGGCATGACCTCGCATTGGGTTCGACCGACCGCGGCTCAGTCGTCGGCCTCGCTGATGACCGTGCCACCGAGAAGGCGTTCGACGACCGCTTGACCGACCTCCCCAGAGGTCTCGATGTCCTCGTCGTCGTCGCTGATCGACGCGGGGTCATCGACGACCTCCATCGCCCGTTCCACCGTCCGCACAGGCGGTGTGACGGGCTCGGACCGGATGGGGGTGACCGTGGCGAGCGGCCCGGAAGGGGCCCTCTCGATTGGATCGTCCCCGCCGGTCGCCCACGACGGTGCGGACGTCGACGGTGGCGGGGCGCTGCTCCAGTCCGATGTCGACGCGGGGGGACTTGGACGCGAGGACGGGACGGTCGGCTCGGTTGCAGCGGCCTGCGGAGCGGGGTCGTGGTCCTTGTGCTCAGGCGGCGCCTCCCGCGGAGCAGGTGCCGCGGCGGGCCCTGGTGGAGGAATCGCCGAATCCCGTTGAGCCGGCGGTCCGCCCAGGGCGGCCGGAGTCGTGATCGCACCCTGGGAAGGACCGTTGTGCCGGCCGGCGTCGCGGGCCTCGCCGGAGACCACCCCCTCGACACGAGCGTCGATGCCGAGGACCTCCATGAGGGCTTCCTGGACGAACGCCGGGTGCGCCCCACGTCGGAATGTCTCCGCGAGGCCGGCCGTCTCGATGGCCAGGATGAGGCGCGATCCGTCGAACGACAGGGGCTGAGTGCTCGCCGACACCAGGGTCCAGGTGACCCGCTTGTGGCGCGAGAGCCAGTCGAGGATGTCGGGCCACGCCCGCACGATGGCGGCCTGGTCCATCCCGCCGGCGGTCGGGCGCGCTGACTGTCCCGATGACGATGACGATGACGATGGCGATGACGATGGCGATGACGATGGCGCGGCAGACACCTGCTCACGAGGGTGCGAGGGCGGGGCGGCCGATGTCTCAGGATCCGTCTCAGGACCGCTGGGCCCCGGAGGAGGTGGAACCGCAGGGTGCGGCTGGGCTGGCTGTGGGGCGACGGAAGGAGGAGCCGACGGGCTGTCGATCACCGCAGCGGGAGGGCCGGTCGCAGGGGAAGGACCGGCGAAAACGGGAGCTTCGGCACGCGCGGGAGGGACGGCAGGCGCGGACGCAGCCGCAGGCGCGGCCGGCTCCCGGACGCCCATGTCGAGACGCCGCTCGATGCGGTCGAGGCGTGCGGCATACCCGGACGGTCCGGCAGCCCCGGGCAGCAGGAGTCTGGCGATGATGAGCTCGAGCTGCAGCCGTGGCGCCGTGGCACCGGTCATCTCGGTGAGGCCGGAGTTGACGATGTCCGCGGCGCGTGAGAGCCCGCCGGAGCCGAAGGCCGAGGCCTGCAGGTGCATCCGCTCCAGCTGGTCGCTCGGCACACCACGCAGGACGGCCGCCGCACCGTCGGGGACGGCAGCACAGATGATGAGGTCGCGCAGTCGCTCGAGGAGGTCCTCGACGAACCGCCGAGGGTCGAGCCCGGTCTCGATGACCCTGTCGACCTGGCTGAACGCCGCGGCCGCGTCTCCGTGGCCGATCGCGGTGACGGTGGCGTCGAGCAGCTCGGCGTCGGTGAAGCCGAGCAGTGCGGCTGCCCCCTCATAGGTCAGGCCCTCCTGGCCCGATCCGGCGATGAGCTGGTCGAGGACGGAGAGCGAGTCACGGACCGAGCCGCCGCCGGCCCGCACGACGAAGGACAGCACGCCCGCCTCGACCGGCACGCGCTCGGACCCGCAGACCACGGCGAGGTAGTCCTGCAGCTGGGCCGGAGGCACCAGCCGGAACGGATAGTGGTGGGTTCGGGAGCGGATGGTGCCGATGACCTTCTCCGGCTCGGTCGTCGCGAAGACGAACTTCACGTGCTCCGGAGGCTCCTCGACGATCTTGAGCAGGGCGTTGAAGCCCTGCGGCGTCACCATGTGCGCCTCGTCGATGATGTAGATCTTGTATCGGCTCTGGGCCGGTCCGTAGGACGCGCGCTCGCGAAGCTCACGCGCATCGTCGACCCCGCCGTGCGAGGCGGCGTCGATCTCGATGACGTCGACCGTGCCCGCACCACCGCGGGCCAGTGCCACGCACGAGTCGCAGACCCCGCACGGGACGTCGGTCGGCCCCTGCTCACAGTTGAGGCAGCGGGCCAGGATGCGGGCGCTCGTCGTCTTGCCGCACCCCCGCGGACCGCTGAAGAGGTAGGCATGGTTGACGCGGCCGGTCCGCAGCGCCTGCTGGAGCGGCTCCGTCACGTGCTCCTGGCCGATGATGTCCGCGAACGTCTCCGGTCGGTAGCGGCGGTAGAGGGCTTGACTCACGCTCGTCACCCTAGTCGCCCGTGGCGACACCCGACCCAACGCGATCCACACCCGGGTATGCGCCCATCACCCTGATCCGGATGGGGCGCGCGACCGAAGAGGCCCGCGATCCCCGGGAGCAACACCGATCGGTCGGCGAGGGTGAGCGTCATGTCGTCGACGAGTCCCGGACACCCGAGATGGACGCTGCGGACGACGCGTCCGCCATGGCGGCGATCGCCGACCGTGCGGGGGTGACCCGTCGCACGTTGTACCTGCACTTCTCCTCCCGAGCCGACCTGTTCCTCGCTCTCCACGCACACGTCGACGAGCGCCTTGATCTGGCTGCCTCCGTTCGTCGGGTCCGGGATGCCCCCGATGCAGTCACGGCCCTGAGTGCGTTCGCCGGCCACCTCGCCGGGTTCCACCCCAAGATCCTGCCGATCGACCTCGCACTGACGAGAGCCGCAACGACCGACCCCGACGTGGCCGCGCTCGTGGATCAGGGCGCTCGGGTGCTGCTGGAGGAGTGCAGAAGAGTCGCCCGGCGCCTCGAGGACGAAGGACGACTGGCGCTCCCGTGGTCCGTCGACACCGCCGCTGACCTGATGTGGAACTTCATGTTTGCGGACGGCCTGCAGCGCTTCACCGTGGATCGAGGCTGGTCGACGGATCAGTACCGCGAGCTCCTCACGGTGCTTCTCCACCGCACGCTGGTCTCAGACTGAGCGCCGCCGGAGGCCCGTGAGCCGGTTGCGCAGCCGGCCACCGACCTCCTTGAGCCCGGTCCCGCCGCCCCTTGCCGCGGCCCGCCAGTCCCCGTTGAGCGCATCGACGATCGCTCGCACCATGGCCGGGGTGAGCCCGCCCTGCAGCGTCATCCGGGGCACGACCTCGGCAGCGAGGTCGTGCGGGTCGAGGGCGGACACGGTTCCGTCTCGGCGGAGGGCGGCAGCGACGAGGTCTCGGAGGCGCCGGCCCAGAGGGCTGCCGAGCAGGTCGGCGATAGGGGTGTTCTCGGTGAACTCCCCCGGCCGGTCGGCGACGTTGTCCGGAACGTCAGCGTCGAGCAGCTCTTCGAAGGCCCTACGGGAGAACGAATGGCCCGGCCGAAGCGACCGGTATGCGCTCCACGCCGGCGAGCGGTCCGGCTCCACCCCGCCGGTGGTCACCAACGGGTGGCTGGACCGTACGGCGCTGACCGACGTCGACACACATACCGTCCATGCTCCGTCCTCGATCACGAACCCTTGGCGTCCGACGTCCCAGTGGTGGAAGCCGGAGCTCGACAGCTCGACCGTGACCTGCTCGCTCTGGCCGGGCTCGAGCCGGACCTTTGCGAACCCCGCCAACGCCCGGCGCGGCCGGAAGATACCGGGATCGGTCCGTTTCACGTACGCCTGCACGACGTCGGACCCGGCGCGATCCCCTGTGTTCGTCACGGTGACCGACACCGCGAGGCGACCGGCGACGAGGTCACCCGCGCTCACGTGCTCGGTGCTAAGCCGCGCAGCACTCCACTCGAAGGTCGTGTACGACAGCCCGTGCCCGAACGGGTAGGCGACGGCGAGGTCCGCGGTGTCGTACCAGCGGTAGCCGACGAAGACCGACTCGCGGTACTCGACCTGACGCGGACCGAACGGCATCGAGTGCACCGGGTTGTCGGCCAGGGCGATCGGGAACGTCTCGGCCAGCCGCCCACCCGGCTCGGCCGCCCCGGTGAGGACGTCGGCGATGGCCCCACCCGCGGACTGTCCGCCGAGATAGGCCTGGACCACGGCGGGCACCTCCTCTCGCCACGGCAGCGCGACCGGTGCGCCACTGACGACCACGACGACGGTGCGCGGGTTCGCCCGGGCGACGACCCTCACCAGCTCGTCGTGCGGTCCCGGCAGCCCGAGGTGCCGCCGGTCCAGCCCCTCGGTCTCGGCATACTCCGGCAGTCCGACGACGACGATCGCGAGATCCGCCTCGGCGGCCTCGACGACAGCCGCCCGGCGGAGTGCTGCACTGTCGACGTCATCGTGCCGCCGGTAGCCGGGCAGATAGCGGAGGACGGTGTCCGGCAGCCGGGTGCGCAGCTCGGCGCGCAGGGTCGAGAGCCGGGTCGGGACCACCCGGGAGCTGCCCGAGCCCTGGAAGCGCGGCTCCCCGGCGAACGCGCCGATGAGAGCGATGCGACGCGGCGCGCCGGCTCCGCGCGGCATCGGGAGCAGAGGGGCGCCGTCCACCTGCTCGTTGCGGAGCAGGACCGTGCCCGCAGCCGCGACCTCGCGAGCGAGTCTGTGATGGGCATCCTGGTCGCCAGCCGGTGAGGGCGCGGACCGCCGCTCTGCGGCGCGCTGGATAAGGCCGAGCACGGCTCGAGCGGCCCGGTCCAGGACCGCCTCGTCCAGTCGACCCTCCCGTACCGCCGCGACGGTCTCGGCCACCCGGTCGCCGCCGTCCTGCGGCATCTGCAGGTCCAGGCCTGCGGCCAGCGAGGCGACCCGGTCGTTGACGGCGCCCCAGTCCGAGATCACCGCCCCCTCGAACCCCCACTCGTCCCGGAGCAGGTGGGTGAGCAGACCGGGGTGCTCGGTCGCATACGTGCCGTTGACCTTGTTGTATGCGCTCATCACCGTCGCCGATCCGGCCGCCACAGCGGCGCGGAAGGCGGGCAGGTAGGTCTCCCGGAGCGCACGCTCGTCGACGATCGCGTCGATCGAGAAGCGACGATGCTCCTGGTTGTTCGCGGCGAAGTGCTTGACGCACGCATCCGCGCCATTGGCCTGCAGTCCACGGATCCAGGCCGCCCCCATCGCTCCGGCGAGGAGCGGGTCCTCGCTGAGGTACTCGAAGTTGCGCCCGCAGAGCGGGGTGCGCTTGATGTTGACACCCGGTCCCAGCAGGACGTCGACGCCGGCCGCGCGGGCCTCACGGCCGAGGGCCGCTCCGACCTGCTCGATGAGTGCCGGGTCCCATGTGGCCCCGAGCAGCGAAGCGGTCGGGAAGCACGTCGCTGGCAGCATCCCGCGTGCCTTCGGATCGTCGAGGAACGCCATCTTCCGCACCCCGTGCGGTCCGTCGGCCATCGTCAGTCCCGGCACACCCAGCCGATCCACCGGAGCGACCAGCCATGCGCCCTGGCCGATCGTCAGCCCGGCCCTCTCCTCAAGGGTGAGCCGACCGAGCACCTCGTCGATGTCGAAGGTGGCGCTACTTGAGGTCATGGGACGAGTCAAACAGACTGTGGCGGCCGCCGAGTGAACAGTGGTCGCGCACCCTATCGCCGGCAGGTCCGCCGCCACTACGCTCGTCCCCAACTACTCCGGAGGTGCCTGATGTCCTTTGCCGCCCGACCCCGTCGCCGGCTCATCGCCCCAGCCATGGCCGCCGCACTCGCACTCGGCCTCACGGCGTGTGGAAACGATGGGGGTGACGGGGTTGCTGACGCGGATCCGACCACCGCAGTGGATGCCGGCACCGCGGCCCCCGACAGCACCGAGGACCTCGAGGAGATGGTCGAGGGGATGACGGAGGACCTCGAGGCGCAGCAGGACGCCGAAGGCGGTGGCTCGGCCACCCTGACTGCCGGAGACCAGACCTGGGACTTCGACAGTGTCCTCTGTGCCTTCGGTGAGGAGGAGATCGGGCAGGAGGGAGCCGAGTTCGTCCTCTCGTCGATCCAGGACGGCCTGCAGTTCTACGTCTCGATCGACGAGTTCGGCCACTTCGTCAGCATCAACGACATCGAGGACTTCGAGAACCCGTCGGTTGCCCTGTCCAACGACGGCGCCGCCGAGGAGTTCATCACCCTCGACGGCAAGAACCTGAGCGGCCAGGTGACCATGGTCGACGAGGAGGGGGCCGGCAACGTCGAGGCGAGCTTCGAGGGCACCTGCCCCTGACGCGGGCCCGCCCTGGCGGCAGAGGCACCGACGCCGTGGTTGTCTTGAGGCATGCGCGTCACGGCTGAGCAGGTCGGCAAGGTCCTCGGCCCGACGACCCTGCTGGCCCCGGTGAGCCTTGCGGTCGAGAGCGGGCAGTGCGCCGTCGTCCGCGGTCCCAACGGCTCGGGCAAGACGACGCTGCTGCGCATCCTCGCCGGGCTCCTGGAGCCGACGAGCGGTTCCGCGTCGATCGACGGCGAGCCCGTGGACGAGCGTCGGGCCGGCACCCGCGCGGTGGTGGCCGCCCTCATCGGGGCGCCCACGGCATACCGCGACCTGACCCTGGCCGACCACCTCACCCTCGTCGACGCCTCCTGGGGCCGGGACCCGGACACGTGCGAGGAGCGCGTCGAGGCCGGGCTCGCCGCCCTCGAGATCGGCCACCTGCGGGCGCGGTTCCCCCACGAGCTGTCCTCGGGTCAGAGCCAGCTGTTCCGGCTCGCCCTCACGCTCTTCCGCCCGAGCCGGCTGCTCATCCTCGATGAGCCGGAGCAGCGCCTCGACACCGACAAGCGCGCTCTGCTCGCCGACCTCATCACCTCGCGCGCCGACGACGGCACGACCGTCGTCATGGCCTCCCACGATCCGGCGCTCACCCAGGCGGTGGCCGATGTCGTCATCGACCTCGAGGCCGCCGACCCGGCCGCCGCCGGTCCCGTCGCGACTGAGGGATGAGCCGCAACCAGCGGGCGATCGTCGACGACGTCCAGTTCGTCGTCGACGCCGGCCGGGACGACACGCTGCGCAAGGTCGCGTACGCGCTCTATGTCGCGGCGCTGCTCCTCGTGACCTACGGCGTGACCCTGGCGCGTGCCTTCTTCCTCACCCAGGATCCGCGCTGGCTGCGGGAGCAGGTGACCTCGTGGCGCGGAGCGATCGTCCTCGCCGTCGTCGTCGGCGTCGGACTCGCAGCCGCCTGGCGAACGGGCAAGGTGAGAGGGCCGGTCCTGCCACCCTTGCCCTGGATCGACCTCGTCGCCGCGGGTCCGGTCGACCGGGCGATCACGCTGAGGCGCTGGTGGCTCGTGGCCCTCGCGGGTCTCGTCACCGGTGCGGCGATGCTCGGCGCCGTCGTCGGCGGAGGCGCTTGGCTCGCCACGGTCGGCGACCCGGGGTGGCTCGTCATCGGTGCCGTGCTCGCCACGGCGCTCGGATGGCTGCACCTCCTGCTCTGGCTCGCAGGCCAGGTCTCGATCAGCGCACCGGCCTCCGTACCCCCGGTCTGGCGGCCGCGGGAGGCGCTGCGCCGACTGCGGCTCGAGGACCTGCGGGCCCAGTCGGCCCGGGCCACCCGGATGGGCGGCGCCGTCCTCCTCGGCGACCTGCGGGCCATCCGGCTCGAGGTCGCGACGCCGGTGACGCGAGGCCGGACGCGGCGGCTGCGCCCCGGTCGTTCATGGACGGTCATCCCGCGCCGTGACCTCCTCGGGCAGATGCGACAGCCCGGGTCGGGGGTGCTCGCCGCCCTCGTGACCATGGTCGGGGCCGGTGGGCTCACGTGGGCGCTGCTGTATCCGGCGGTGCCCGTCGTGGTGGCCGTGGCCTGTGGGCTCGTCCTCCACCTGGGCTTCTCCATCGCGGCCGAGGGTTTGCGCCTCCAGGGCGACAACGCCGGCACCCCCTCGCTGCTCGGGCTGTCGACCCGTTCCGAGGCGTTCGGACACCTCGCGGTGCCCCTGCTCCTCTCCGGCGGAACCGCTGTGCTGACCGCCGCTGCCGTGGGGCTCACGAGGGAGGCGAGCAGCGCATACGTCCTGCCGGCGGTGGGGTGGATGGTCCTCATGGTGGCGGTCGTCCTGGGCACGGCGACGGCCTCGGCGTTCCGTGGCAGCGCGCCGCTGTCGGTCTTCCTGCCCGAGGCCGGGCCGATCATGTTGCTCGTCTGGGTCTCCCGCCAGGCCATCGTCGCCGCCGGTGCCGTCGGCGGTCTCACCGCCTCGGCCGCCCGGCTCAGTCCCCAGGAGGCGCTCCTGCCTGCAGTCATGGTCGCAATGGCGGCCGTGGTGTGGGGGTTCCGCCGGGTGGACGCGGTCGCGATGGAGCACCGGGTCTAGCAGGCGCTTACTCTGGTGCACGTGCGCATCGACGTCTGGTCCGACTTCCTCTGCCCCTTCTGCCACCTCGGCCGCCGCCAGCTCGACCTGGCCCTGGCCGAGTTCGAGCATGCCGACGACGTCGACGTCGTGTGGCACAGCTATCAGCTCGACCGGAGCGCGCCGGATGTCGCCGAGGGCTCGAACGTCCAGCGGGTCGCCGACAAGTACGGCGTGAGCATGGAGCAGATGGAGGAGACCCATCGCCAGATGGCAGTGGCCGCCGCGGAGGTCGGTCTCGACTTCCAGTGGGAGCGGGTCACCGCCGGCAACTCGTATGCCGCGCACCGCCTCCACCACTACGCCCGGTCGGTCGGTCGCGAGCGGGAGCTCATGGACCGCCTGATGCTCGGCTGGTACTCCGAGGGAGCCGCCATCGGTGACCTCGAGACCCTCGTGCGCCTGGGCACCGACGCCGGGCTGCACGCCGGCGAGGTGCGCTCGGTGCTCGACTCGGATGACTTCGGCCAGGAGGTCCGCACCGATCTCGCCCTGGCGACCCAGATCGGCATCACCGCCGTGCCCACGTTCGTGCTCGACCAGAAGTACGGCGTCTCCGGGGCCCAGGGCGTCGAGCCGATGCTCAAGGCACTCCGGTATGCGTGGGAGGACCAGGGCAACCGTCCCGAGCCGGTCGAGGGCGGCTGTGGTGGGGGATGCTGCGGCGGCGGCGGGTGCGGCGCGCCGAGTGACGCCGACGCCGGGGCCTGCAGTGGCGATGGCTGTGGAGGCCTCTGCGGAGAGCACGAAGAGGCCCACGCGCACTGAGGGCGCGATCCGGTCTCGCCGAGAGACGAGGACACCCCGCGTACCTGGAAGAGCCCACCTGCCCTTGCTGCATTCCTGCCCTGGGGGAGTTCGGTGAGGTACCACCACGCGGGGTGCCTCGGTCAGTCTAAGCGGGACGACGGACGGCCGCGAATCCGCGCCGGTTTGGACCGGGCGGTTCGACTCGCTCAGGATGGACCGCATGACTCCGCGCTCCCTGTTCAGCCGGTTCGCAGCCGCCGAGATGGTCACGTGGGCGCTGCTCCTCCTCGGGATGTTCCTCAAGCACGTGACAGGGACGACCGATCTCGGAGTCCGGGTGTTCGGGCTGCTGCACGGTGTGGTCTTCCTGGGGTATGTGCTCGTCACCGTCGCCGTGTGGGTCAACCAGAGCTGGCCGTGGCGGACGGCGCTGGTGACGCTCGCCGCCGCCGTGCCGCCGTTCCTCACCGTGTGGGCCGAGCGTCGCCTCGAGCGCAGTGGCCGGCTCGAGGGCGACTGGCGGCTCGGTGCATCGGGTGAGACGCCCCGCACGCTGCCGGAGCGCGTCCTCGCGTGGGCGCTCGCCCGGCCGGTCCTGGCCGTCGCCACCGGCGTCGTCGCGGTCGCCGCCGCAACCGCGGTGCTGCTGTGGATCGGGCCGCCCCTGCCCGCTCAGCGCAGCTGAGATTTCGTCGGCGTGCCGGCCTCGGGTAACCTCCTGCGTTGGAGGATTCGCATAGTGGCCTAGTGCGCACGATTGGAAATCGTGTTGGGATAAAACCCTCGGGGGTTCAAATCCCCCATCCTCCGCCACACGACTCAGCCCCGGGAGCTTGCGACCGGGGCTTTGTCGTGTGGGGGGCCGCTCGTCGCCCGCGACACACCGCCCACGGAGAACGGGACCCCTGCCCTGGACCTGCGGCGCCGTCCTCGCAAGGATGGGACGTATGGGCAATGACAACGTAGGCAACGGAGCATACGCAGCGGCATACGAGCGGTCGATCAGCGACCCGGACGGCTTCTGGGGCGAGGCGGCGAAGGCGATCGACTGGATCACTCCCCCGACGACCGTCCTCGACGACAGCAACCCACCGTTCTACCGGTGGTTCACCGGGGGCACGCTCAACACCTGTTTCAACGCACTCGACCGCCACGTGGCGGACGGTCGCGGCGACCGGGTCGCCATGTTCTATGACAGCCCGGTGACCGACACGAAGACGCAGTTCACCTATGCCGAGCTCCTCGACCAGGTGAGCCGTTTCGCCGGCGCGTTGGCGAGTCTCGGCGTGGAGAAGGGCGACCGGGTCGTCATCTACATGCCGATGGTGCCCGAGGCCGTCATCTCGATGCTCGCCTGCGCCCGGCTCGGCGCGATCCACTCCGTCGTGTTCGGCGGGTTCGCGCCCGCCGAGCTCGCGGCCCGCATCGAGGACGCGCAGCCCAAGGTCATCGTCTCCGCCTCGTGCGGGATCGAGCCGAGCCGCGTCGTCGAGTACAAGCCCTTCCTCGACGCCGGAATCGAGCGCAGCAGCCACAAGCCCGAGCACTGCGTCATCCTGCAGCGTGAGCAGGCCCTCGCGTCGATGGGCGAGCGTGACCTCGACTGGGTCGAGCTCATGGCGAGCGACGCGGCGCAGCCGACCGACTGTGTCGAGGTCGCGGCGACCGACCCGCTCTATGTCCTCTACACCTCCGGCACCACCGGCCGGCCCAAGGGCATCGTGCGCGACAACGGCGGACACGCCGTCGCGCTGCGCTGGTCGCTCGAGAACGTCTACGACATCCACGCCGGTGACGTCTGGTTCACCGCGTCCGACGTCGGCTGGGTCGTCGGTCACTCCTACATCGTCTACGCGCCGCTGCTCACCGGGGCGACGACCGTCCTCTACGAGGGCAAGCCGGTCGGGACCCCCGACGCGGGCGCCTTCTTCCGGGTCATCAGCGACTACGGGGTGCGGGCCATGTTCACGGCGCCCACCGCATACCGGGCGATCAAGAAGGAGGACGCAACCGGTGAGCTGATGAAGGAGCACGACCTGTCCTCCCTGCAGACGCTCTTCCTCGCCGGCGAGCGGCTCGACCCCGACACCTACGAGTGGGCGAGCGAGCGGCTGGGCATCCCGGTCGTGGACAACTGGTGGCAGACCGAGACCGGGTGGCCGATCGCCGCCAACCTGCGTGGGCTCGAGCCCATGCCGATCAAGGCGGGATCCCCGTCGGTGGCCGTTCCGGGCTACGACGTCCAGGTTCTGGACGACCAGGGCCAACCCGTCCCGGCCGGGCATGAGGGCGCGATCTGCATCAAGCTCCCGATGCCTCCTGGCACGTTGCCGACCCTGTGGAACGACGACGAGCGCTACATCTCCGGCTACCTCTCCGCCTTCGACGGCTACTACCTCACCGGTGACGGCGGACTGAAGGACGAGGACGGCTATCTCTTCGTCATGGGGCGCACGGACGATGTGCTCAACGTCGCCGGCCACCGGCTCTCCACGGGCTCGATCGAGGCCGCACTGGCCGGACACCAGGCCGTCGCCGAGTGCGCGGTCATCGGTGTGGCCGACGACTTCAAGGGCCAGATCCCGCGTGGGCTGGTGGTCCTCAAGGGCGGCATCGACGCCGAGGCGGACGGTGAGCGGATCGCCAAGGAGCTCGTCCAGCGGGTGCGCGACGAGGTGGGCGCCGTGGCAGCGCTGCGGCAGGTCGACATCGTCCCGGCGCTGCCGAAGACCCGCTCGGGCAAGATTCTCCGCAAGACGATGCGCGAGATCGCCGACGGCAAGACCCCGTCGATCCCCGGCACCATCGAGGACGCCTCGGTTCTCGACCTTCTGGCGGACACCCTCAGGAACACCAGGCACTGAGCCGGGTGACCGGGTCGCACCCGGTGCGAGGATGGGTGCGTGCTCACGATCCAACTCGCCCGCGACCTCGCCACCTCAGGGGTGCTCTGGCAGCCTCAGGCCGGGGACCGCTTCATCATCGACGCCGAGCTGCTCACCGATGAGGTGTTCTGGATCTCGGACCTCACCGTCGAGGTGTACCACTTCGACGGCCAGTCCTTGCTCGGCTTCAACGGCACGACCGAGTGGGCTCTCGACGCGGTGACCCTCGACCAGGCGCTCTGGTTACCCCGCGAGGACCAGCTGCGGAGGCTCCTCGGAGACCGGCTGCTCTGGGTCAACCCAGCCGGGGGGCGCTGGGAGGTGCGCTACACCGTCGGTGATGCCCCTCGGACCGTGAGCGACTCCGACCTCGAGTGCGCCTACGCCCGCGCCGTGCTCTCTCTCGACGGCGGCCCTGGAGGCTACTCAGCGCCGGCGTGAGTTGCCGAACACCGAGCGAGTGATCTCGCGGCCGATCACGGTCCCGGCCGAGCGCAGCATGGACCGGAACGCGGTCGACTTCACAACGGACGCGACGACTCCGGGGTCGTCCTTCTCGGCGCGCTGGGCGGCTGTGTCGTCCTTCGCGGCCTGCTTCTCCGCGGCGAGGCGCTCCTTCTCGGCCTGAGTGGCCGCCGCCTCGCGGATTCGAGCGTTCTCGGCCTCGAGACGGGCCTGCTCCTCCTCCGCGGTCCGCTTCGCCTCCTGATCGGTGAGCATCTCGAAGGCAGACTCCCGCTCGACGGCCTCCCAGTACTTCGCCCGGAGTGAGGAGTCCTCGACGGCTGCGTCGAGCACCGCGTCGGGGGACGGGTCCATGAGGGACTCCGGCGCGCGCATCCGCGTCCAGGCCACCGGAGTCGGCGCACCTCTCTCGGAGAGGACGGTGATGACCGCTTCGCCGGTGCCGAGGGACGTCATGAGCGACTCGAGGTCGTAGTCCGTGTCGGGATACGTCCGCGCCGCGGCTCGCAGCGCCTTCTGGTCATCGGGGGTGAAGGCGCGCAGAGCGTGCTGGACACGGCTGCCGAGCTGGGCGAGAACATCGCCGGGGACGTCTTTGGGCGACTGGGTGACGAAGAAGACACCGACGCCCTTGGAGCGGATGAGCCGCACGGTCTGCTGGATCGAGGTGAGGAACTCCTTGCTCGCGCCGTTGAAGAGGAGGTGCGCCTCGTCGAAGAAGAACACGAGCTTCGGCTTGTCGAGGTCGCCCTCCTCGGGCAGAGTCGCGAACAGGTCGGCGAGCAGCCACATGAGGAAGGTCGAGAAGAGCTCCGGCTTGTCCTGGATGGCCGGCAGCTCGAGGATCGAGAGCAGCCCGCGACCGTCCGGCGCCTGCCGGATCAGGTCGTCGCTGTCGAACTCGGGCAGACCGAAGAAGACGTCGGCACCCTGCGCACTGAACGCGCTCAGCTCGCGGAGAATGACGCCGGCGGTCGCGGTCGCGATGCCGCCGATCTCACGCAGCTCCGGCT
>JBHEPF010000082.1:0-31143 GCA_046260445.1 Dermatophilaceae bacterium | reverse complement strand
TTTCAGGGTCGTCGACCATCGGGTTGCCGTCGGTGGCCGACTCAGCCGTCGCCCCCTCGTCGCCGACACGCTCGTCGAGCGCGGAGCGGCCGGTCTCGATGTGGTCGGCGTGCTTGCCGCCGGTCGCCGAGTTGGCCTTGTCCGCGGCCATGTCGAGCCCCTGGTCGGAGTGCTTCTCGACCTTGTCCGAGTGCTGGTCGGCCAGCTCCTCGGCCTTCTTCTTGACGTTGTCGAAGACGCCCATGTCGTGGTCCCTTCATCGTGGTGCTCCCCACCGCCCTGGCGGAGAGTCAGGCGTGATGCCCGACCACCCCATTGGACCAGAGCACAGCCGCGCGGAGGAACATGGCCGACCACGGTGCCCCTGGAGTGAGAGACTGGCCCGCATGACTGTGCGCCCCATCGTCATCACCGGTGAGCCCGTCCTCCATCGCCGGGCCGAGCCCGTGACAGAGTTCGACGACGCGCTGCGTGAGCTCATCGACGACATGTTCGAGACCATGGACGCAAGCAACGGCGTCGGCCTCGCCGCCCCCCAGATCGGCGTGGGCCTAAGGCTGTTCACCTGGAACATGCGCAACGAGGACGGGGTCCCGGCGCGCGGCGTCATCGTCAACCCCTACGTGAAGGCGAACAAGGCTCCCGAGGTGTCTCCCGACCCGCACGAGGACTCGGAGGGCTGCCTCTCGGTGCCGGGGGAGTCGTTCCCGCTCCTGCGCGGGGACCGCGCCGAGGTGAGCGGGTTCGACGCCGAGGGCAACGAGGTCTCGTTCACCGCGACGGGGTGGTTCGCCCGCTGCATGCAGCACGAGTACGACCACCTCAACGGCTTCCTCTACGTCGACCGGCTCGACGGACGCTGGGCACGCAAGGCGAAGAAGGCCGTCAAGGGCAACGGCTGGGGCAGCCCCGGGCAGTCGTGGCTGCCCGGTGTCGACCCGGACCCGTTCGGCCATGACGACGATGGCAGCGATGACGACGACGAGCACGATCACCACGACCAGCGAACTCACGACCATATCGGAGGGGACGTGGGCTCCGAGGACGAGCGCACGTGAGGGTGTGACCTCCTCATCCCGCCGGCCGGTCGTCGCAGTCGTCGCGGTCGTCGGCGCCACGGCGACGGGCAAGTCCGACCTCGCGCTCGACCTGGCCGAGCGGCTCGCGACAGCCGGCAGTCCGGCGGAGATCGTCAGCGCCGACGCGTTGCAGCTCTACCGCGGCATGGACATCGGCACGGCCAAGCTGCCCGTCGAGGAGCGGCGCGGCATCCCGCACCACCTCCTCGACGTCCTCGACGTGACCGAGGAGGCGAGCGTCGCCGCCTACCAGCGTGAGGCGCGGGCGGCGATCGCGGACATCCTGGCCCGCGGACGCATACCCCTGCTGGTGGGCGGCTCCGGCCTCTATGTCCGGGCCGTCCTCGACCGGCTCGAGATCCCGCCCACCGACTCCGCCGTCCGGGCCGGCTATGGGGACCTGCTCACCGAGATCGGCGTGGAGCGGCTGTATGCGCTGCTCCAGGAGCGCGATCCCGTCGCCGCAGCCGCGATCGAGCCCCGCAACGGCCGGCGGATCGTGCGCGCGCTGGAGGTCATCGAGCTGACCGGGCGGCCGTTCTCGGCGACGATGCCACGGCGGGAGTACGTCTATGAAACGATCCAGATCGGAGTCCGTCGCGATCGTCCAGAGCTCGACGCCCGGGTGGACGCGCGGGTCGAGTGGATGTGGCGCGACGGGCTGTTCGACGAGGTGCGTCATCTGGTGCCACTGGGGTTGCGAGAGGGATTCACGGCGTCGCGAGCGATCGGGTACGCGCAGGCGCTGGCCCAGCTCGACGGGGTCATGGACGAGGCAGAGGCGATCGCGGCCACCCAGACGGCGACGCGCAGACTCGTCCGGCGGCAGGAGTCCTGGTTCGGCAGCGACCCGCGCATCACCTGGCTCGACGGCGCCGCTGTCGATCTCGTCGGCCGGGCGGAGGAGGTCGTCGCGCAGGCGGCGCGCGCCCCGACAGGACCGATGCCCGACAATGGTGCCCATGACTGAGCTCCCCTTCGTCAAGGGCCACGGCACCGAGAACGACTTCATCCTCGTGCCGGACCTCGACGACGAGCGTCTGCTCGGCCCGGAGCAGGTGGCCTGGCTGACGAACCGGCGCGCCGGTCTCGGCGGCGACGGGGTCATCCGGGTCGCCCGCACCGCGACCGCGCAGGAGGACTTCGTCCGCCAGCAGGCCGCCGAGGCACCGTATTTCATGGACTACCGCAACGCCGACGGCAGTGTCTCGGAGATGTGCGGGAACGGGATCCGGGTGCTCGCCGCATACCTCCAGCAGAGCGGGCTGGAGACCGACGAGAGGTTCTCGGTCGCGACCCGTGGCGGGGTCAAGCACCTGCGCCGCATCGACGAGGGGTATGCCGTCGACATGGGCCCCTGGCGGTTCACCGACCCGGAGGCGGCGGCCGAGTTCGGTCACGACACGCTCGTCCACGTCGGTGAGCTCGCGCCGTTCTCGGCGATCTCGCTCGACCTCGGGAACCCGCATACGGTGGTTGCGCTCCCCGAGGGGGTCGAGCTGGACGCGATCGACCTGCTCACCCCGCCGGTGCTCAACCCCGAGGCACCGCGCGGGTCGAACGTCGAGTTCGTCCGCCCGCTCGGCCCCGGTCACGTGCGGATGCGGGTCCACGAGCGCGGGGTGGGGGAGACCCGCTCCTGCGGCACGGGGGCATGTGCCGCGGCCCTCGCGACGAGCTTCTGGGCGACGGGCGCGGTCGAGGACGGCGACCTCTGGACCGTCGAGGTCCCCGGCGGCACCCTGGGCGTGCGGTCACTGCCCGGTCAGCGCGTCGAGCTCTCCGGCCCCGCCGTCCTCGTCGCCGAGGGCGTCATCCACCTCTGAGGGACGCAACCTTCAACTTCGGGCGGGAACGGAAGCCGCCCAAACCTGAAGGTTCTCGCCCTGGGCGATAAACGTGGGACGGGCCTCAGGCGGTGCTGCGCATCTTGGCGAGCCGGGTCTGCAGCGCCGGCGCCCGGTGGGCGTTCCCGTGCAGCGCGACGTACCGGTCGCCGTAGATCCACAGCAGGGCGTCGTCGAGCCGGCGCACCGCACCCGGCGGATAGCGGTAGTCCATCCGCTCCAGGGGGGTCTCGGCGTCGACCGAGCGCAGCACCGTGCCGAGCTCGGACAACGAGGTGATCCCCAGCTCGAGGACCAGGTCGGCGATCCACGCGTAGTGCTCGGTCCGCGACCAGCCGGCCTCCGCATACTGCCCGGCGAGGAAGGCGGCCAGCTCACGCGGCGTGATCCGGGGGTCCTCCGCAGCGTCGGCAGCGGCAGCCGACTCGTCCGGAGCCTCGCCGTCGGACTCGTGGTCGGACGGCGTCTCGCGGAGCCGTTCCCTGATCGTGGAGAACTCCCGGTCGGCCAGCTCGAGCAGCCCCGCGGCGAGCGTGAACCGGCGGTCGAGGTCGGGGGCGTACTCGTCCGGGATGGTGCCCTTGTAGCGGATGTCGTGCTCGAACTCCGCCCAGGCGTGCTGTAGCACCGTCCGGATCTGGATCTGCGAGGCGAGCCCCGCCAGCAGCGGGTGCTGGAGCTGCCCCTCGGCGTCGAGACTGATCGAGAGGTGCCGGCTCGCATACCCGAAGCGACCCTCCCTCGCGGTCTCCAGACCCATGTCGCGGTCGGTGTGCACGACGGCCTGGTCCTCGAGGAGGTCGGCCACGGCCTGGACGTCGCTGTGCACGTAGGTGATGACCCGCACGCCGATCTGGTCGGCGATCTCGCGCAGCGGGTCGACGAAGACGGGGACGCCGTCCACCGTGCGCGCCACCTTGTCCGCGAACGATGCCACCGACTTCGCGCGGCCGGTCACGGTGAGGTAGTTGATTCCGGCCTCGTCGAGCATCGACGTCACCCAGCGCGCGTACTCATCGGCGGCCACCCGCAGCCGCGGGTGCATCTCGGCATACTCGCGGACCGCTGCCTGGGGGTCCTTCGCGCGGGCCGCCCCCGGTCTCGCGCGGGTCTTCGGGACCAGACCCTCGGGGAGGGTGGGGGTGATGATGCACCCGGTCTCGGCGTCGCCGTAGGTCGTGGTCTGCTCCGGCCGCCGGGTGGCGAACAGGCCGATGTAGGCGCACAGCACCGCGTCGACCTGGTCCTCGACGACGCGGAGCTCGCTCTTGCGTTTCGCCGACTCTGCGGCCTCGCGCAGCGCGTCCCAGGCGCCGGTCGCCCCGGGGCCGTCGAGGATGAGACGTGGGTCGGCGGCGCTGAGTCCCTCGATGAGGCGGATCAGCACGAGCAGCTCGGCGCGGAGCAGCTCGAGGTCGCGACCGGTCCTGTTCTTGTACTTCAGGGTCCGCCCCAGCCGGAACAGCGCGACGGTGGCCGGGTGCGGGTAGACCTCGATCGCCCGACGGGTGCGACCGGAGCGCGGTTTCAGGTCCAGACGCAGGCGAGCGGCAAGTCGTGCACCGCGAGGCTCCGTCGCGAACTCCGCCTTGCCGAGGTTGGCGGGATGCGCGCCGGCGTCGAACCGGGCGTAGTCCCGGTTCAGCGCCGCTTCGGCCGCGCGGTTCCCGGTCAGGTTGACGACGATGAGCGGCGCGTCGATCGCGACCAGGCACTCGTCCTGCGTGAAGGGCTGCAGCGCCGCGACGATCTCGTCGTCGGTCTGCGCGGCCGACACATGCACCAGCCGCCCCGCAGCGTCCAGGACGGCCAGGCCGGTGGGCTTGCGCTCACCCCACGCGAGATCCACTCCGACGAAGTACATAGGCACAGACTGCCCCACGTCACCCCACGAGCGGCAGGCGCTACTTCTTCTTGGGCGGGTGGATCTTGTCGGCGAGGGTGTCCTCGTGCCCGCCGGAGCGTTTGTCGGCGCGCTTCTCCTTGATGGACTTGCCGGACTTCTTGGACATGCTCTGCCGCGGAGACTTGTCGCTCATGGGGGGATCTCTCTCGTCGGGAAGCCCGATCGGCTCCGTGAGCCGACAGTACTCCCCGCGTGGCGCGGATTCAGTGGTGAGAGACGACGAGGATGCGGAAGCCCTTGTGCGAGGCCAGGCGCCGACACTGCAGGCCGAGGTCGGCCTCGACCCAGTGCTGAAGTGAGTCTGCGCCGAGGTTCTTCGACACGACGAGGTATGCGGTGCCCGCCGGGGCGAGCCGCGGCAGCCAGGTGCGGAGCAGGTCGTGCAACGCGGCCTTGCCGACCCGGATGGGTGGGTTGGACCAGATGAGGTCGAAGGTGACGTCGGCGGGGACAGCGTCCGGCCGCACAGCCTGGACGCGTGAGAGGCCCAGCGAGCGGGCGTTCCTGGCCGCGAGGTCCAGGGCTCGCTCGTTGACGTCGACCGCCCACACGTCGGACTCCGGTGACAGCAGGCCCATGGACAGCGCGACCGGTCCCCAGCCGCAGCCGAGGTCGAGGAACGTCCCGGCCGAGGGAGGGTGCGGCACCTCGTCGAGGAGCACGGCCGTGCCCTTGTCCAGCCCACCGGGGGAGAAGACGCCGCCCGCGACGGTCACCGTCACCTCGCGTCCTGCCAACCGGACCGTGAGCGGCCGCCGCTCGTCCGCACTCGCCGGGGTGGCGGTGAAGTAGTGGTCCTCCGTCCCCGTCATGGACGACATCGTCCCACCCCCTATCCAGATGACTCCCGGACGACCCCGCAAAAGAGGTTGGGCCGAACATCGGCACGGTGGGACACTGGAGGGACCATGACGTCACCCCACACCCCTGACACCACCGCCTTCGACACGACCACCCTTGACCCGACGGCCTTCATCGCCGACGACACCGAGGTCGCGCACGACTACGACGGCGAGCAGCTCGACCGCGAGGAGCGGGCCGCCCTGCGCCGGGTCGCCGGACTCTCCACCGAGCTCGCCGACGTCACCGAGGTCGAGTACCGCCAGCTCCGCCTGGAGCGCGTCGTCCTCGCCTCGGTCTGGTCCGACGGCACCGCCGAGGACGCCGAGAACTCCCTTCGCGAGCTCGCCGCGCTCGCCGAGACCGCCGGCGCCCAGGTGCTCGAGGGCGTCGTCCAGCGCAGGGTCACCCCCGACCCCGCGACCTACCTCGGCAAGGGCAAGGCCGTCGAGCTCCGCGACATCGTCATCGCCGAGGGCGCCGACACCGTCATCACCGACGACGAGCTCGCCCCGAGCCAGCGCCGGGCCCTCGAGGACGTCGTCAAGGTCAAGGTCATCGACCGGACCGCGCTCATCCTCGACATCTTCGCCCAGCACGCCAAGTCCCGCGAGGGCAAGGCGCAGGTCGAGCTCGCCCAGCTCCAGTACCTCCTCCCGCGCCTGCGTGGCTGGGGTGACTCGATGTCCCGCCAGGCCGGTGGCCAGGTGGGTGGCGCCGGGCAGGGCATGGGCTCGCGCGGTCCCGGTGAGACCAAGATCGAGCTCGACCGCCGTCGGATCAACTCCCGCATCGCCCGGCTCCGTCGCCAGATCAAGGAGATGAAGACCGTCCGGGACACCAAGCGGGGCAGCCGCCGCGCCAACCGGATCCCGTCGGTGGCCATCGCCGGGTACACCAACGCCGGCAAGTCGAGCCTGCTCAACCGGCTCACCGGTGCCGGCGTCCTCGTCCAGAACCAGCTCTTCGCGACCCTCGACCCCACGGTCCGCCGCGCCGAGACCCCGGACGGCCGCGAGTACACCCTGGTCGACACCGTCGGCTTCGTCCGCGCCCTGCCGCACCAGCTCGTCGAGGCCTTCCGCTCCACCCTCGAGGAGGTCGGCGAGGCCGACCTCGTGCTCCACATCGTCGACGGCTCCCACCCCGACCCGGAGAGCCAGATCACCGCGGTGCGAACGGTGCTCGCCGATGTCGAGGCCACCGACGTCAAGGAGGTCATCGTCATCAACAAGGCCGACATCGCCGACCCGGAGGTCCTCGACCGGCTGCGGCGCCACGAGCGGCACTCCATCGCCGTCTCCGCGCGCACCGGCGAGGGCATCGAGGAGCTCATCCGGCTCATCGCCGACGAGCTGCCCCAGCCCGACGTCGTCGTCTCGGTCCTCGTCCCCTACGAGGAGGGCCAGCTCGTCTCGCGCATCCACGAGGAGGGCGAGCTCCTCACCTCCGAGCACGGGGAGTCCGGCACCCGCCTCACCGCCCGGGTCAACGACGACCTCGCCGGTGAGCTCGCCCAGTACGCCGTCTGAGCCCCTGCCTTCTGAACCACCTGCCGTCTGAGCCATCTGCAGGGTGAACCACATGCCGTCTGAGCCACCGCATACCCCCGCGGACAGCCGGCGGCGGACCGAGTGGCGGGTGCGTACCCAGCGGCCCGAGGAGCTGGCCGAGGTGATGGCACTCGGCGACCTCGCCTTCGGGGCGGAGGAGGGGATCGGCGCGCTCGTCGAGGCCCTGCAGGCCGACGGCTCGTTCACCGGCCAGTCGTATGTGGCGCTCGCCGGCGACCGCATCGTCGGCCATGCGATGCTCACCCGGTGCTTCCTCGATACCGAGGACCGCGTCCTGACCATCCCGGTGCTCAGCCCGCTGTCGGTCCACCCGGACGTCCAGCGGCAGGGGGTCGGCCGCGCCGTCGTGGCGTATGCGCTGGCCCGGGCCGAGGGCGACGGCGCCATGGGTGTGGTCCTCGAAGGCGACCCGGCGTACTACTCCCGCTTGGGATTCGAGCCCGCGGAGCCGTGGGGGCTGCTGCGACCGTCACCGCGGATCCCGCGCCCGGCGTTCCAGTGGGTCCGGCTGCCGGCGCACGAGCCGTGGATGCGGGGCCGGGTCGTCTATCCCGACGTGTTCTGGCGGCACGACGCGGTCGGACTGAGAGGCCTGCGCGGGCCCGCCAGGACGCTCGAGGTCACGACCGTCACCCTCGGGGCGCGCGACCTGCCGCGTCTCGTCCGCTTCTACGGCGACCTGCTGGGCCGTGAGGTCCCCGAGGCCGCGGAGCTGGCCGGGGAGGACTGGGTCGCCGTCCGCGACGACGACGGCGGCATCACCCTGGCGGTGCAGCTCGAGCGGGAGCAGGAGCGGGTGACATGGCCGGCGGGCCCCGGCGAGCAGCACCTGCAGGTCCACCTCGAGATCCGCGTCGACGACCTCGAACGGGCGCTCGAGCACGCCCTCACTTGCGGCGCGACGCTCGCCGAGCACCAGCCGCAGGAGGACGTCCGGGTCTGTCTCGACCCCGAAGGACACCCGTTCTGCCTCTGGACTGCGGTGTGATACCGACCCGGCGTGCAGGGTCGCTGATTCGCCTTTAGGCCCCGTGATCTGCATAAACTGAATCAGAAGACCGAACGTTTCAATCACATCCGGTGGTTGGGTCTGATTCTTGAAGGAGACACACATGCCAGGTGGACTTGGATTTATCGGCTGGATCATCATCGGTGGTCTCGCGGGCTGGATCGCCAGCAAGATCATGGGCAAGGACGAGCAGATGGGCATCCTGCTCAACATCGTCGTCGGCATCGTCGGCGCCTTCCTCGGCGGGCTGATCCTCAGCCTCGTCATGGACACGGAGGGCATGGGCTGGATCCTGACCTTCCTCACGGCGATCGCGGGAGCCAGCCTCCTGCTCTGGATCGTCGGAATGGTCACGGGCGGGAAGAAGCGCGCCTGACGCACGTCCCATCTTCGCAACGGGGATCCCGGGCGCTCACCTCGAGCGCCTAGGATCCCCGTTGTGATGTCCGCATCGCTCTACCCCCAGCGACTGTCGAGCTCCCGGCTGACGCTGCGCGCACCGGGGGAGTCCGACCGGTCGCTGTGGGTCCGGCTGCACCGCGACGCCAGCCTCTACCGGTACGCGCCCTATTCCATCGCCCCGAGCGACTCCGCCGCGAGTGAGCAGTTCGACGAGGTGCTGGCGCACTGGTCGGAGCACGGCTTCGGGTACCACGTCGTCGACCGGGCCGCCGAGCCGGATGGCTCGCCCGAGGCGATCGGCGTCGGTGGCCTTCGTGCCCAGGGTGCCGGCGAGCTCAACCTCTACTACCGCTTCAGTGCTGCTGCGCAGGGCCAGGGGTATGCGCGGGAGGCCGCCCGCGCCTGGGTCGCCGCGGGCGTCGAGCACCTCGACGGAACCGTCATCGCCGTGGCCAAGGAGCACAACCTCGCGTCGGTGCGCACGGCGCTCGCGGCCGGTCTCGGCCGCGCCGGCACCAGGAGGGACCCGGGCGAGCCGGTCGATGCGGCACCCTCGGTGCTCCTTCGCGCCCCACGGATCTCCGTGCTGCGCCAGGAGGGTTTCACCCACGCCACCCGCCGCGACATCCTCGACCTCTGGTGCCGCGTGACGCGTGCCGGCGGCGCGGTCGGGTTCCTCCCGAGCGAGTCGCGGGAGGCCCATGCCGCGGCGCTCGCCGCCCATGAGGACCAGATGCGCGCCGGGCTCGCTACTGCCGTCCTCGTGCGAGACCCGGACGCTCCAGGTGACCCCGCGGTCGCCGGGCTGGGGTGGTGGGTCCAGGAGCCCGTGACGCTGCTCGCCCACCGGCGGACCGCATACCGCGTCATGACCGACCCGGACAAGCGCGGACGCAACCTCGGTCGCATCCTCATGGCGGCCATGCACCGCGCCGCCCGGGACGAGGACGTCGAGATCGTCACCCTCGGGGTGCGCGGCGGGATGGGCCTGGAGGACTTCTACGCGCGATGCGGCTACCGCGAGGTGGGTCGCCTCGCCGGCGGCATCCGGGTGGCCCCCGGCGACGACAGGGACGACATCACCATGGCGCGGCGGCTGTCCCACGGCTGACCTAGGGTTGAGGGCATGCCCGACCTCGACGACCTGCTCCACGCCGCGGTCGCCGATCTCAAGGGCACCGAGCGGCCCGGCCAGACCCGGATGGCGCACGCCGTCGCCGACGCCATCGAGACCGGTGAGCACCTGCTCGTCCAGGCCGGCACCGGCACCGGCAAGTCCCTCGCCTACCTCGTGCCCGCGATCGCCCACGCGATGGCGACCGGACGCCCCGTCATCGTCGCCACCGCCACCATCGCCCTCCAGGGCCAGATCGTCGACCGCGACCTGCCCCGGCTCGCGACGGCGCTCACGCCGTTGCTCGGTCGCCGCCCGACCTTCGCACTCGTCAAGGGCCGACGCAACTACCTGTGCAAGAACAAGCTCGCCGGCGGCTTCCCCGACGAGGAGGAGATGCTCTTCGCCACCGTCCCACGCTCCGGCGACATCGACTCGTCCCTGTCTGCGCGCGAGGCCGACGCGCGGCGGGTGCGCGAGTGGTCCGACGAGACCGAGACCGGCGACCGCGACGACCTCGTCCCGGGGGTGAGCGAGCGGGTCTGGCGGGCCCACTCGGTCTCGGCGCAGGAGTGCCTCGGGCAGCGCTGCCCGATGGTCACCGAGTGCTTCGTCGAGCTCGCCCGGGCCGCGGCGCGCTCGGTCGACGTCGTCGTGACCAACCACTCCTTCATGGCGATCGACGCCTTCGAGGGCCGGCAGATGCTGCCCGAGCACGACGTTCTCATCGTCGACGAGGGGCACGAGCTCGTCGACCGGGTCACCTCGACCGTCACCGACGAGCTCTGGCCCGGCGCGATCCGAGGCGCGGCGAAGCGCGCCTCCCGCTTCCTCGAGTCCCCCGAACGGATCGAGGACGCGGCGGAGGGCCTGGGGGCAGCGCTCGAGGCGGCGTCCGAGGGGCGTCTCCCCGGCATACCGGATGCGCTGGCGCTCGCTCTCGGGCAGGTGCGGGACGCTGCCCGCTCCGGGTTGAGCGAGGTCAAGCCGGACGACGCCCGCGAGATCGACGGCGGCCGGCAGGTCGCGATGGCCGCGCTCGAGGAGCTCTTCGACGTCGCCGCCCGCGTCCTCGAGGAGCGCGACCTCGACGTCGTGTGGACCAGCGACGACCAGTGGCGCGGCCGGGTGCTCTCCGTCGCGCCGATGAGCGTGGCGCTCCTGCTGCGGGACAAACTCTTCACCGACCGCACCGTCATCCTCACCTCCGCGACCCTCGAGCTGGGCGGCAGCTTCGAGACCGTGGCGACGACGATGGGGCTGAGCGGTGCGGGGTCGCCGCAGTGGCAGGGCCTCGACGTCGGCTCGCCGTTCGACTACCGCCAGCAGGCGATCGCGTATGTCGCCACGCACCTCCCGCCCCCCGGGCGGGACGGTCTGCCGGACGCCTTCCTCGACGAGATCGAGCTGCTCCTGCGTGCTGCGGGAGGGCGCACGCTCGGGCTGTTCTCCTCCATGCGGGCCGCCAAGCAGGCGGCCGAGGTCATGCGCGCGCGGTTCGACGGCGACGAGCGCGGCATCACCGTCCTCTGCCAGGGGGAGGACCAGATGACGACGCTCGTGCGCGCGTTCGCGCGCGACCCGTCGGTGTGTCTCTTCGGGACGCTCACCCTGTGGCAGGGCGTCGACGTCCCGGGGTCGGCCTGCCAGCTCGTCATCATCGACCGGGTCCCGTTCCCGCGGCCCGACGACCCGATCACCTCGGCGCGGTCCCAGGCCATCGCCGAGCGCGGCGGCAACGGCTTCATGTCGGTGTCCGCACCGCACGCAGCGCTTCGGCTCGCCCAGGGCGCCGGACGGCTCATCCGCCGGTCCGACGACCGGGGCGTCGTCGCCTTCCTCGACAACCGGATGATGAGGGCCCGCTATGCCGGGTTCCTGCAACGCTCGCTGCCGCCGTTCTTCCCCACCACGGACCAGGCGCTCGTCATCGGGGCGCTGCGCCGGCTCGACGAGAGCGCGTCGGATCCGCTGCCGGTCCACGAGCCGCCCCCCCGCACGCTCAGCGGACGCACCGCGCTGCCGACGGCGGCCGTGACGACGCCGGTGAAGCCGGATGGGGTGGAGGCGCCGCGGGCCGAGGCGCCCCAGGCAGACGCGTCCCCAGTCGACGCACCGCCGCCGCCCGCCGGCGCTCGCACCGCGGTGACCCTGGGCGAAGGGTGGGACGAGCAGGAGGACGAGGAGCTCGCCGACGGTCTCGACCTCGGGCTCGACGCTGCGACCATCGCCGAGCAGCTCGAGAAGCCGGTCGAGGCCGTCACCGCCCGGATCGCCGCCCTCGGGCTCACGGTGTCCGAGGACCAGGAGGGTTTCACCTTCGAGTGAGCGCCGGAGCGTCGCCGAGGGGAGGCGGCGTCGCCGATGGGAGGCGCCGCTGTCGAGACGATGTGCCGCCGCGCCGGCAGGTGCTATGTCGCCACCCTTCTGCGGGAGCGCCTCGGCTCGCCAGGAGCGCCTCGCCTCGGTGAGCAGTGCTCGCATGCTGCGCGCACCCGTCTCCGGATGGACCGGTACTTCGACGTTGGCGCGCAACGTCCCCCGTGACGCGGCACCTCGGCGATGACCCCGTTATTGCCGGTCCAGGAGCCAACTGCCGGGCCCGCTGCGAGGTTCCGTGCCGTGCTCGAACTTCCGGTCAAAGGCGGGCGCGGGGGCGGGGGTGAAATTGCCCCTTCGGCGGGGCAGACGCTCGCGGGGCGCGAGATGAGGCCTGCCGGTGTCGGCGGCGCGTGGCAGGCTTGAGCGCGTGCCCCACCTCGTCCTCATCGCCGGCCCGGAGACGCTCCTCATCGACCGGGCCGTCGAGCGGGTGCTCCGAGCGGCCCGCGAACAGAGCGAGGACCTCGAGGTGGTCCGCCTCTTCGGGGCGACCTACGCGGGCGGTGAGCTCATGCTCCAGGCGAGCCCGTCCCTGTTCGGCGGGGACAAGCTCATCCTCGTGCGCGACCTCGACGAGGCCGGCGACGAGCTCCTCGCCGATCTCGAGAGATACCTCGCCGCCCCCGAACCGGACGTGGCGCTCGTCGTCACCCACAAGGGCGGCCAGCGCGGCAAGCGCATCCTCGACGCGCTCAAGAAGGCCAGGGCCGAGGTCATCGACGCACCCTCGCTGAAGTCCGAGCGCGACAAGACCGAGTTCGCCATGCGCGAGTTCTCCGCGGCCGGACGCTCGGCGCGCCCCGACGCCGTCCATGCCCTCGTCGAGGCCGTGGGCAAGGACCTGCGCGAGCTCGCCTCCGCCTGCCAGCAGCTCATCTCCGACACCCACGGCGTCATCGACCTCGACCTCGTGACGACGTATCACGCGGGCAAGGTCGAGGCGACGGGGTTCCGGGTCGCCGACGCAGCCCTCGCCGGCAGCGCCGGGGACGCGCTGCGGCTGCTCCGGCACGCCCTCGCCGTCGGTGTCGACCCGGTCCCGATCGTCGCCGTGCTCGCCTCCCAGCTCCGTCAGCTCGTCAAGGTCGAGGCCGCCGGCCGGGGTCGCAGCGCCGACATCGCCCGCCAGGTCGGTCTCGCCCCATGGCAGGTCGAGAAGGCGTGGCGCGTCCTCGGCGGCTGGGACAGCGAGGGCCTCGGTCGCAGCATCCAGGCCGTCGCCGCGGCGGACTTCGAGGTCAAGGGCGGCGGCCGGGACCCCGAGTACGCCGTCGAGCGCGCCGTCCTCACCATCACCCGGGAGCGCCGCCGTCGCTGAGACCTGCCCGGGCCGCCGCCAGATCCGGCGTTTTGGTCGAGTGCCGGGGCCGCTGGTAGATTCGGGCGTTGCGTGTGCGTTCTAGGTCGTGCGCGCATGCACCCACAGCTTCACCTCGAGCAGCGGTTTCAACGACGGTGCCCCACGCCGGTCTCCCATCGCTGCTCCTGCCGCCCTCTACGGCAATGCCTTCATGGCGAGACCTATCTACGAAAGCGAACAGACACCAGTGGCAAACATCAAGTCCCAGCTGAAGCGGATCAAGACCAACCGCTCCGCGACCGAGCGCAACAAGGCCGTCAAGAGCGAGCTGCGCACGTGGATGCGCAAGTTCCGCGAGTCCGCCGACGCCGGCAACGCCGACGAGGCGCGTGCGAACCTCGCCATGGCGAGCAGGAAGCTCGACAAGGCCGTGAGCAAGGGCGTCATTCACGAGAACCAGGCGGCGAACAAGAAGTCGTCCATGGCCAAGCGCGCCGCCCAGCTCTGATCGTCGCTCAGCACTGACACGCAGGAGGTATGCGCTCCGCCCGCGAGCGCATACCCCACCGGACAGGCCGGTCACCACATGAGGTGACCGGCCCGTCCACGTCTGCGGAGCGTCCCCTCACGACCTCGCCCCTCCCACGGCGCGCCTTCCTCCCACGGCGCGCCTCCCTCCCGCGAGGGACGGTTCTGCGGTGGCTATCGGCGTGAGTAGCCACCGCAGAACCGTCCCTCGCGGCGAAGAGTGCGCGGGTTACGAGTGGGTGCGCACGGCGTCGGCGACCTCGTCGAAGATCTCGCGGGCGAGCACTGCACCCTCCCGCCGGACCCCACGCGGGTCGATCCGCAGGATCCGGCTGACCCGGACCTCGCTCGGGCGCCGCTGCTGGTCCCAGGCGCCGGAGCCGATGTCGACCCACACCCGCCCGGCACGCCGCTCCCGCTTCGGGTCACGGTCGTGGTCCCGGCTGGTCATCTGGAGTGCGAGGAGCCACGGTCCGTCGTGCCCGACGAGCAGCACCGGACGGTCCTTGCCCTGGGTGTGATCCTCCTCATAGGGCACCCACGCCCAGACGATCTCGCCGGGATCGGGCTCGCCGTCCGGGTGCGGCGCGTACCGGATGTCGACCTCGCCGTGGAAGTCGCCGGGATAGCCGTCCGCCAGCGGGGGAGAGGCCTGACCCAGCGCCCCACGGGCTTGTGCCGCCGGTCTCGAGGACCCGGAGAAGGGCGCCCGACGGTGGACGATGCGAGCCATCTCGCGCTGGATCGTGCCCGTGAGAGATCGCAAGAGCCGGTTCGCCATGCGGAACACTTTACGCATCGACTTGTGAGGTAAGGCTTACCTAAGTAATGTCCCTCTCATGACGTACAGAACACGCGCCCTGACCCTCGCCGTCGCCACCGCTCTCACGCTCACCGCATGCGGCGGGACGACCTCGACCGACACCGCCACGGACACCACCACGGACACCGCCACGGAGACCGCCACGACCGACGCGACGGGTGATGGCGAGGTCGTGACCATCTACTCCGGCCGCAACGAGAACCTCGTCGGCCCGCTCCTGGAGCAGCTCGAAGAGGCCACCGGCACCACGGTCGAGGTCCGCTACGGCGACTCGGCCGAGCTCGCCGCCCAGCTCCTCGAGGAGGGCGAGCGCACCAGTGCCGACCTGTTCTTCAGCCAGGACGCCGGCGCGCTCGGAGCCCTCGCGGGAGAGGGTCGCCTGGCGGCCCTGGACGAGTCCCTGACGGGGGCCGTCCTCGACGGGTATGCCGACGACGATGGTCGCTGGGTCGCCACCTCGGCCCGGGCCCGCGTCATCGCCTACAACCCCGAGCTCGCTCCCGAGACCACCGACATGACCTCCATCGACGACATCCTCGACCCGCAGTACAAGGGCCAGGTCGGCATCGCCCCGACGAACGCCTCCTTCCAGTCCTTCGTCACCGCCCTGCGCGTGACCAAGGGCGAGGACGGAGCCCGGGAGTGGCTCACCCGGCTCAAGGACAACGAGCCGCAGATCTACGAGAAGAACGGCCTCATCCTCGACGCCGTCGACAGCGGTGAGGTGGCGCTGGGCCTGATCAACCACTACTACTGGTACGAGAAGGCCGACGAGGTCGGCATCGACACGATCACGGCGCAGGTCCACTTCCTGGACAGCGACGACCCCGGTGCGCTCATCAACGTCGCCGGTGTGGGCATCCTCGAGGGCGCCGAGCAGAGCGAGGGAGCGGCCCGCATCATCGAGTTCTTCCTCTCCGAGGAGGGCCAGCAGTACTTCACCGACGAGACCTCCGAGTACCCCGTCGTCGACGGGATCACCCTCAAGGAGGGCCTCACCCCACTCTCGGAGCTCCAGGGCAGCACGGTCGACCTCAACCAGCTCGACTCGCTCGCTGAGACCCTCGCGCTTCTCGAGGAGGTCGGTCTGACCTGATGCACGACCGGTCGGCGGTCGCCCCAGGGCGACTGCAGCGCAGCGGCAAGCCCCCGTGGTTCCTCGTGATCCCGGGGCTTGTCGCTGCCGCCGTTGCCCTCCTGCCGGTCGCCTACCTCCTCGTGCGCGCCTTCGAGGCCGGCCCGGCCGGAATCGTGCAGGTCATCTTCCGCGACCGCACCGCGCTCCTCGTCGGCCGCAGCCTCGCCCTCGCCATCTCGGTGACCGTCGCGAGTGTGCTTCTCGGGCTCCTCTTCGCCTTCCTCGTCACGCGCAGCGACCTGCCCGGACGCACCGTCATCGGGGTGCTCGCCGCCCTGCCGCTCGCGATCCCGTCCTACATCGCCGCCTTCGCGTGGGTATCCTCACCGATCGACGTCCGCGGCTTCACCGGCGCCTTCCTCGTGCTCACCGCGAGCTGCTACCCCTACGTGTACCTGCCCGTCGTCGCCGCGATGCGCGGGATCGACCCGGCGACCGAGGAGGTCGCGCGGGGCCTGGGCAAGTCGCCGTGGCAGGCGTTCTGGTCCGTGACGGCCCGGCAGGTGCGACCGGCCGCCGCCGGTGGTGCGCTCCTCGCGGCGCTCTACACGCTGAGCGACTTCGGCGCCGTCTCGCTGCTGCGGTACGACGTGTTCACCCGGGTCATCCACACCTCCTACCGCTCCAGCTTCGACCGAACGCCCGCCGCGATCCTCTCGCTCCTGCTCGTCCTGCTCACCGTGACCATCACCGTGAGCGAGTCGCGACTGCGGGCGGGATCGGAGCAGGTGCGCGTCGGTGGGGGAGCGGCCCGTCGCCCGACGACGATCCGTCTCGGCCGCTGGTCCACACCCGCGGGCGCGGGGGCCGTGGCCGTCCTGGCGCTGGCGCTGGCCTTCCCGATCGTCTCTCTCGTCTACTGGTCCGTCACCGGTCTCTCGGCAGGGGTCGACACGGGCCGGCTCATCGAGAGCACCCTGAGGACCGCCTGGTTCGCCGTCCTCGGCACGATCGCCTGCGTCGTGCTCGCCGTCCCGGTGGGAATCCTCGCGGCCCGCTACCGCAGCAAGCGGATCCGTCTGCTCGAGCACGCGACGTTCGCCGGTCACGCGCTGCCCGGGATCGTCGTCGCCCTCGCGCTGGTCTTCTTCGGCATCCGCTTCGCGACGCCGATCTACCAGAAGACCCCGATGCTGGTCCTCGCGTATGCGGTGCTCTTCCTCCCCGCCGCCGTCACCGCGGTCCGCTCGTCGGTGGCGATGAGCAGCCCCCGGATCGAGGAAGTGGCCCGCAGCCTCGGCAAGACCCGGGGCGAGGTGCTGCGCCAGGTGACCCTGCCGCTCGCCGCGCCGGGGATCGCCGCCGGTGCCGCTCTCGTGCTCCTCACGGCGATGAAGGAGCTGCCGGCGACCCTGCTCCTGCAGCCGACCGGTTCGCGCACCCTCGCGACGAGCCTGTGGACCGAGACCGGCGTCGCGGCCTACGCCGCGGCGGCACCGTACGGCCTGGCTTTGGTCGTTCTCGCCGTGTTGCCTACGCTGGTCCTGATGAGAGTGCAGGCGGGCCGATGAGCGAGGTCACGATCCGCGGGCTGTCGGTCGCGTTCGGCGACGGCGTCGAGCGGGTCGACGTGCTGCGCGGGCTCGACCTCGACGTCGCCGACGGTCATCTCACCGCCGTCGTCGGCGCCTCCGGCTGCGGCAAGACGACCCTGCTGCGGGCCATCGCCGGCTTCGTACATCCGGACGCAGGCACCGTGGCCATCGACGGCCAACCGGTCGCGGGCGGCGGCATCCATGTCCCGCCCGAGCGCCGCGGCGTCAGTCTCGTTCCGCAGGAGGGCGCTCTCTTCCCGCACCTCGACGTCGCCCGCAACGTCGCCTTCGGGCTGCCCCGGCGCGCCCCGAAGACGCGGGTGCGCGACATCCTCGAGCTCGTCGGCCTCGGCGGCATGGAGTCGCGCCGACCGCACGAGCTCTCCGGCGGCCAGCAGCAGCGCGTCGCCCTGGCCCGCGCCCTCGCCCCCGAGCCTCGCCTCGTGCTCCTCGACGAGCCCTTCTCCGCGCTCGACGCAGGGCTGCGCGAGTCGGTGCGCGCAGAGGTGCGCCGGGTGCTGCGTCTGGCCGGCACGACCGCCCTCCTCGTCACCCACGACCAGGACGAGGCGCTCTCGGTCGCCGACTCCATCGCCGTCCTCGCCGGCGGGACCGTGGCGATGCACGCCACCCCCGAGCAGGTGTATGCGTCGCCCACCGACCTCGGTGTCGCCCGCTTCATCGGTCAGGTCGTCGAGCTGCCCGCGCTGGCGAGCGGTGGTGAGGCCCAGACCGCGCTCGGTCGGGTCCTCATCTCCGCTGACACCGCACCCAGCGGCAGCAACGGTGCCGGCACCCAAGGCACCGTCACGCTGCGACCCGAGCAGATCGCGATCTGCGGGCTAGGGCAGGACGGGGTCGTCGGGCGCGTCGAGGAGCGCACCTACTACGGCCACGACGCGACGGTGGCGGTCCGGCTCCTCGGCGAGCACGGCATACCCGGTCCTCGGGTGATCGTCCGCACGACCGGTGAGCTGCCCACCCAGGACGAGGTGCGCCTCGCGGTCACCGGCGCAGGGCGGTTCTTCCCGACCCCCTGAACCTGCGCAGCCCCCGGGGATTCTGCCCGGACTGGCCCCTCGTGGGAGACTGGACCACAGACCCGCCCCTCCCGACCTGCGTGCACCGCCGCCTGTCACCGACCACCCTGAAGGCCTGACCTCACCCGTGTCCCCTCGCGCTTCGACCGTGCTGCAACCGCACGCCACCCCGCCTGCGGCGATCCGCAACTTCTGCATCATCGCCCACATCGACCACGGCAAGTCGACCCTGGCGGACCGGATGCTGCAGATCACCGGGATCGTCGACGACCGGTCCATGCGGGCGCAGTACCTCGACCGGATGGACATCGAACGCGAGCGCGGCATCACGATCAAGAGCCAGGCGGTCCGACTGCCGTGGGCCGTCGTCAACGAGGCGGGGGTGACGGAGCCGTTCATCCTCAACATGATCGACACCCCGGGGCACGTCGACTTCACCTATGAGGTCTCCCGGTCGCTGGCCGCGTGCGAGGGTGCGGTGCTGCTCGTCGACGCGGCGCAGGGAATCGAGGCCCAGACGCTGGCCAACCTCTATCTCGCGATGGAGAACGACCTCACGATCATCCCGGTGCTCAACAAGATCGACCTGCCGGCCGCGCAGCCGGAGAAGTACGCCGAGGAGCTCGCCGGGCTCATCGGCTGCGAGCCCTCGGACTGCTTCCACGTCTCGGGCAAGACCGGCGTCGGTGTCGAGCCGCTGCTCGACGAGATCGTCCGCCAGGTCCCGGCCCCGTTCGGTGATGCGGACGCGCCCGCCCGGGCGATGATCTTCGACTCCGTCTACGACACCTACCGCGGCGTCGTCACCTACGTCCGGGTCGTCGACGGCAACCTCAACCCGCGCGAGAAGATCGTGATGATGTCGACCAGGGCGACCCACGAGCTCCTCGAGATCGGGGTCATCTCACCGGAGCCGGTGCCGTCCAAGGGTCTCGGCGTCGGCGAGGTGGGCTACCTCATCACCGGCGTCAAGGACGTGCGCCAGTCCCGCGTCGGCGACACCGTGACGAACTTCGGCAAGCCGGCCACGCAGGACCTCGGCGGCTACCGCGACCCCAAGCCGATGGTGTTCTCGGGTCTGTACCCGATCGACGGCTCGGACTATCCCGCCCTGCGCGACGCGCTCGACCGGCTCAAGCTCAACGACGCCGCGCTCGTCTATGAGCCGGAGACCTCGGCGGCGCTGGGCTTCGGCTTCCGGGTCGGCTTCCTCGGCCTGCTCCACCTCGAGATCGTCCGCGAGCGGCTGGAGCGGGAGTTCGGACTCGACCTCATCGCGACCCAGCCCAACGTCGTCTACGACGTCACGATGGAGGACGGCAAGGTCGTCGTCGTCACCAACCCCTCGGAGTACCCCGGTGGCAAGATCGCCGACGTGCGCGAGCCGATCGTGCGAGCCACGATCCTCGCCCCGAGCGAGTTCATCGGGGCGATCATGGAGCTCTGCCAGGGCAAGCGCGGCATGCTGCAGGGCATGGACTACCTGTCCGAGGAACGCGTCGAGATGCGCTACACCCTGCCGCTGGCGGAGATCGTCTTCGACTTCTTCGACCAGCTCAAGTCCCGTACGCGGGGGTATGCGTCGCTCGACTATGAGCTGTCCGGTGACCAGACCGCCGACCTGGTCAAGGTCGACATCCTCCTCCAGGGCGAGACCGTCGACGCGTTCAGCGCGATCGTGCACAAGGACAAGGCGTATGCGTACGGCGTCGGCATGGCGGGCAAGCTCAAGGAGCTCATCCCGCGGCAGCAGTTCGAGGTGCCGATCCAGGCCGCCATCGGCGCCCGGATCATCGCGCGCGAGAACATCCGTGCCATCCGCAAGGACGTGCTCGCCAAGTGCTACGGCGGTGACATCAGCCGCAAGCGCAAGCTGCTCGAGAAGCAGAAGGAAGGCAAGAAGCGGATGAAGATGGTCGGCCGTGTGGAGGTCCCCCAGGAGGCCTTCATCGCCGCCCTGTCCTCGGACGAGGGTGTCGTCAAGGCCAAGAAGTAGCCGGCGTCCGGTGAGCCGCCGTCCGGCTCACCGCTGCGGGCGGTGGCCCAGCCCGAGCAACTCTGCGACGGCCGCCCACTGCGGCGAGGCCGTGATCGCCTCGAAGTCGACCGTGCGCACATCGCATCCCGTCTGCAGCCGGCGGGCTAGCTCGCCGCTGAGGTCCCGCCGGTCGACCGCGGCCCGCTGCGGTCCGAGGTCGAGCACGTGCAGGCGGCTGTGGCTGAGGTCCTTGGCCGCTCCGAAGGGCACCGCGACGACGGCTCGGCCCTCGTCACACGGGGCGAGGGGGTGCGAACCCCGCCCGTCGGTCGCGACGCCGCGCTGCGCGAACGGGTCGGGGACACGGGAGAGGTGGACGACCTCGTGGTGCCGGGTGACGGCCGCGAGCCAGGAGTGCCCGGCCGAGAGCAGCTGCGGTGGACGCCCGGACGCGACGGCGACCGAGGTGACGGTGACGGAGCGTGGCCGCAGCAGCAGGCTCACCATGAGGTGACGGGTGTCGGGTGCGAGGGCGCGCTGGACCCGCAGGACCATGTCCTGTGCGCTCATCCGGTGTTCACCGCCATGACTGGAGGAGCAGCGAGCGCCGGTTCTGATACGTCGGTGACAGAGTTCCTGTCAGAAGCCATGTCGGAAGCCATGTCGGAAGCCATGCCAGGAGTCCTGACAGAAGTCCTTGCCGAACGTCCTCGGGTGGCGAGGTTCACAACCGGAGGCGCGAGGCGCATACGGCGTCGGTCGTAGCGTGATCCGCATGACCGACGCCGCAACACTGTTCCGCCGGTTCTCCCGCCTTCCCGGCGGCCGCTGGGCGTTCTCGCGGGCGCTGTGCCGGCGCGCTCCGTACTTCGGGACGATCCGTCCCGCGGTCCGGGTCGTCGAGTCGGGACGGGCCGAGGTCGCGCTGCCCAAGCGCCGGGCGGTGGAGAACCACATCGGGACCGTCCACGTCATCGCGGTCTGCAACGGGCTCGAGGCGGCCATGGGACTGCTCGCCGAGGCGACGGTCCCGCGGGGGATGCGCTGGATCCCCAAGGGCATGGAGGTCTCCTATGTCGCCAAGGCGACCTCGGACCTGCTCTGCGTGGCGGAGTCGGATCCGGCGCAGTGGAGCTCGCCGGGGGATGTGCCGGTGCGGGTCTTCGCGGTGCGCGACGACGGGACCGTCGTCGTCGAGGGCACCATCACCGTGTACGTGAGCGAGAAGACCTGACGGGGTGCGCCCGGGTGCGCCGCCCCTGGGCCGTATGGCACGGTGATGCCGTGACCACCTCGACCCGGCTCTACCAGCGGCTCGTGCGCGCGGATCGCTCCGAGCAGGATGTGCAGGAGCAGGCGAGCACAGGGCGCAACGGTCTGCTCCAGGTCGTCGCCAACGCCCTGCAGGCCACGGGGGACCAGGTCGTCAACGCCAAGACCGTGCTGCCCTGGGCGCTCACCGCGGTCGGTGCACCGGCAGCCTTCCTCGGGCTGCTCGTGCCGGTGCGCGAGTCGGGCTCGATGCTCCCGCAGGCGGCGATGGCCCCGGTGCTGCAGCGGGCCTCGGGACGGCGGCACTTCTGGCTCTGGGGAGCGGCCGGCCAGGCCGGCGCGACGGCGGGGATGGCGCTGGCGGTCGGGGTGCTCACCGGCTGGGTCGCCGGCGCCGCGGTCGTCGGGTTCCTGGCGCTCTTCGCCCTGGCCCGCTCGCTCAACTCCCTCGCCGGCAAGGACGTCCTGGGGCGCACGGTGCCCAAGGGCGAGCGGGGGCAGATCAACGGGCTGAGCACGGCCCTGTCGGGGGCGGTCGCGATCAGCCTGGGCCTGGGCATTCGGCTTCTCGGGGGCGACGACGTCTCGGTGGCCGTGCTGGCCTGGCTGCTCGGGGCCGCCGCACTGGCGTGGGTGCTCGCGCTCGTCGTCTTCGCCGGCGTCCGGGAGCCCGAGGTCGAGCCCGCTGTCGCGTCAGGGGCCGACGGGCAGGGGTGGGTGGCGACGTCGTGGGCGCTGCTGCGTGACGACCCGCCGTTCCGACGGTTCGTCATCGCCCGTGGGCTGCTGCTCGTCTCGGCGCTGTCACCGCCCTTCGTCGTCGCCCTGGCCGCTGAGGAGGGCGGCGTCGGCCTGTCCGGGCTCGGCCCCTTCGTCATCGCCCAAGGGGTGGCCGGGCTCGTCGGCGGCCGCGTGTTCGGCCGGCTCGCCGACCGCTCCTCGCAGCGGCTCATGACGGGGGCGGCGGCGGGAGCGAGCGTCGCGGTGCTGGTCTTCCTCGTGCTGCACCTCGTTCCGGCTACCCGCGGTGCGTGGCTCTACCCCGTCACCTTCTTGGTGCTCGCGCTCGCGCATACCGGCGTGCGGGTGGCCCGCAAGACCTACGTTGTCGACATGGCGGGCGAGGACCGGCGCACGGTCTACGTCGCGGTCTCCAACACTGCGATCAGCGTGGTGCTCCTCGTCGTCGGCGCACTGTCCAGCGCGCTGGCGCTGCTCGGCGCGACGCCGGCCCTGGTGTTCCTCGCCGTGCTCGGCCTGGTCGGGGTGCTCGTCGCTCGCACCCTGCCAGACGTGAGCAAGGGGAGTGTCATCGCCTGATCGACCCTGGCTGGGCCGGTCAGGTGTGGCCGTCGGCCCGCAGGTGCGCCCGAAGCCGCCCGAGGTCGTCATCGGTCCAGCCCTGGACGCGCAGCCATCCCTCGGCCCCGCCGAACGCGTCGCGAAGCGAGCCGAGGATGGCCTCCATGGCCTCGGCCCTGGGACGCTGGTCGTCGACGGGCTGGGACTTCAGAGCATCCCCGTAGACCGGGTGGGCGTTGAGACGCTCGAGGATCTCGGTGATGCGCTCCGCACTGAGCACGTAGTCCTCGACGATCGCCTCGTCCGGGACGCCGGCGACCGCGAGGGCCATGGCCACGACGGTGCCGGTGCGGTCCTTGCCGGCGGCGCAGTGCACGATCGTGGCTCCCGGGCTGCGCGAGATCACGTCGAGCGCGGCGCTGACCGAGTCCGGGCGCTCGGAGAGGTAGCCGAGGTAGTGGTCCGCCCAGAAGGTGGCGTCGCGCCGACCGTCGAACTTCTTCCACGGCGAGCCGAGCCCGGAGTCGTTCTTCGAGGACCGGTCGGGCAGGAGCGAGTGGTGGTGGTGGGCGAGTGTCTCGAGGACCCGCAGCGGGCCATCACCGAGCAGGTGCAGCTCGGTCTCGCTGCGCAGGTCGACGATGTCACGCACCCCGACAGTCGCGACGAGGTGGTCGACGGCCTCGGGGGAGAGGTCCTGCAGGTTGTCCGAGCGGATGAGCCGTCGCCAGGCGATGCTCCCGCCGTCCGAGGTCGGCAGCCCGCCGAGGTCGCGCATGTTGACCACGCCGGCGATCTCGATCCAGCGTCCCCCGGGCAGCTCGTTCGTCACGCAGCAATGGTATGTCGCAGTGCTGGGAGGCCTCACGGGGTGCTCGCGTCTGCGAATCCCCCGGGGCAATAGGTGAGGGCCTCGGGAAGTATGAGTTTCCGAGGCCCTCTGTGGAACCGGAGTCCCACGATGAGATCGAGGGTGTTGATCCGAAGATCGTCTTCTCGACCTCCGCTCTCACCCGGAGGCGAGTGCGTTAGGTCTATTTGTAGTCCAGGTCGGGGAGCGGCGCAAGAGGTTCCGGCCAAAGAATCAAGGGAATCTCGAGTCCCTCGGCGTGTCGTCGTTGACACGCCGTGAGCTCGCGACCGATAGAGGTGAAAGCAACTCTGCGCAAACCTTATTCACGCATCCTGCCGAGGGGAGGCGGTCGCGGCGGGGGGAGGCGGTCGGGCAGGGGGAGGCGATATAGCGCCACCTTGGGACGGGGGCGCCTCGGGTCGGCAGCAGCGCCCCGCCTGGGCTCGACTCAGGCTCGACTCGGGCTCGTTCCCGCGTCAGGGTGGGAGACTGTCGGCGTGCCCCAGCTCCCCGACGGTGAACCCGTCCCGCACGACGGAGCGCTCCCGGCCGGCACCCTGGACGGCCTCGACGCCGCACCATTCGGCGCATACGTGCATGTGCCGTTCTGCCGGGTGCGGTGCGGGTACTGCGACTTCAACACCTACACGCCAGGAGAGCTCGGTACCGCCGCGTCGATCCCCGACTATCTCGGCGCGATCCATGCCGAGATCGACCTTGCCACCCGGGTGCTCGCCAGGCCCGGCCGCGACCTCCCAAGGCTCAGCACCGTCTTCATCGGGGGCGGGACACCGACGATGCTCGCGGCCGGGGAGCTCGCCGACATCGTCGCCCGCCTGAGGGACACCTTCGGGTTCGCCTCCGGTGGCCACGAAGACACCGAAGCCACCGAGGGTACCGAGGTCACCGAGGTCACGACGGAGGCCAACCCCGACTCGGTGACGGAGGAGTCCCTCCACCACCTGGCGGCAGCCGGCATCACGCGGGTCTCCTTCGGCATGCAGTCCGCCGTCCCGCACGTGCTCGCGACCCTCGACCGCACCCATGACCCGCGATCGGTCGACCGGGCGGTCGGCTGGGCCAAGGCGGCGGGCCTGCAGGTCAGCCTCGACCTCATCTACGCAACGCCGGGAGAGAGCCTCGTCGACTGGGAGACGTCCGTCATGGCAGCGCTGGCCTGCGAGCCCGACCACGTCTCCGCCTACGCCCTCATCGTCGAGGAGGGCACGCGGCTGGCGGCCCAGGTCCGCCGCGGTGAGGTCCCGGCGCCGGACCCGGACGATGCAGCGGACAAGTACGAGCTCGCCGACCGGCTCCTCACCGAGGCGGGACTCCCCTGGTACGAGGTGAGCAACTGGGCGACGTCGCCGCAGACCCGCTGCCGCCACAACATCGGGTACTGGGACGGCGGCGGCTGGTGGGGGTTCGGGCCGGGTGCGCACAGCCACATCGGTGGCGTGCGTTGGTGGAACGTCAAGCACCCCAGGGCGTATGCGCAGCGCCTCTCAGCAGGTACCACCCCTGCCGCGGGGCGAGAGATCCTCACCCCCGATGAGGTCTACGACGAGACGGTCCTGCTCGGGGTGCGTCTCGCCGACGGGCTCCCCCTGGAACGGCTGCGGCCCGAGGGGCGTCAGGCGGTGGCCGGGCTCATCGCCGATGGCTTGGCGCACGAGCGAGCCGCCCTCCGCGAGCGACGGCTGGTGCTGTCGATGCGGGGGCGGCTGCTGGCCGACGCGGTCGTGCGTCGGGTCGTGCTCGGCGCCTGAGGGGCGTGAGGCGCGAGGCCTTCAGCTCACGAACCTGTAGGTGAGCGGCGGGTCGAAGGACTCGCCCTTGTTCGCCTTGATCGCACCGAGGACGTGCACGACGATGCCGAAGACGATGACCATCGGCAGGGTGAGGAACCCGACGAGCACGATCATGAGGACGTAGGAGATCGCCGCAGCGATGGAGACGGTGATCTGGACGTTGAGCGCGCTGGAGGCATACCGGCGCGCGGCGTCACCGCGGTCCTTGGCGTACAGGTAGACGACGAGCGAGCCGATGAAGCCCGCAAGACCCCCACTGACGAGCATGAGCACGAGGGGGGTGATGTGCGCGATGGTGCCGAGGTTGCGGTCCTCGGCCGAGAGGCCGGAGACGGCACCAGGGGACTGGTACGGCGTCGGGTAGGGCTGGGGTGGCTGGTAGCCGGGCTGCTGGTCGAACTGGCTCATGGCCGGTGCTCCTTGTGCTGGGCTCGTGGTGGCGAGCGGGGGGTTGTGGTCTCACCATCAGTCAACCCCACCCGGCCGCCGCGAACCAGCACTTTGCGGTGAGTTCAGGGACGGAGCCGGGGGTCACTCAGGGGGGATCCTGAGTCACCCCCGGCCATCCACCTCGGGCGGGCGTCACTTCACGAGGCGAAGCGTGAGCGGATAGCGATACCACTCGCCGTTGTTCGCCTTCACCGCCGCGAGGATCGGCATGATGATCATCCACGGCAGCAGAGCGAAGATGAGGATGAACCCGACGAGCAGGAACATGAGGATGAACGAGACGAACAGCGCGATGCTGACCGTGATCTGGAAGTTGAGCGACTCCTTGGCGTGGTGCTCGAGGAACGGCCCGCGCCCCTTGAAGACGAGCCAGATGATGAGCGGCGCGATGAAGCCGCCGACGAGGACGAGCAGGTGCGCGGCCAGCGACCAGCCCTTCTCCTCCGGCGGGCTGAGCGGGGCCATCGTGCCGGCAGAGGAGCCGTATGGGGTGGCCGAGCCGTACCCGGCCGGTTGGCCGTAGCCGCTCGAGGCGGGCGGGGCACCACCACGGGAGTCAGGCGGGCCGTAGCCACCGGAGTCAGGCGGGCCGTAGCCACCGGTGCCTGACGGGGGCGGCGGAGGGGGCGGAGGGGGCGGCGTGGCCGACGAACCGGTGTCGTCCCCGAGGGAGAACGGGGAGGGGGGCGGGGGAGGAGTCGCTGCGGACTCGTCCTGCGAGTGCACGGAGGTCTCTTCGTGAGGCTGGTCCTGCGGCTGGTCGTGCGACCCGATCGGGTCGTCCACGGGGTCGGGGTGGTCGGGGGTGGTGCTCATGGCGGTGTCCTCTCGGTTGCCCGGGGGCGTCTTCAGGTCCCCGGAGCGGTGACGAAGTCGATGAGCTCCTCGACGCCGGCGAGCAGCGTCGGCTCAAGATCAGCATAGGTACGAACCGTGCCGAGGATCCGTTTCCACGCCTGGGCGGTGTCCGCGACCGTCGCACTCGGCCACCCGAGGTGGGTGCAGATGCCGGCCTTCCACGACACCCCCATCGGGATGACGGGCCAGGCGTCCAGCCCGAGCCGCTCCGGCCGGACCGACTGCCAGACATCGACATAGGGGTGGCCGACGATGAGGGTATGCGCCGCATACGGACGCAGTGACCTCGCCTGCTCGACCACCCGCCACTCCTTCGTCCCGGGCAGCAGGTGGTCGACGAGGATGCCGAGCCGGCGGCCCGGCTCGGGTGCGAAGTCCCGGATCGCGGCGTCGAGGTCGTCGACCCCGTCGAGCATCTCGACGACGACCCCCTCGACGCGCAGGTCGTCACCCCAGACCTTCTCGACGAGCTCGGCGTCGTGGCGGCCCTCGACGAGGATCCGCGACCCGCGGGCCACCCGGGCGCGGGCCCCGTCGACGGCCACCGAGCCACTCGCCGTGCGGGTCGACGCCGCCGGGCGAACCGGTGCCGACGGGGGCGTGAGGAGGACCGGGGCGCCGTCGATGAGGAATCCTGGCCCGAGGGGGAAGGTGCGGGTGCGTCCACGGCGGTCCTCGAGGACGACGACGTGTTCCCCGCCACTTTTCTCGGTGCGCACGACGGCGCCGCACCAGCCCGTCTCGACCTCCTCGACGACGAGCCCGGGCGCGGCCTCGTGCGGGGTCGACGTGGGCCGGCGACCCCGGCGCCAGTCCCCGGCGAGGACGTCGGCGCCGTAGCGGTCGGGTGGTGAACCGTCGGAGGGCCTGTGAATCACCCCGTAAGATTGGCACTCGGGTTGCATGAGTGCCAGCCCGCCACGCCGGGACGTCACGAGACCCGGCCCACGACAGCGACGTCGCCGAACACCCAAGCCGACGAGATGACGAGACCGGAGCGCAAGGAGGAGACGATGAGCGACGACCGCCGACTCGAAGTGTTGCGCGCCATCGTCCAGGACTACGTCCACACCTCCGAGCCAGTCGGCAGCAAGGCGCTGCTCGAGCGGCACCGGCTCGGGGTCTCGGCCGCCACGGTCCGCAACGACATGGCGGCCCTCGAGGACGCGGGCCTCATCGTCGCGCCCCACACCTCCGCGGGGCGGATCCCGACCGACGCCGGCTACCGGCTCTTCGTCGACCGACTCTCGGCGATCAAGCCGCTCAGCCCGGCCGAGCGCGCCGCGATCGGCCGGTTCCTCGATGGAGCCGTCGACCTCGACGACGTCGTGGACCGCACCGTGCGCCTGCTCTCGACGCTCACCCGGCAGGTCGCGGTGATGCAGTACCCCTCGATCTCCCGCTCGACCGTGCGCCACCTCGAGCTCGTCCCCCTGGGCGGGTCGCGGCTCATGGTCGTCCTCATCCTCAACACCGGGCGCGTCGAGCAGCGCGTCGTCGACGTGGGGACCGACCTGGCGGGGGAGAGCGGGGAGCAGCTCGTCTCGCTCGTGCGCACCAGGATCAACGAGGCGACGGCGAACAAGCGGCTCGCAGACGCGGCGGCTGCCCTCGAGGCGCTGCCGACGGACTTCGAGGCCGAGCAGCGGGACACGGTGCGGGCGATCACGGCCGCGCTCGACGACGCGCTTTTGCCCGACCACGAGGAACGCGTCGTCATCGCGGGGATGGCCCACCTCGCCCGGTCCGGACCGGACTTCCCGGCTCAGCTCCATGACGTCCTCGAAGCGCTCGAGCAGCACGTCATCCTGCTCAAGCTGCTCGGCACTGCAGGAGAGCATGCCGACACGCTCGCCGTCCGGATCGGACACGAGAACCCGTACGCCGAGCTGCAGTCGACCTCGATGGTCACCTCGGGCTACGGCCCCGGCGCCGAGCTCGTCGCCGGCCTCGGCGTCGTCGGGCCGACCCGCATGGACTACCCCAGCACCATGGCCGCGGTGCGCGCCGTGGCAACCTACGTGAGCAGGATCCTCGCCGACTGACGAGGCGCTCGGAGATCAGGCAATGGAGATCATTCAATGGAGACAAGGACACCGGTGAACGACTACTACGCCGATCTCGGCGTGTCGCGCGATGCGACGGCCGAGGACATCAAGCGCGCCTACCGGCGCTCTGCCCGCAAGCTCCACCCGGACGTCAACCCGGGTCCGGAGGCCGAGGAGCAGTTCAAGAAGGTCTCCCAGGCCTACGACGTCCTTGCGGACGCCGAGAAGCGCCGCGCCTATGACATGGGCGCCGACCCGTATGCGTCGGGCGCCCCGGGCTTCAACCAGAACTTCTCCTTCAGCGACATCATGGACGCCTTCTTCGGCGCCGGTGCCGGAGGAGGCCAGGGCCGCGGGCCGCGGCCGCGACAGCAGCGCGGGCAGGACGGCCTGGTCCGCCAGGACATCGACCTCGCGACCGCCGTCTTCGGCGGCGAGAACGAGCTCGTCATCGACACCGCCGTGGTCTGCGCGACCTGCCACGGCGACGGCGGGCAGCCGGGCACCGGACGACGGGTCTGTGACCTCTGCGGCGGACGCGGCGAGACGCAGCAGGTCCAGCGCAGCTTCCTCGGGCAGGTCATGACCACGCGCCCGTGCATGGCCTGTCAGGGCTTCGGCGACATCATCAGCTACCCCTGCCACGACTGCAGCGGCGACGGCCGCGTCCGTGAGCGCCGCACCATGCGCATCCGCGTGCCCGCCGGGGTCGACACCGGGACGCGCATCCAGCTCCAGGGCGAGGGTGAGGTCGGCCCCAACGGTGGCCCTCCCGGTGACCTCTACGTCGAGGTCCGGGTCGTGCCGCACCACACCTTCACCCGGCGTGGAGACGACCTGCACGCGAGCATCATCGTGCCGATGACCGCGGCCGCGCTCGGCGCGAGTCTCGAGCTGGAGACCTTCGACGGCGAGCAGGTCGTCGACCTCGCTCCCGGGACGCAGTCCGGCGAGACGGTCACCCTCAAGGGACTCGGCGTGACCCACCTGCGGGGCACCGGCCGCGGCGACATCATCGTCCACATCGACGTGCGGACCCCGACCCGTCTCGACGCCCACCAGGAGGACCTGCTGCGGCAGCTCGCCGCCGCACGGGGCGACGAGCGGCCGACCGGCAAGGTCGCGCCCGCGGACACCGGGCTCTTCGGCAAGCTTCGCGACGCCTTCAAGACCCGCTGACCCGATGACCCGGCCGGTCTTCGTCGTCGAGCCCGAGCGGCTCGCCGGGGCCCGGGTCGGCGAGGTCGTCGTCCTCGACGGTCCGGAGGGTCGCCACGCGGCGACCGTGCGCCGGATCGGTCCCGGTGAGCACGTCGATCTCGTCGACGGTGCAGGAAGGCGCGCCGGCGCATACGTCCTCGATGCGGACAAGGTGACGCTGACGCTCCGGCTGGACGAGATCGCCGCCGAGCCCGCCCCCGAGCCGCGGTTCGTGCTCGTCCAGGCCCTGGCGAAGGGGGACCGCGACGACCAGGCGATCGAGGCGGCCACCGAGCTCGGGGTCGACGCGGTCATCCCCTGGCAGGCGGGCCGCAGCATCGTGCAGTGGCGCGGTGAGCGGGGTGCCAAGGCGCGGCGCAAGTGGGTCGAGACGATCCGTGCCGCCGGCAAGCAGTCGCGGCGCGCGCGCTTCCCCGAGGTCGAGGAGCTCGTCGACCTGCGCGGGCTGGTGCGCCGGGTGGGCGAGGCTCAGGCGACCTATGTCCTGCACGAGGACGCCACCGAGCCCCTGGCGGGGGTGGGCCTGCCGGAGCACGGGGAGGTGCTCCTCGTCGTCGGGCCCGAGGGGGGCATCACGCCCGAGGAGCTGGGCTCGCTGGAGGAGGCCGGGGCACGCGTCGTGCGGCTGGGGCACACCGTGCTGCGCAGCTCATCCGCCGGGCCGGCCGGGCTCGCGGTCCTCAGCGGCCTGGACCGCTGGCGCTGACTCCGTCAGCGGACGGTGAACGGGATGGTGCGCTCGGCCGAGACGGTCGTGCCGCCCTCCATGCTCAGCTCGAACACCCGGATCTGGTACTCGCCCGGCCTGAGGTCACCGAGGCCCGGGTCGGCGG
>JBHEPF010000160.1:0-3909 GCA_046260445.1 Dermatophilaceae bacterium | reverse complement strand
CGACGCACCGCCGGCTCACGCCCGAGGCGCGGGCCGCGGCCGGTATCACCGACGGCACGATCCGGATCTCGGTCGGGCTCGAGGACGCCGACGACCTGCTCGCCGACGTGGAGCAGGCCCTCACCGGGTGAGGAGCGCCGTCGGCTCGCGCTGCACGGGAGCGTCGACCTCCTAGAGCCGTCCGGCGGCGACCCGCTCGTAGCAGGCCAGGCTGTGCCGCTCGTGATGGTCGGCGCTGCGGGGCGCCGAGCCCAGGCACACGGCCATCCGGCGCTCCGCCTGGTCCGCAGAGACCCGGATGCCGCGGTCGTAGGCTGCGGTGCCGGCCGAGCTCTCACTTGCGGCCGCGCTCGATGCCTGGGCAAGGGCGAGCAGCGTGACCAGCAGCGGGGTCATGACTCGGGAACGGAAGTGATGTGCCATGACGGTCTCCTCACGTGCTTCGCCGAGGATCCCTGGTGGGGTCGTGTGGCCGGTCGAAGCGACACCCCAGGTCTGCCGCACAGCAGTGTCGGGCACGCCTCGTTCGGTAACTGCCGGGTAACGGAGGGGTTGACCTCATCGCATCCGTACGTGACCGTGAAGTGATGCGGTTGCTGATGCTGGGTCCCTTGACGCTCGCTGATAAGGGCGCGAGTTTGGCGCCGCGCGACCGGACAGTCCTGGCCGTGCTGTCGCTGACACCGCGCGAGAACGTGCCGCCCGAGCGGATCGCCGACGCCCTCTGGGGGGAGCAGCCACCGGCCACGTGGACCAAGGTCGTCCAGGGCAGCGTCGTGCGCATCCGCAAGGCACTCGGGCCCGAGGCCGTTCAGACCAGTCGATACGGGTATGCGCTGGTCCTGGCGGACGACGACATCGACGCCGCTGAGTTCGAGCGGCTCGTGCGACGGGGTCGGGAGATGCTGGCGCTGCAGGCACCGGAACGGGCCCGGTACGCGCTGGCCCAGGCCCTCGACCTCTGGCGGGGTGCGGCCGTGGCCGACCTCGCCGAGTGGCCCGTCGCGCGGGCGCCGCGCGAGCGGTGGGAGGAGCTGCGTCGCGAGGCCCAGGAGCTCTACGTCGAGGCGACCCTGGGCGCCGGAGCCGCGAAGGAGGCCCTTGCCGAGGCGGGTCGGCTCATCGAGGAGGCACCGCTGCGCGAGGCGCGGTGGTCGCTCCTGGCTCGTGCGCAGTACCAGGCGGGGCGCCAGGGGGACGCCCTGGCCACCCTTCGCCGCGCCAGGGCTGTCGTCGTGGGGGAGCTGGGCCTGGACCCCGGTCCCGACCTGGCCGAGCTCGAGCAGGCGATCCTCCGCCAGGATCCCGGTCTGCTCCCGGCGTCGGGCGTCTCTGGCGCGTCGTTCGCCTGCCCCTACCGCGGACTGGCGCACTATGACGTCGAGGACGCGGAGCACTACTTCGGTCGGGAGGCCGAGGTCGCGCGCGGTCGAGAGGTGCTGACCGAGCACCACGTCGTGGCCGTGGTGGGCCCGTCCGGGTGCGGGAAGTCCTCGCTGGCCCGCGCCGGGATCGGCGCGGCGCTGCGGCGCGGGGGCCGCACGATCTCGGTCCTCACGCCGGGCGCGCATCCCATGGGCGCGCTGAGCATGGCGGGCGGCGTACGTCCCGGCGTGGTGCTGGTCGTCGACCAGCTGGAGGAGGTCGTCTCACTGTGCGCGGACGAGGGTGAGCGCAAGGCCTTCATCGAGGCTCTGCTCAGTCATGTCGAGGCAGGAGAGGATCTCGTCGCCGCGCTGCGCGCAGATCGCCTCGGAGCCCTGTCGGGATACTCCTCCCTGTCCCGACTCATCGAGCGGGGGCTGCTCCTGCTCGGGGCGATGAGCGACGCGGACCTGCACTCGGCGATCGAGGGACCGGCCCGACAGGCCGGCCTGCTCCTCGAACCGGGCCTGGTCGATGTCCTCATCCTCGAGGTCGCGCGGGAGCCGGGAGCGCTGCCGATGCTCTCCCACGCCCTGGTCCAGACCTGGGAGCGTCGCGAGGGACGCACCCTGACGGTCGAGGGGTACCGGGCCACCGGCGGGGTCCAGAGCGCGGTGGGAAGAACCGCCGAGGAGGTCTTCCAGGGGCTCGACGCATCGGCGCAGCGCATCACGCGGGACCTCGTCCTGCGACTGGTCGTGCCGGGTGGCTCGAACGAGCCGTCACGATGCCGCGTGCCCCGCCGCATCATCGCACCGGATGCCGCGCACGAGCGGATTGTGGAGCACTTCGTGGCGGCGCGGCTCATCACCTCCGACGGGGAGAGCGTCGAGCTGGCGCATGAGTCTCTCACCCGGGCCTGGCCGCGGCTGCGGACCTGGCTCGACGACGACACCGAGGGTCTGCTCATCCTGCGTCACCTCGCGATGGCCGCCGACTCCTGGGAGGCCATGGGTCGCCCCACGAGCGAGCTCTACCGCGGTTCGCGGCTCGAGCAGGCGCTCCGGTGGCGAGTCGCGCGGGATCCGGACCTCAGCGACACCGAGCGTGCCTTCCTCGAGGCCGGGCAGGCGCTGGCCCGTGCCGAGGCGCGCGTCGCTGAGGAGAGGGCACGCCGCGAGGCCGTCGCGAACCGACGGCTCCGCCGGCTCCTCGCAGGCGCGGTCGCACTGCTCCTCATCGCGACCACGGCAGGCGTCGTTGCTCTGAGAGAGAGCCGCCGAGCGGACGACCAGGCCCGGTTGGCCCAGGTGCGGGAGCTCTCCGCGGCGGCGCAGGCGGCCCGCAGCGAGGACCCGCAGCTCGCTCTCCTCCTCGCGCTCGAGGCGACCTCACCGGAGCTCGCCGGCCGTGCGGAGATAGCGCCGGAGGCCATCGAGGCCCTCCATGCGGCAGTGGTCGCGTCCCGGTTGGTCTACATCGGGCAGGACGGTGGGGGTTCGACCGCTTGGAGTGCGGACGGCCGACTCATCGCCACGGAGGGGCCAGAGGAGTCCGGTCTCGTCGACGTGCGCGACGCGGCGACCGGGGACCCCGTCGTCCGCTTCCCGGGCCACGAGATCGACGTCAACGCCGTCGCCTTCGGCGCCACCGGTCTGCTCGCGACGGCCGGCGACGACGGCGCGGTCAAGGTGTGGGACCTCGACCGACGCGAACCCGTCCTGGAGCTGACCGGCCCGGGCGAGGCGTGGTGCCTGTCCTTCTCCACCGACGGGCGACGCGTTGCCGCCGCCTGGCCGGACGCCGGCCTGATCCGGGTCGCCGAGGTGGATGACGACGGTGGCAGCCTCGTCAGCGAGATCTCGGTGGATGGGTTCGTCTACGACATGACACTGAGCCCCGAGGGCGGGTCCCTGGCCGTCGACTTCACGGACCGGCCGAGCGTCGTGGTCGACTCCACGGACGGTCGTGTGCTCCGTGAGATCAGCGGAGGACACGATGCGCCGCCGAGCGCGGTCGCCTACAGCCCTGACGGCCGGTGGCTCGCCACGGGCTACATGAACGGTCTCGTGCGGATCAGCGAGGCCGAGAGCGGGCGGGAGGTCCACACCCTAGGGGACGGCAGCGCCGAGGTCACCCGTGTGACGTGGGACCACACGTCACAGGTCCTCGCCACCGGAGGCTTGGACGGGATGGTCCGGGTCTACGCGGTCACCGAGGACAGCGCCCGGCGCACGTTCGCGCTTCGGGCTCATGCGGCCACCGGAGGCGTGGCCGGTCTCGCCTTCTCGCCGGACGGCACCCGGATCGCCTCCGGGGCCCTCCTCGCGGAGTCCTTCGTGGTCTGGGACATGGGGCCGCACGGCGATGCCGAGGTCATGAACGTCGCGAGCTCGCCGGCCGGCACGCTCGGCGTGGCCTTCGGACCGAGGGGCCTGCTGCACACCATCGACTCGCGTGGCTCCGTCGAGGTATGGGACGAGCAGGGGGCCCGTGTCGGATTCTTCGACCGCCCGAGCGCATCGACGGCCCCGGCGTCCTTCG
>JBHEPF010000156.1:0-42890 GCA_046260445.1 Dermatophilaceae bacterium | reverse complement strand
GCGATCAGCTGTTACCCAGAGGGTGGCAGTGGACGCCGCCATGTGCGTCGCTCGCCATCCGGCTGGTTTGACCAGGTCACCTGATGCCGGTCTGTGGACAGGAGTTCAAGTCCCCCCTCGGACACAAATGGAAGACGGGGTAAGCCGGAGCCTCCACCACGGAACTCCCACCACAGTCGTGTCTGGACAGGTGCTCGGTCGTTGCCGTTCGCGGGAGGTGGGAGACTTTGGAGGGCGGCCATGTGACAGTGACCCGGCCCGCGCTGTGCCCGGAATGGCCGAGGTGCGCGCATCCTCCCAGAGTCGAGCGTGCCGCACTTATTCCCCATTTATTCGGTCAAACAGCCGCAAGAGGGGGCCTATCGCGGCCAAGGCGGACTGAGGCGAAGTGGACATACGCGCAGATCAGAGCACGTTTCTGCGCATTCTGGGGGAGTCGTCCCCGTAGCCGCACTGCTACAAGGGGTCGCAGGTTCAAATCCTGTCAGCCCGACCGGAGTTTATGCAGGTCAGAGACTTGCAGCGTCGCAGAATGGCGTAGACGTGCATCATTCGTGCATTAGCGAACTGCTCACGTCTCACGCATGCGGGCACTTGGCTGTGTGTGGACCCAGCATCCTCGGAGTACATAACCGCATCTCAGGAGTTCGTGGGCTCGATTCGACGGTTGACGCGTGGCCGCTGGAAACACTCCCGGGTAGTCCATCACTAACCGGTGGGCCAGAGAGCCTGATGCGGAGCATCGCGCGAGATGGGCACACCCCGGCGTGCGCCAGAGACCAGAGCCTGATGGGATGAGTCCGTGGTGAAGAAGAAGGGCGGCAAGCGACCGCCGAACAGGTCGGCGACGCGCCGGGCAGAGTCCGGACGAGGCAGCCAGGGACGCGCGAGGACCAGTCTCAGGGCCGAGGACCAACCCTTGGTGACGAGGATCCGCGAGGCGATGAGGGAACCGGACGGGACCCTGGTCCTCGTCGTCGGCGTCACGCTCGCCTCCACAGCGCTCGGGATGGATTCCGAGGAGTTGCCGGAGGGCTGGGTGGGGCCGGTCGAGAGCTTTCTCGAGCTCGACATCGCCGAGACCACGGTGCTGCTGCACATCATGACGGCGCTGTCTGAGGACGACCTGCTCCGCGCCAGGATCCGGCGCGAGCTCGCTCGGCGACGCCAGCCCATGCCGGCATTCGTCACCGATCTGCCGCACGCCAGGATCGCCGAGGCGTGGCACATGGACGACGGCTTCGGCACCGGTATCGCCCTCGGCGTGCAGTGGCCGGGCGGCGAGGTGGCCTCGATGCTGATCTACATCGACCATGCCATGGGCACCGTCGTCAAGGACGCGTTCCTCCTCGACCAGCCCCTGGCATACGTCCTGCAGCACTACCTCGATGCCGGCGCGACAGCGCTCGGAGGCCAGGTCGCTCCGGAGCCGGTGGGTCTCGACGTCGCGAGGGCGCGGATCGAGGATGCTCTCGAGAACTACGACCGCCTTACGCCGACCTGGACGCAGGACTTCTGGCCCGCCTGTCGGCCACTCGTCGAGTTGCTCGTGCGGACGATGCCCGAAGTAGACGATGACCATGACCGCCAGTGGCAGCCGCCGATGTCGATGGCGGTCAGCCTGACTCGCGACTTCCTCGCGTCTTCGTTCGCCCGCGACCTCGACAGCTCCGGGCCGCTCGTTCGGGCGACGACCGCGATCTTCGACCGCTCAGGTGCCATCTCGAACGATCCGCTGATCTGGGACCCGGGAGTCGTCAAGACCGTTCTCACCGAGATCCTGCCGTTCGACCCGACCCTCGAGGAGGCGGACCTCGACGCCGTGCCTGAGGTGCTGCCCAAGGTCATCCTGTTCGCCCACCACCACCTGCCGGTCACCCCGGCGGTAACCCGCCAGACACTCGCAGCGATCGACCGGCACCTGCCCGAGTTCCAGGAGCAGCGCTTCCGGCGATGACAGGGCAGCACCGGCGCTCGCGGCGGCGCCGGGACGCGGCGGCGGGAGGACCTGCGTCCCCTTTCCATGCACAGTCTCTTGAGTTCCCAAGGCTCCCCGTGGCCGATCGGCTCTGGACTGGGCGGCATGTCCTCGAGCGCGTCAGAGCTCTATCAGGCCAGCCTGGCGCTGCCACCATCGGTGCGCAAGGACCTCGCCTCACACCCAGACCTGTAGCCCACAGTGGGTGCCGTCGGCGGTCGACTACCGGCTACCCGCTTTTGCCAGAGTAAGCGCGGGTCCGATCGTGGTGTGCCGCACCTTTTGACATGGTCCCGGAGGGGTAGAGGTGATTGCGTGCATGCCCGGCACCGTTGGCGTCGTCGCCGCGGCCGCCGATCACGATCCGCTCTTTCGAGGCAGCCACCGGCTGGCCGTAGTTGCTGTCTCAGCTGCTCGAGGGCTTCGCCACCGTGTCAGGGATGAATCTGAGCCGGGAATCGGGTCCGCTAACGCCGCTCAGGGTCGGCGGAACCAGAAGACCATCAGACTGATTTCGGGACGCGTTCGAGTATCCCGACGAACCAGGACGGTCATTGCCGCAGGTCCTTGAGGCTTCGCTCAAGGTTTTGTCCGTCGGGGAAGAAGGCGACACAGCCGACCTGTGTGCCCACACCCGAATGCCAGGTCTGGATCATGAGCCGAGACTCGTCGTACGGGATGCCGACGTAGGCTTCGAACTCGCTCCCACCTCGAGGCGACGTCGACCCGGAGCACGGCGACGTGGCGCTGTGTGCACCGTCATAGACGTCGGCGGGACCTGGGTCTAGGTTGAGAGACAGCCGATCTCGGAGGTGCGTCATGACGGACCAGCAGAACAAGGGACTCATCGTCGTCGGTGTCGACGGCTCGGATGAGAGCGAGGCAGCCCTTGAGTGGGCGGTGGAGGATGCGAGACGGCGGGGCGCGCGACTTCGCGTGGTCACCGGCTTCGACTACCCGTGGACATTCATCTTCGTGCCGGCGAAGGACGAGTTCGACTACGAGCGGGATGCGCAGGCGATGCTAGACCGGACTCTGGAGAAGTATCGCGAGACGCATGCTGACATCGAGTTCGAGATGCGTCTCGTGCCGCGGAAGCCGGCGCTGGCGCTGGTGGAGGCCGCGCGTGACGCAGACCTGCTTGTGGTCGGAGGCCACGGGCACGGGCGGCTGCAGGGCATGCATTTGGGGTCGGTCGCGACCTACTGCGTGCATCACGCACCGTGCCCGGTCCTGGTGCACCGGACCCAGGAGTGACGCGGAGCCTCAGCCTCAGGCCTGAACCTCAGCCCGCGAGCGTCCCGCACAAGACCTGCCAAGCGAGCGCAGGCTCGGCGGCGAGGCTGAGGATGTGCCTGATCCCGATCTTTGTCGTCGGCTTGGGCCTGACTGCAGCCGCGTGCGGTTCGCCCGCACCTGAGGAGACCGGGCCTGACGACCGCGTGCCCGCAGTGGCCACCACGACCATGCTTGGCAGTGTCCTCTCGGACATCACCGAGTGTGCGGGAGGGAGGTCCTCGACTCTGATGGCGCCCGGGGACGATCCCCACGACTTCGCACTGTCCTCGGACCAGGTCGCCCAGCTTGTGTCCGCGACACTCGTGGTGAGCAACGGTCTTGGGCTGGAGGCGGGGCTGGCGCCGGCGCTCATGAATGCGGCCGAGGACGGCGCGACCATCGTCGAGGTCGCACCCCAGGTCGAGCCCCTGCCCTTCACCCGGGATGGCGAGAGCCGAGACGATCCTCACTTCTGGATGGACGTGAGCCGGATGGCTCTGGCTGCTGAGGTCATCGGTGAGAAGCTCGCCGAGCGCACGGGTGAGAGCAGTTACCGCGGTTGCGGCGAACAGGTCGCCGAAGCGCTCGAGAGGACGGACCGGCAGGTCCGGGACATCCTGGCCGAGGTCCCCGCAGGCCGTCGCGTGCTCGTCACCGACCACCACGCGTTCGGATACTTCGCCGCGGCCTACGACTTCGAGATCGCGGGTGTGGTGGTCCCGGGCGGTTCCACGGAGGCTGAGCCGTCGTCGCAGGAGCTCGCTGCGCTCACCGAGGTGATTCGCGACCGAGGGGTGCCAGCGGTCTTCTCCGACACCGCCGACTCGTCGAGAGTCGTCGAGGCTGTCGTGGCCGAGGCTGGGGAGGACGTCAGGGTCGTGCCTTTGTACGTCGGAAGTGTCGGTCCAGAGGGTTCGGGTGCGGCGACCTACGCCGAGATGATGGTGGCCAACGCAGAGCGCATCGCCCAAGCCTTGAGAGGGTGATGTTCGTGGACTGGTTCACCGAGCCGTTCCTGCTGGGCTTTCAGCAGCGCGCGTTGATCGGCGGGGTGGTCTCGGGCCTGATGGCCTCGACGGTAGGAGTCTGGCTGGTCCTACGGGGCATGAGCTTCTTCGGGGACGCGTTCATGCACGGGGTCCTACCTGGCATCGCCGCGGCGGTCGTACTCGACTTCAACCCCTTCCTCGGGGCCGCGCTGGCCGCCCTGGTCATGGTGATGGGTATCGAGCTCGTGCACCGCCAGACCTCGCTCAAGGAGGACACCGCCATCGGGCTGCTCTTCGTCGGCATGCTGGCCCTGGGCGTGGTCATCGCCTCCCGCTCACGCAGCTACACCGGCAGTCTGACGAGCATCCTCTTCGGCGACGCACTCGGGGTCTCCACGGACGATCTGATGGTGCAGTCCGCCCTGGCCGTCCTCGTCATCGCGGTCGCTGTGGCGCTCTACCGGCCGCTGCTGGCACTGTCCTTCGACCGCGACAAGGCACAGACGCTGGGCATGCACCCCGCACGCACGCACGCGATCCTGCTCGTCCTGATCGCCGCCGCTGTCATTGGCAGCTTCCAGACGATCGGGACCCTGCTGGTGTTCGGGCTCATGATCGGACCGCCGGCCACCGCTTCACTCGTGACGCGCACCGTGCCGCAGATGATGGCCGCCGCGGCCCTCATCGCGGCGGCCTCCGTGTGGCTCGGCCTGCTCCTGAGCTATCACCTGCACACCGCCGGCTCCGCGACGATGGCGCTCATTCCCGTGATCGCGTTCTTCGTCGTGCTCGCGACACGTCGACTCCTCCAACGCAGCAACGCACGGCACCACACGGACCTGCACGACGTCAGGTCATGAACGGCCGAAACCGGCCTTTGGCCGCCGCCACGGACCTTGTGCTGCTGCGCGGTGACCATCTGGCCGTCGACCGGTCGAGCTTCACGATCCCGGCCGGGGCACTGACCGCGATCATCGGACCGAACGGCTCAGGCAAGTCGACACTGCTGCACGCTTTCGCGGGGCTCATCACTCCCGCCGGCGGCACCCTTGAGCTCCTCGGACCAGACGGAGGCGCCCCGAGGATCAGCTACGTCCTCCAGCGCGTCGACCTGCCGGTAGGTGTTCCTCTCAGTGTCCGCGAAACCGTCGGGATGGGACGCTACGGGTCGCTCGGGTGGTGGCGACGCTTCAGAGGCGAGGACCGCGAGAGGGTCGCCTGGGCGATGGCCGAACTCGACGTGACGCACTTGGCCCGTCGGCACCTGACGGAGCTGTCCGGCGGGCAGCGCCAACGTGTCCACGTTGCCCAAGGGATCGCCCAGGACCACGACGTGCTGCTCCTCGACGAGCCCCTGACAGGTCTGGACCTGGTATCCGCCCAAACGATCGACCGCATCGTCCATGCGGAACGACACGCCGTCATTCTCACGACCCACGACCTCGACGAGGCCCGAGCGGCGGACCACGTGATCCTCATGAGTGGCCGCGTCGTCGCCTCCGGCCCGCCTGCCGAGGCTCTCACTCGCGGCAACCTCGAAGTCGCCTACCGCCTGGGCGCCCTTCACGAGGGGGCGGACCTCTTCGTGGACGATCCCGGCGGGCACCTCGCCCCGGACTGAGGGACGCAGGAACCGCCTGCCGTACCCTGCGAAGGGTCGACCCTCCCGAGGTGCCCTCGTGGGTCTGGCGCAAGCACTCGCAGAGCGCGGCTACAGGGCACCCGCCCGCCGTGACGGCTTCTGCGGCTTACCGATTCGGTGGCCGCGGGCGACCTTCCAGCACACCCTCCCCTGGCGGCGGCGATGACCGCGTCCGCCAGCGCGGACCGGCAAATGAGCAGATCAGGAGGCCACGGATCGCTCTGGTTGTACGGAAACGGGGACCCGTCGAGTCGAGAGACGTGGAGGCCCGCGGCCATGGCCATGCCCACGGCGACGGGTGCCGCCGAGTCCCATTCGTGCTGACCACCGTCGTGCACATACGCTTCGGCTTCCCTGAGCACCACCACCGCCGCCGTCTTGGCGCCCGCGGACCCCATCGGATCGAGGTCGGCATCAAGGGCGGCGGCGGTAGCCCCGGCCGAGGCCGCTGGGCGGTCCGGCTGACCACCAAACGAACCCTTGACGGCAACGGTGGGAGCGGGCCAGGGGCAGGGTGGGTAGCGAGGGTCAGCCCGCGGCCCGGGAGGGCGACAGCACCGGCGACCGGGACCCCATCGACCACCAAAGCCACATGAACTGCCCAGTCGCTGCGAGCCAGGTCATGGGATTCGCGGGTTCCGTCGAGAGGGTCGATCACCCACACGCGGCGCGATGCGAGCCGGACGAGATCGTCGGCATCCTCTTCCCAGAGGACGGGATCTGCTGGGTGAGCCCTCCACAACGCGCTGACGATGAGATCGTGCGCCCGCAGATCGAATGCTCGCAGGCACGTCCTGCGCCGGCGAACCCCCCAGCGCAACTTCGCAGCGAAGTCTCAGCAGGAAGGCCCCGGCCGAAGTCGCGATATCCCAAGCGTCGGCGGCCTCGGGTGCACCCTCTTCGATCAGGCCACGTGCCCCTCAGCACGCTCGAGCGCGCAAGGCGTGAACCCCCCTGCCTGACAGCCCGCGTGTCTGCCACCGGTCGTAGAGCCAGACGATCTGCTCAAAGCTCGGAGGCGCACCCAACGGCTGGTCCGCAGCGGCGCGGCCATCGACAATAACGGAGTAAGACGTGTCGTCGTCGTCGGCCTCCTCCACCACGACAATCTCGTGCGGTCCGAACTGGTGCCGTTGGATGATCCACATCGCAACCTCCCAGATAAGCGAATCCCGCTCACCCTCAGCATGCTCCGTCATCAGGTCGCAGGCAAGGGCCCAAAGAACCCAGTCGTGACCTGCCTCAGTCGTCGACGTTCTGTCGCCCTCGCCCGCAACCTGAAGTGCGCTCCCGCAGGGGAGGAGTTGGGGTGGCTCAACGAAGGCTCCCCGCTTGGAGGTGCGCGCCCGTCCATGACTCATGCCTGCTCGAGGCGTGTACTCCGAGGGTGTCACACGCCAAAGAGAACGACCACCGGCCCACGGGCGGACCGCCCTCGCACGTGAGGAGAACCGGGGGGGTTGTCGAGCGAGTTCGGCCGACGACCCCCTGCCCTCCGTCAGGCGCCGGGCTGGGTGTAGCGAAGGTAGGGCTTGACGACCTCGAGGTCGGGGAAGCGTTCCTTCGCCTCGTCCGTCTCCAGGCTCAGCGAGACGATCGCCTTGTCCCCGGGGTGCCAGTCGGTGGGCGTCGCGTACGGGCCGGACTCGGACAAGCGGAGCGCGTCGAGGACTCGCAGCACCTCATCGAAGTTGCGACCCGTGCTCTTGGGATAGACCAGCATCAGCTTGATGAGGTTGTCCGGCCCGATGATGAAGACCGACCGGACCGAGCTCGAGTCGCCCTCACCGGGGTGGATCATGTCGTAAAGCTCGGCGACCTTCTTGTCGGGGTCGGCGATGATCGGGTAGCCGACCTTGGTGTGCGACAGCTCCTCAATGTCGGGCACCCAGGCACGGTGCTCCTCGACGGAGTCGACCGACAGGGCGATGACCTTCGTCTCTCGCTTATCCCACTCGTCCTGCAGCTGCGCGACCCGGCCGAGCTCGGTAGTGCAGACCGGCGTGTAGTCGGCCGGGTGACTGAAGAAGATCGCCCAGCTGTCGTCCTTCCACTCATGGAAGGAGATCGCGCCCTCGGTGGTCTCAGCGGTGAAGTCAGGGGCCTTGTCGCCCAAGTGCAAAGAGGTCATATCTGGGGTCCTTTCAGGTGAGGAGACTAGCGTAGACGACTATACCCCCCTGGGTATTTTGCTCGGTCGCGCGCCGCCGACAGAAGTGTCCGAACCGCACATCATGACCTTCCGGACGGTCGAGCACGGCCCAGCGGGCCGCGACCTTGAACGACTATCGGCCTTGTGCCCACCCACGTCCCTGGAGGTAACCGCCCGCCGACAGTCTCAACCCGGCGGGTCAGACAGTCACGGTTGCGCCTCGCCTCCGGCGCGTAGCTGCTTGAGCTCACGCCGGAGCTGGGCCACCTCTTCGAGGCCGGCCAGGTAGTCCTCGAGCTCGTCGGGCCCGCGCCGTCCACGGCGCCGGCGCCGACGTGGCGACCCGTAGCCCTCCACCGGCTCGTTGCCCTCGGTCGGCTCGTCGCCCTCCGCAGACCCGTACCCCTCCTCCTGCCCGTAGTCCTCAAGGTCCTCTGGCCCGCGCCCGCGACGCCGGCGTCGACGAGCGCGCCCGTAAGCCTCTTCCGGCCCGTAGTCCTCCGTCGAAGGCCAGTGCTCACCCGGTGGGTACGACACGGCGGGTACAGCGGCGGGTAGGGGTAGCCGCGGTGATGCCACGGTCCATGTCCACAACAGCAACTCATGAGCGGCTCCTTGCCTCGCTTGTCCTCACAGTGACGAGCAACCGTAGGAGACCGACAAGGGCCAAAGGTCCCAGATCCGGCCCACACGGCCGACTCCGTCTAATTCAAGGCGTTCACTGCAGCCACGTGCTGTCAATGGCACTACGTGGCATGGACAGCACAAACGCGCTACCGACTTCCGCCCGGACTCCCCTGGCGCCAGGGCTCGAGGTGCACCGCTCTACACGTCGACCGCGTACGGCGATGCCACGCAGTGTCCTTGCCCACCGCCAAAGCCATGAGGGCTGGCCTGGATGAGCAGCTTTCAGGCCCTTGACAGTGCCCCACAGTGGGCGGTGTGACTCGCCATGGCCCGGCCCCGGGCCCATGATTTCCGCGATGAGCTGCCCGCCATCTGCCGGGCTGTCGGATGGTGGGCGAGGATGCCAAGACCAAGGCCGAGATGGTCGTTCGCTGCAGCCTGTCGGGAATCGGAGGTGCTCCTACACCGCGTGGTCTCGGTCTATTGCTGCCTGAAGACGCTCTGCGATCGCGCGATCTCGTTCCGCAGTTGCCGACTGATACAAAAGGGCCATCGTTGGTGTGGTGTGTCCGAGGCAGTGTTGCATCTCCCGAACGGTCGCGCCCGACAGTGCACCGAGAGTCGCGGCGGTTCGGCGTAGGTCGTGCCAGTGGAGGTTGGGCCTGTCGATAGCTTCGCGGGCGGCCAAGAAGCCGTGGGCGCTCTTCTCGTAGCGGGAGGTGCCACCGGCCTCGCCACGGGAGGAACGTCCGTAGAGCGCGCTCGGCAGCTCCTCGCATCAGCCCACCATCACGACACCGGCGGTGCCGCGACAGAGGGCAACTGGTGTTGCACCATGGCCCCGCCAGGGCAGCCCGGTCAACCCCTGGACCGCCGGCCGATCGGAATCGTCGAACGCGACCAAAAGGCCAGGTCGCCTCATCGTCAAGCAGCAGCGACACGACCATGACGACCAACCCTCATCACCCACCGTGACGCGGTGCCCCCAACCAGTCATCATCCAGCGAGGCGCTCAACAGGGCCCTCGCGACTCATTCCGCGGGAGCGATGTTCTGGTTGAGGTGGAACAGGTTTGTCGGGTCGTAGGCCTTCTTGACGATGGCGAGGCGCTCGTAGTTCGGGCCGTAGTTGGCTTGGATGCGGGGCTGGTCGTCCTCGGCCATGAAGTTGATGTAGCCGCCGGCGCTGGTATGTGGCTCGAGCGCGGCGTGGTAGTCGCGGACCCACCTGATGTTGGCCTCGTTGTCTGCCGGGTCGGGCCACATGCCCGCGATCACGGGCGCGAAGTTTGCAGCCCGGTAGGCGAACGCGGTCGCGTCCGACGCGACGTCGTGCACGGCGCCGTCGATCGGGTAGAGGTGCATGGTGGACTGCATGGCCGGCACGTTCGGGCCGTGCTCGAGGTGGGCGGCGATGGCGCCGTCGGTGAGGTCGGGGAGGAACGCGGCCTTCCAGTAGTGCTGGAGGCCCGCAGGCACCAGGCCGTCGAAGGCGCTGTTGAGTGCCGGGTAGGGCATCCGACCGACATGCTCGGCGACCGGTGTCCCGACCGCGCGCAGCTCCTTGAGCAGCGCTTCGGCCTCTTCGTCACTGCCGTTGAAGCAGGACACCAGCAGGGCGAACGGCTCGCCGACCCGGTCCTCGGGGATGAACGGAAGCGGTGGGGCGATCTGGAAGGCAGGGAAGGCTCCCAAGGCGCGGGGTGCTGCGGCGATCCACTCGCGGTAGGTCTTGAGCAGCGCGTCGGCGACGTCGAGTTCGAAGAAGATCGGGCCGCCGTAGATGGTGTCGACCGGGTGCAGGTCGAACTCGAGCTCGGTCACCACCCCGAAGTTCCCGCCTCCGCCGCGCAGCGCCCAGAACAGGTCGGCATGCTCGTCCTCGCTCGCGGTCACGAAGCTGCCGTCGGCAAGCACCACGTCGACCGAGCGAAGGTTGTCGATGGAGAGTCCGTGCGCACGGGAGAGGTAGCCGATACCGCCGCCGAGGGTGAGGCCGGCGACTCCGGTGGTCGAGATGATCCCGCCCGTGGTTGCCAGGCCGAAGGCGTGCGCAGCATGGTCGAAGTCCCCCCAGGTGCAGCCTCCCTGTACTCGGCCGGTCCGCTTGTGCGGATCGATGCGGATCCCCTTCATGGCGCTGAGGTCGAGGACGATGCCGTCCTCGACGGTCCCGAACCCCGGAACGCTGTGCCCTCCAGCCCGGACCGCCAGGTCGAGGCCGCTCTCGCGTGCGGCCGCGACAGCGATACGCACGTCGGCGACGTCGACGGCCCGCACGACGGCGAGGGGGTGACGGTCGATCATGGCGTTGTGGACCGAGCGCGCCTTGTCGTACTCGGGGGAGTGCGCGGTGACAACTGAGCCACGTGTCGCCTCGAGGATGCTGAGTGCCGGTGTACCGTTCATCATTCACTCCCTGTGCTTGTCTGGTGGAGTTTCTGTCAGCCGAAGACGCGCAGTGCGTGGTCGTGGAAGTCCCGCATCGGGGAGACCGGCCCGACTTCGAGGAAGACGGCCCCATCGGACGAGGTGGCGGTGTGCCCGGCCGGCCAGTGGTAGACCTCTCCCGCGACTGCGGTTTCGACGGTTCCGTCGGCGTGCTCGAGCCGGATCGAACCTTCCAGCACGATCCCCCAGTGCGGGCTGGGGCAGCGGTCGTCAGGAAGGCCCTGAAGGACGGGGCCGAAATCGGTCCCGGCCGGCACGCGGGCATGACGGATGGCCATGTCACCCAGTTCGAGGTACCTGGTTTCCAGCTCGCCCTGGGCGACCTCGACGGGCATGTCGTTGACTCGTGTTCCCATGGGAAGCACTCCTTGGTAGATGCTGGCGGATGTTGCCGGGAGGAGGGGGCGTCCTCATCAGCGACGCTATGGAGGATGAGGAACCGGCACCAGACCTGATCTGACCGAATGGGCTCAACACCAGGGGGTCAGATCTGACTAGTTCGAGCGGATGACGAACAGATCTCCGTCCGGGTACTCGAGCCCCGTGTCCACCGCGACAGTGACGACAGCGTCGCCTGCGCCGAGCTCCGCGGCGCGCCGATGGCTCCGGCCACGTTCAGGCCGGGCGAGGCGCTGTTCAGCAGGCCCTCGTCAGCGGCCAGCAGACGAGCCGTCATCCGACGTCAGCCTCGGCCACGGTCGCACCTCGTCGTAGCTGTCCGAATCCAGCAGAGGGGGTACGACGCCGGTCCCGATGCCCTGGACGTGATGCGTTCCGGGCCGACCCCCGGAGAGCGGAGCGCTTGATCCTGGCTCGAAGATGACGACCCTGGCGTTCGAGCCGGCGTCCTCGAGTGCTCCTGTGACCCGCATCGCCAGCCCGGCGGTCCCGACGGCCGCGCAGGACGTCGATCGGCCGGTCCATCTGCTCGACGGGCTCGCGTCCGATCTCGCGGCACCCGACCAGGCAGTCCGAGTTGCGGAGCTGGTCGGTGAAGTAGGTGCCGGGCTGGTCGGCCAGGTCGGTGGCAGCCGCCACTATGCGCGGGGACGAGGTCAGGGGTGACCTTGCCGCGAGGCTCGGCTCGATGGTGAGCTCGGCACCAAGTGCTGTCATCGTGCGTAGCTTGGCCAGTGAGAACGCGTCAGAGGAGACGACAACGAAGCGGTAGCCCTTGGCGGCGCAGACGAATGCCGGGGTCGACCCGGTGCCGCCGCCGGTGTACTCGACGACGGTCATGCCTGGCTGCAGCTCTCCCCGCCGCTCTGCCTCCTCGATCATGACGAGGGCTATCCGGTCCTTGTTGGAGCCGGCGGAGTCGAACCATTCCAACTTGACGAAGACGTCGGCGGCGCCCTGCGGAACCACCGAACCGAACTTCCGCGACCGGGGTGCCGCCGATCATGCCGGTAACCGAGGGTGCGAGCTTGACAGGTTGAACACCTCCGCGGTCAAGCACCTCCGCGCCGGTTCGATGTGACGTTGTACCGGCGACGATACGGAGCAGCGAGGCTTTAGGACCTGACCCGATCTGACCCGGGCGGAAGAGTCGTCAGAGGGTCAGATCTGCCGTCTCTGGGAGCGTGGGATCCGGCTAGAGTCGGAAAGTGGTCGAAACCGCCCCGCTGCGAACAGCAACGGTACCCGCGCGCAGTGGCACAGCCTTTGTGGGTCGCCGGGCGGAGGTCGAGCGCCTCGAGGTGGTCTGGGCAGCGGTCGAGGACGATAGGCGGCAGCTGGTCTTCGTGGGTGGTGAGCCAGGGGTTGGCAAGACCCGGCTGGTGGCGGAGGCCGCGGCGGCGCTACGAGAGCATGGGGCCACGGTCCTTTGGGGTGCCTGCCGCGAGGATCTCGACATCTCCTATCGGCCCTTCGTCGCCATCCTTGAGCAGGCACTCAACCTGGCGACACCCGAGGCCCTCGCCGAGATCCCAACCACGGTGGCGGCCCCGCTGCGGCGTCTGACCGCCAGTGCGTCGGCCCACTGGCCGACGGCCTCGGAACTCGTCTCCGGCGACCGGGAGTCGCGGCCGGTCCTCTTCGATGCGGTGTTGCGCGTGCTGCTGGCGGTGGTCGAGCGCGGGCCGCTGGTGATGGTCCTCGAGGACCTGCACTGGGCGCAGGAGCCGACGCTGGCGCTGCTTTCCCACGTGGCCGAGTCAACCGCAGGAGAGCAGCTGCTGGTACTGGCCACGCGTCGCACCACGGCTCCGGACCGCACCGACGCCGTCACCTATGCGCTCGCGGACCTGCACCGCCTGGACGGGGTCGAGCGGATCGACCTGGTCGGGCTCTCGACCGAGGATGTGGCGGAGTACCTGTTCCGCCAGACTGGCGTGTCGCGGGAATCTGCCCGGGCGGCGGCCCCCGTGCTCCGGGACCAGACCGGAGGGAACCCGTTCTTCCTGCAGGAGTACTGGCACGACCTCGAGACCCGCGGAGGCCTGGCAGCTGTGCGTTCGGGAGCCGCTCAGGCGCCGCGTTCGGTCCAGGACGCGCTCGACCGCCGGCTGGCAGCCTTCACCGCCGACCACGCTCGCGTCGTCGAACTGGCAGCCGTCGCAGGCGACGTCGTCGACCCCTCGGTTTTGGTTCAGGCCGGCGACCTCGACTCGGCGGTGGTCCTCGAGGGAGTCGACTTCGGCGTCCGCGCCGGTCTTCTCATCACCGATCCCGACGGGGGTGGGTACCGGTTCGCGCACGCGCTGGCACGGCAGGCGGTGCTCGGTCGGATGTCCTCCACGGCGCGCGCGGCTGCCCACGCTCGGGTCGCGGAGGTCCTGGAGGGGCGCATGGGCGAGGACGACCCGGGGTTGGTCGCCCAGCTGGCGCACCACTACGTGCAGGCCCGGGCGCTGGGACATGGGGAGAAGGCGGTCCACTACTTGGTGCTCGCGGCTCAGCAGGCGGTGCGCAGCATCGCTCCCGGCGAGGCCGCAGCGCTGTACGAGCGGGCAGCGCAGCTGCACGCCACTCAGGGCCCACCCCGCGTTGAGCTGCTCCTCACCGCTGCCCGTTGCCACATGCACGCTGGCGACTTCACGACCGCCCGGCGACTGTACGCCGACCTGGCCTCAAGCAAGAGCCCCCGAACCCGGCTGCTGGCAGCGATCGGTCACGAGGACGCCTCTGCCCGGCCCGGGGTCAACGGCCAGCCCTCGCTCGTGATGCTCAGCGAGGCACTGGAGGCGTCCGCCCTGGACAGTGGTGACCCCCTGTACGTGCGCGCCATTGCCAGCATGGGGAGAGCATCCGCGTTCACCGGAGATACACAACGGGCTCGCGCGTGGGGGGAGGATGCGCTGGCCCGGGCACGGGCCGACGGGGACGAGGAGCTGATCGCCCATGCGATCGGTCGCGCCCTGTGGCAGGGAATGACTCCCCAGCTGGCGCCCGAACTGCTGGCCAGGGCGGTCGAGCTCTACGAGATCGGCTCACGCCTCGGGGACGACGACCACCTTGGTCCGGCAGCCTTCTACCGCTCCGTCTTCGCCTACATCGTGGGGGACGAGCCCGCCTGGACCAGCGCTCAGCGCGACCTCACCGAGCTCGCACTGTCCCGCGGGCAGCCGTTCTTCCGGTACGTCGCCGGGTGCAGCCGCTACGCCCATCGGTACTCCGTGGGGGACTATGCGGCGGCCGAGCGCATCGTGGCCTGGCTGGAGCAGTTCAACCACGAGTTCGACGGCGCCACGGAAGGATCCTGGGGAGTTCAGCAGTTCATGCTCCAACGGGTTACCGGCCGCCTGGCCCAGGTGCGTCCGTTCCTCACGGGTGAGGAGCACCTTGAGGGTCACTGGCTCCCGGGCCTGCTCGCGCTGTACACCGAGCTGGAGATGTGGCCGCCGGCCGCTCGCCTGCTGACCCACCTGTGTGACCGGATCGACGACCATCGGACCGGCGCTCAGTGGGGCGGAGTCCTGGCCTTCATGACCGAGGCAGCGGTGAAGCTCGACGACGCGCCGACGGCCAGGCTGCTGCGGCCGCTCCTGGCCGAGTACGCCGACGGGAACCTGATGGCCGGACAGTTCGTCGGTGTCTTCGGCAGCGCCGATCGCCGGTTGGCGGAACTGGACTCGGTCCTGGGTGCGCCGAGCGCCGACCTTCATTTCGAGCGGGCACTTGCCATGGACCGGCTGATGGGTGCGGTCACCCACCAGGCAGAGTCGCTGGCTGCCTGGAGCCGGCATCGTGCCCGAGGCTCGTGCACGGCGGCCGGACCGTCGGCTGCTGGGCTGGCCGACGAGGCGAGGGCGCTGGCACGGCGGATCGGTCATCGCGGCGTCCTCCGGGACCTCGACGCCGTCCCGGGGCCTGACGCCGTGCACCCACCCCTGCCCAATGGCCTGACCGAGCGCGAGGTCGACGTACTTCGCCTGGTCGCCGAGGGCCTGTCCAACCGCGAGATCGGCGAACGACTGTTCCTCAGCGCGAACACGGCCGCCAACCACGTGCGCAGCATTCTGGGCAAGACCGCTTCCCCCAACCGCACCAAGGCAGCGATCTTTGCCACCGAGCACGGTTTGCTCCGCCCGGGGGGATGACCGCACCCGAACGGGGGTCTACATCGGTGTGAACGAGCCGTCCGGCGAGACGGTGCCGGACAGCTCCATGATGGCGTCCGCCGGGAGACCAGCCCGGACCGCGGCCGTCCGGATCGCCTCGATGTTGTCGGCCTCGTAGAGGCAGAAAGTCTTGCGCTTGTCGGCCGAAAGGAACGAGGAAAGCCAGCGCACGCCCGAGTCGTCGTTGATCGCGTTGATCTCCACGGCCGTCTCCGGGGGGACGTTCAACTGCTCCGCGAACTGGCGCTCGACCATGAAGACCGGCATTGGGCGTACCTCTCGGTTGTGACCGTGTGGCACCCCAGAGCGGCACCGTCGGGAACAGCGGTCCAGGATCTCAACGTACCCCAGCCGTCGCCTCGTGCAGCAGCTCAGCAGGAACACGCTTCTCGCCGAGGACCCGACGTTTGGTCCGGAACCGCTGCTTGGAAGCGGACGTAGCAAGGCCTCTTGTCGCGCTTGCGCAGAGAATGACCTGGTGGACGTGGACTCCTGGTCGATGGCTTCGACAAGCTCCTCTCCTCACTGACCGTCAGCACCTCGGAGGTGACCTTGCGTAGCGCATGGCGTGAATCCACCGTCTCTCTGACGGCAGTCCAAACCGTGCGACACACTGCTGACAGCGTCATCCTGCTCGAGAGACGCGCGCAGCGGCACGACGTCGCAGCGCACGACACCTCCGGTGCACTCCCCGAATATTGAACGTTGCCCCCGAATGTAGACGGTGTGACCCTAGCCCTAACTGGGCGCAGTGACGCGGGTGCAGCGACTGGCCGGGAGTCGCATCGCGAGGCCGGGCATTCGGCGCGAGACCCGCACGTCATTGATCCAACTCCTGGTCCTGCAGCGCTAAGGCCGAGAGGCGCCGGGCGATCTCGGCGGGTTGGTCGTCGGCGACATGCTGGTACCGCATCGCCATGGCGGAGGTGGAGTGCCCGAGTCGGTCCATGAGCTCGCGCGTCGTAGCTCCGGCATGCGCCGCCAGAGTCGCTCCGGTATGGCGAAGATCGTGCCAGCGAAGGTCGGGCCTCCCGGCGGCGGCTCGGGCGGGCTTGTAGACCTTGTAGAGGCTGCCGTGGTGCATGTGTTGGCCCTCGGTGTTTGGGTCATCAACCCCTCTGGGCCACTCTGCGCATGCTTCTGCACAGGTGTTCTCGGAGGTGACGGTTGAGGTGAGGCGGGATCGTGACATCTCGTGCGCCCGCCGTCAACTTCGGCGTCCCCACCACGGCCTTTCCTCCCGGCCACGTGACAGCGCGCCGAACGCGGATGACGCCGTTGGTCAGGTTAATGTCATGGCGCGGCAGTTCGGTTAGTTCGCCGAAGCGCAGCGCACACCACGCGGCGAGATGCACCATAAGGCGGTATCTCTCCGGCATGGATTCCGCGATCTGGGCCAGCTCACCCACGGTGGCTGGCCGCATTCCGAGCCGCGCGGGGGCTCTGCTCCCTCCACGTATACGGCAGGGGTTCGTCGCGAGGATGTCCTCCTCTTCGGTCATCGCCGCCGACTGGAGGCGGGGCCATTCCTCTGCGTCCCCCTTGGTCTGGAACGTCGTCGGGGCCAGGTGGCGATTGCCATCGAGACCGACGTAACTGGCCTGGTAGCGCTTGGACGGTAGCCTGCGAAGGGTGCCGAAGCCGCGCCGCCGGCCGGTTCCTCTGCTCCCCGTTCGTGGGGCACTATTCACTCCGCGGGAAGTTCAAATCCTGTCAGTCCGACGCATTTCATGGACCACCGCTCAGTGGTGAAGTCCCCGCCCCGGGGACCGATTTCCAGGTGGCGCCGCACAGGGCGATGCCCGGTCCGGCGGCCATCTGGACGATCGACCGATTGGGGTCGCGAAGGAGAGCGCGCCGATCTGAACCGTGGTGTACCGGTGGCTGGAGGTGTCTCCGATGCGAAGTGGTCTGCGGGTTGAAGGAGCGGGCGCCGCGTGCGCAGTGGTCATTGCGCTGGGCGCCGGGATGCCAGGCGCTGCCGCGCAGGGAGTCGAGGTCGGTGGCGGGGGGAGTCAATACTTCTTGGGCAACTCGCTCACCGCCCACGTTGACACCACGTTCACGTACGGGCGGGTCGCCGATCGTGCCTACTTCGGGAACGGGAACAACACGGACACCCCGGCCGTCCGCCGCGGTGCGACCTACTACTTCCGCTACGTGATCGCCGGAGGCACCGCTGATCTCACGATCATGTATGGGCGTCCCGATGACGTCACGTTGGTGGGGGACTGGGACGGCGATGCCGAGGGTGTCGACACGTTGGCGGTGCGACGCGGCGTGACGAACTTCGTGAAGAACAGCCTCGCAGGCGGCGAGGCCGATCTGACCTTCGACTTCGGACTTCCGACCGACACCGCCTTCGCGGGTGACTGGAACAGCGACGGCGCCGACACGCTCGGGCTCCGGCGACCCCCGGTCGTCAACTGTGCGGTGGTCGCGTGCGTCGCCCTCACGTTCGACGATGGTCCCTCACCCCACACAGAGCGACTGATCGACACCCTGACCCGACTCAACGTGCCGGCGACCTCCTTCGTGGTCGGTGGTCAAGTAGGCAATCGACCGGCGACGGTCCGTCGCCAGAAGGCAGAGGGCTTCGCGGTTGAGAATCACACCTACTCGCACCCCCAGCTCAGCCTCTTGAGCTATCGCGCCCAACTGTCGGAGGTTCAGCGAGCCGACAACGCGCTCGTAGCAGCCGGAGTCCCTCCAAGCACGCGCGACTGGGACGGGCGGACGGCCACCCAGATCCGCAGCCGCGTGGTCACCTACACCCGGTCCGGCTCCATCGTGCCTATGCACGACAGTGTCAGCGCCACCATGGACGCTGTCCCAGGCATCGTGGCCGCCTTGCGGGCCAAGGGCTACGTTCTGGTGACGGTCGAAACGCTGGTTCCGTGGATGGAGCCAGGCGACGTCGTGTACAGCCGAGGTCAGGTGGTCGACGCCACCACCGCATTCGACCCGTCGCTCGGTACCCTGCGGGCACCGGATGGCTCGACTCTCGGACCAGTGGTGGACGACGCAGCCTTCCAGCCTTCGAACTGAGAGACTCGGAGCATGGGTGAATGCGGACCTCGACTCACAGCCCTACCACTCCTTGCCGGGGCGTGCTCGAAGTGAGTCAGTCATGCAGGGGATCCGATCGCTGTGGTTGGTGACTGGCCTAGCCGGTCTCGAGATGCCGTGACTGACCCCGCTGTAACTGAACGGCACCTGGGTTCCGGAGTCGATCGTCAGCAGGAATGAGCGCAGACACGCTGATCTCGATGCAGCGAGCGTGCTCACGCTCGCCGACGGCCGGGCCACTGGCACTGGCGGGGTCAACCGGTTCACGGCAGGCTTCGAGGCCACCGACGACGGCCGCATCTCGTTCGTCCCGGTCGTCTCGACGAGGATGGCCGGCCCGGACGAGGCGATGGCCCAGGAGGCCTCGTTCTTCGGAGCGCTCGAGCGAGCAGCGCGATTCGACGTCTCCGAGGAAAGGCTGGCGCTCAGGGACAGGAGCGCCAACACTGTGCTTGTTCTGGCCCGCGGCGGTGACTGCGGCGGGTGACTGAGGTGCCTCACCGGCCCTGTTCGTCCCCGTTTGTTACCAGTGCGTAGCATGAACGGGTGACCACCGATCTGCCAGCCGAGGTCAGCAGCGCGCTCACCAGGCCCCTGACCTACCCCGAGGTCGGTGAGAGTCTCGGCGCGGGCACCCCTGACGGATACCGACACAACGAACAGTGCGTGCGGGTCGGCAAGGGCCGCGAGACCTTCGAGCTCGCCGCCGACGCGGTGATGACCTGGCAGATCCATCGCGGGGCAGGCCTGACCGTGCTCGCCTCGAGTGAGCGGGTCGAGGAGGGCGCGGTCGCCGTCGTCCGGCTCAACGTCGGTCCGATCAAGATCGACGGCGCCAACCGGGTCGTGGCCGTCCTCGACGAGCGGGACCGTCGCGGGTTCGCCTACGGCACCCTGGACGGGCATCCGGAGAAGGGCGAGCAGGCCTTCATCGTCGAGATCGACGGTGATGAGACAGTGACGTTCACGGTCCGCTCGTTCACGAAGCGGGCCTCGGTCCTGGCGTTCCTGGGCGGACCGCTCAACACCCGGATCCAGGACCAGATCACTGAGCGCTACCTCATGGCGCTGCTCGAGGCCGCGCACCAGGCCCGCAGCTAGAAGTCCCCGGCGCTTTGCCGGAGTCGCCCGAGGATGCCGACGAGTGTCGTCGTGTCGCGCGCGCTCAGCCCGGGCTGGTTGAAGACCTCCCGGTTGAGCAGTGTCGTCGCCTCGTCGGCGAGAGACCTTCCCTCGGGCGTGATCTCGATAAGGGTCGTGCGTCGGTCCGACGGGTGGGGGAGACGCCGCACCAGTCCCGCTGCCTCGAGCCTGTCCACGGCGTTGGTGACGCTTGTCTGATGGACCTGGAGGCGCGCGCTGATCGTGCTCATCGGCAGGGTGCCGCGGCGGGAGAAGACGAGGAGCATGAGGACCTCGTAGCGGGCGAAGCTCACCCCGAGCGGCTTGAGGACCGCCTCGACGCGGGAGAGGACGAGTTGCTGCGCACGCATGAGTGAGGTCACCGCCGCCATTCCCGGGGCGGCGTCAGCCCAGCCGTGTTCTCCCCACAGGCGTGCTGCCTCGGTGATGGGGTCGAGTGGGTCCTGGGTCGGCACGAGCCAAGCCTAGTCACAAAACAACAACGTCCGATAGTTGGATGTCCAACTATCCACGCGGTACCCTGAGGTGCATGGCCACGCCCGACCTCCACGTCCCCGTGCACCCCGTGCGCTTCGTCACCGCTGCAAGTCTCTTCGACGGCCACGATGCCGCGATCAACATTATGCGGCGGCTGCTCCAGAGCCAGGGGGCCGAAGTCGTCCACCTCGGACACGACCGCAGCGTCGAGGAGATCGTCACCGCGGCGATCCAGGAGGATGCCCAGGGCGTCGCGGTCTCCTCCTACCAGGGGGGCCACGTCGAGTACTTCAGCTACCTCGTCGAGCGCCTGCGTGAGCGGGGAGCCGGCCACATCAAGGTCTACGGCGGCGGCGGGGGAGGCATCGTCCCCGCCGAGATCGAGCTCCTGCGCGAGCGCGGAGTGCACATCTTCAGCCCTCAGGACGGACAGCGGCTCGGGTTGCCGGGCATGATCAACGAGCTCATCGCCGAGTGCGACGTCGACCTGTCGGCCGAGCCGGCCGCGCTGGACGCCGTGCTCTCAGGGGAGGAGCGGGCGCTGGCCCGCCTCATCACCGCTCTCGAGGCCGGGTCGGTGAGCGAGAACGACCTGATGGGTATGCGCGAGGCGGCCGCCCGGCGTACGGCGCCTGTTCTCGGGATCACCGGCACCGGCGGTTCAGGCAAGTCCTCGCTCACCGACGAGCTGGTCCGTCGGCTTCGGCGGGACAGCGAGGACAAGCTGCGGATCGCGGTCATCGCGATCGACCCGACCCGTCGGCGTGGTGGGGGAGCGCTCCTCGGCGACCGGATCCGGATGAACTCGATCTCGGAGGGCACCGTCTACTTCCGCAGCCTCGCCACCCGCGCGGCCGGCGCCGTCGTCCCGCCCGCTCTGGACGACGTCACCGCGGCCTGCCGGGCCGCGGGCTTCGACCTCGTCATCATCGAGACCCCGGGCATCGGCCAGGGTGACGCCGCGATCACCGACTTCGTCGACGTGAGCCTGTATGTCATGACCCCGGAGTACGGCGCGGCCAGCCAGCTCGAGAAGATCGACATGCTCGACTTCGCCGATGTCGTCGCCATCAACAAGTACGAGCGGCGCGGGGCGGAGGACGCCCGCCGTGACGTCGCCCGCCAGATGGTCCGCAACCGTGAGGCGTTCGGCACCCCGTGGGAGCAGATGCCGGTCTTCGGGACCAGCGCGGCCCGGTTCGACGACGACGGCGTCACCGGCCTCTACCAGGAGCTGAAGTCCCAGCTCGTCCCGCACGGCCTGAGCGAGTTCGATGCTCATCTGCCTGCGGTGGACACGCAGGTCTCGACCGGCCTGACGAGCGCCCTGCCGCGGGGACGGGAGCGCTACCTCGCCGAGATCGCGGAGACGGTCCGCGGCTACCACGCCAAGACGGAGCGGCTCAGTGTTCTGGCCCGCGAGACCCAGCAGCTCGAGGCGAGCGCCGACATGCTCGGCGAGGACGCTCCCGACGCGCTCTCCGCCCTGAGGGACGAGCGGGTGCGCGCCCAGGGTGGGGCCCGGTCCCTCATCACCGACTGGCCGCAGGTCAAGGCGGGCTACACCGGCGACGAGCAGGTGTATGTGGTGCGCGGCAAGGAGATCCACACCCCTCTGACGCGAGAGACCTTGAGTGGCAACAGCGTCCCGCGGGTCGCACTGCCGAGGGACGAAGACCACGGTGCGCTCATGCGCTTCCGCCGCGCGGAGAACCTGCCGGGATACTTCCCCTTCACCGCAGGCGTCTTCCCGTTCAAGCGCAGCGGTGAGGCTCCGGCCCGGATGTTCGCCGGTGAGGGTGACCCGCACCGGACCAACCGACGCTTCCACCTGCTCTCCAAGGGTCAGCCGGCGACCCGACTGTCGACGGCGTTCGACTCCGTCACGCTCTACGGCCGTGATCCCTCACCCCGGCCCGACGTCTACGGCAAGGTCGGGACCTCCGGCGTGTCCGTCGCGACCCTCGACGACATGAAGGACCTCTACGCCGGGTTCGACCTGCTGTCCCCGACGACGAGCGTCTCGATGACGATCAACGGTCCGGCACCGACGATCCTCGCCATGTTCCTCAACACCGCGATCGACCAGCAGGTCGACGCCTTCCGCGAGGAGGAGAGTCGCGAGCCCGACGCGGGCGAGCTCGAGGAGATCCGGACCCGCACCCTTTCTTCGGTGCGCGGCACCGTCCAGGCCGACATCCTCAAGGAGGACCAGGGCCAGAACACCTGCATCTTCTCCACCGAGTTCGCCCTGCGCGCCATGGCGGACATCCAGGAGTGGTTCATCGAGCAGCAGGTCCGCAACTTCTACTCCGTCTCGATCAGCGGCTACCACATCGCCGAGGCCGGAGCGAACCCCCTCAGCCAGCTGGCCTTCACCCTCGCCAACGGTTTCACCTACGTCGAGGCCTACCTCGCGCGGGGCATGGACATCGACGACTTCGCCCCGAACCTGTCGTTCTTCTTCTCCAACGGCATGGACGCCGAGTACACCGTCATCGGCAGGGTCGCCCGCCGCATCTGGGCGATCGCGATGAAGGAGAGATACGGCGCCGACGAGCGCTCGCAGAAGCTGAAGTACCACGTCCAGACCTCGGGCCGGTCCCTGCACGCGCAGGAGATGGACTTCAACGACATCCGCACGACTCTGCAGGCGCTCTGCGCGCTCTACGACAACGCGAACTCCCTGCACACCAACGCCTACGACGAGGCGATCACCACACCGTCAGCGCAGTCGGTCCGGCGAGCCCTCGCGATCCAGATGATCATCGACGCCGAGTGGGGCCTGTCGATGAACGAGAACCCGCTCCAGGGCTCCTACATCGTCGAGCAGCTCACCGACCTGGTGGAGGAGGCCGTGCTCACCGAGTTCGAGCGGATCGCCGAGCGCGGTGGCGTCCTCGGCGCGATGGAGACCGGCTACCAGCGGGGCAGGATCCAGGACGAGTCGATGCTGTACGAGCAGCGCAAGCACGACGGCTCCCTGCCGCTCATCGGCGTGAACACCTTCCTCGCCGAGGACAGCGATCGGCCCCTCACCGAGGTCGAGCTCGCCCGCGGCACCGAGGACGAGAAGCAGTCCCAGCTCGCGCGTCTCGCCGACTTCCAGAAACGGCACCGCGACGAGGCACCCGCGGCTCTCGAACGGCTCAAGGAGGCCGCAACGCACGATGGCAACGTCTTCGCAGCGCTCATGGACGCGGTCCGCTGCTGCTCGCTGGGCCAGATCAGCGACGCCTTCTTCGAGGTGGGCGGCCAGTACCGCCGCAACGTCTGAGTCGTCACCCGCTTCCCCCGAGCTCCCGGTCAGCGTGCCTGTGCGTCGACCAGGGCGGCGATGCGCTCGATCGCCTCGGTGACGATCTGCGGTGAGGTGGCGAGGTTGAGCCGGACGTGGCCAAGCCCGGCCGGTCCGTAGCTCGTCCCCTCGCTGAGCGCGACGCCCGCCTGTTTCCTGAGGGTATGCGCTGGTCGCGTCCCCAGATCGAGCCGGCCGACGTCGAGCCAGGCCAGGTAGGTGGCCCGTGGCTCGCGCCAACCGACGTTCGGGAGCCGGGCACCGAGGAGTGCTGTCAGCAGCCGACGGTTCTCTGCGATCTCCTGCCGCACCTGCTCGAGCCAGGGCCGCCCGTGCCGATAGGCCGCCGCATGAGCCCGCACGGCCACGTGGCTCGCCGCGTATGAGGTGACGGGATGGAGCTGAGCGAGGTCGGCCGTCGCGTCTGCGCCGGCGACGACAAGGCCGGCCTTGAGGCCCGCGAGGCTGAACGACTTCGACGGTGAGGTGGCCGTCACTCCTCGCGGGTCGACGGTGAGGTAGGGGACGAAGTCGGCATGGTCGACGCACAGCGGAGCATGGATCTCATCGCTGAGGACTCGCACCCCGTGCCGAGCGGCGATGCCGGCGAGTGCCGTGAGCTCGCCTCTCGTCGGCACCGACCCAGTGGGGTTCTGTGGGTTGCAGAGCCAGTAGACCGCGGGAACACCCTCGTGTTCCGCCCCCTCGAAGGCAGCCTTCAGCGCGTCGAGGTCGAGCCGATGGTCCACGTCGAGGGGGACCCGCACCACCTCGCGTCGCACCGACGCCACGTGCAGCGGGAACGCGTCGTAGACCGGGTCGTCGATGATGACTCTGCCGTCCCGGGGGAGGAGGACCCGGGTGATCTCCTCCATCCCCACCATGACGTCGGTGACCACCCGAACCAGAGCGTGGTCGACGGACCAGCCCCAGAGGTCCTGGGCGAACCCCGTGAAGGCCTCGATATAGGGCGCCGGCCAGGCATACCCGGTGTCACCGCGCGCGATGAGGTCCTGCACCTCGTCGACGATGGCGGGGGCGAGCAACGCGTCCATCTCGGCGACCCACAGCGGCAGGACGTCGGGGCCGAACGCCTGCCACTTCACGCTCGTCCGTCGCCGATTGGTGGCAAGGTCGGCGCCGAGGATCCGCATAACGGACGAGGCTATCGCCCCGCGCGTGGCAGCGATCCGTCCGGGACGGATTTCTCGCATACAGTGAAGGCGTGGTTGCGCGCGAGACCGGGGAGCACGAGGCGGTGGGACGGGTCTCCGACCGTGTCCTGACGATCCCGAACGCGCTCAGCCTCGTGCGCTTGATCGGCGTCCCGATCTTCCTCTGGGCGATCTTCACCGAGCGGGACGTCCTCGCGCTCGTCGTCCTCGGGGCCTCGGGAGTGACCGACTATCTCGACGGCAAGATCGCCCGGTCGATGGGGCTCGAGTCCCGGCTGGGTGAGCTCCTCGACCCCATCGCCGACCGGCTGTACATCCTCACGACCATCCTCGGCCTTGCGTGGCGCGACATCATCCCCTGGTGGCTCGTCGGGATCCTCGTCGCCCGCGAGGCCTTCATGGCCGTCGTCATGCTGCGGGTGCGCTCCCTCGGCCAGATCGGGCTGCCGGTCCACTTCGTCGGCAAGGCAGCGACCTTCAACCTGCTCTACGCCTTCCCCGTCCTGCTGCTCGCCCAGGTGAGCGAACCGGTGCGGGTCTGGGCCGAGCCGCTCGGGTGGGCCTTCGTCTGGTGGGGGACGGTGCTGTACTGGCTCGGCGCGTACATCTATGTGCTGCAGCTGCGTGACCTGCGCGACTTCCGGGCGCGTTCGGCGGCAGCGGGACAGCGGGCATGAGCAGCCCTGCCGGGGCTCCTCGCGATGCCTCGATGTCACTCATCAACGAGCTTCTGCACCGACCGCTCGACCCGGGCTACGCGGCGGCCACCGAGCGACGGCGTCGCGCGGGTGAAGACTCGCCGCAACGGCCGACGGGCACCCTCGTGCTCGCCACGACCCTCGCCATCGGCCTCGTCTTCGGCGTCTCATCTCAGACGCTCGGCGACCGACAGACCGAGCGGACCAGTGCCAGGGCCGACCTCATCGCCCAGATCGAGGCCCGGCAGGAGCGAGTGGAGGCCAACTCGGTCCGGGTGAGCGAGCTGCAGGAAGAGGTGGCCCTCGCTCAGGAACGGGTGATCCTCGACAGCGCGGGGCCGGCCGCCGCGGGCGTGAGCAGCCAGCTCCTCGCCTCGGTGGGCGCTGTCGGCGTCCAAGGTCCGGGTCTCGTCGTGACCCTCGACGACGCACCGCTCGAGTCCGGCCGGGGCACGAGCGCCGACAACGAGGGCAGGGTCCTCTCCAAAGACCTGCAGATCGTCGTCAACGCCCTCTGGGCGTCCGGGGCGGAGGCGATCGACATCAACGGACAGCGGCTCACCAGCCGCTCCGCCATCCGGTTCGCCGGCGAGGCGATTCTCGTCAACTACCGACCGCTGACGCGTCCGTATGTGGTGCGCGCCATCGGCGACCCGGACCGTCTCGCCGCCGAGTTCGCCTCCTCCGATGGGGGCGTGTACCTCAAGGCGCTGTCCGACAACTTCGCGATCCGGACCGATGTCGTCGCGGAAGAGGAGATCACGATGAAGAGCGCCTCGGCGCTACGGGTCGAGAACGCCGCACCGCAGAATCCGGGGGTCGACGAGTGATCCCCGCCATCGGCCTCGTCGTCGGTCTCATCATCGGGCTCATCCTCGATCCCAGCGTGCCCTCGTGGATGCAGCCCTACCTGCCGATCGCCGTCATCGCCGCCCTGGACGCGGTCTTCGGTGCGCTGCGCGCCGTTCTCGACGGGATCTTCGACGACAAGGTCTTCGTCATCAGTTTCCTTTCCAACGTCATCGTGGCCGCGCTCATCGTCTTCATCGGCGACCAGCTCGGCGTCGGATCCCAGCTCTCGACCGGTGTTGTCGTGGTCCTCGGCGTCCGCATCTTCTCCAACGTCGCCTCCATTCGCCGTCACCTGTTCCATGCCTGACCGAAACGACTCGTCCCCGACGGAGCAGCCTGCTCCGGCGGAGAGCGCGGCCGCCGATCGCGGCTCGGTCAGTGGAAGGGCCGCCTGGCGTCGGCTGCGCCGGATGGGCAGCCCGCGGGCGACCCGCGCCAACGTCGTCGTCGGCCTGCTCGCCATCTCCCTGGGGTTTGCCATCGCTGCGCAGGTGCGCCAGACCGACCTCGAGGGGCTGGCGGACCTCCGCGAGGACGAGCTGGTCCGCATCCTCGACGACGTCACGCAGGAGAACTCCCGCCTCTCCAACGAGATCAGGGAGCTGGAGCAGACGCGCGGCCAGCTGGCCTCCGGCGCCACCTCGGAGGAGGCCAGGGCTGCGGCTCAGGCGCGGCTGGACTCGATCCAGGTCCTCTCCGGCACCGTCGCGGCGACCGGGCCCGGAGTGGTGATCACGATCGACGACCCTGAGCGTAGAGTGACAGCCGCGCTCTTGCTCGACACCCTCCAGGAGCTGCGAGACGCCGGCGCAGAAGCCGTGGAGATCAACGACCTCCGTGTCGTCAGCTCGACGTACTTCACGGACGTCGACCAGGGCGTGACGGTCTCGGGCGAACGGATCCAGGCCCCCTACGCCATCAACGCCATCGGCGACCCGCCGACCATGGCGGCGGCGATGGACATCCCGGGTGGGGTGAGCGAGTCCGTGCGGCGGCTCAATGCGGAGGCTGTCATCGAGCAACGCGATAGCCTCGACATCACGTCGTTGCACACCCCGACCGAGTCTCAGTACGCTCAGCCGGTCCCCAGCTCGACATCGTGAGCACCCATCCACCCAAGGAGCAGCTATGAGTGAGATTCCCGGCGACCTGCGCTACACGGCCGAGCACGAGTGGGTGCAGGACAAGGGCGACGGGGTCGTGCGGGTGGGCATAACCGCCTATGCGGCAGAGGCCCTGGGTGATGTCGTCTACATCAGCCTGCCCGGCGTCGGCGACACGGTCAGCGGGGGCCAGTCCTGCGGCGAGGTCGAGTCCACCAAGTCAGTGAGCGATCTCTACGCACCGGCCGATGGCGAGATCGTCGCGGTCAACGACTCCCTCGAGGCCACGCCCGAGTCCGTCAACACCGATCCGTATGGTGAGGGGTGGATGTACGACCTCAGCCTCGCCGACCCGTCGGTCGTCGACGGCATGCTCGACGCAGAGGGATACGCGGCAATCCTCGACTAACCGGCCGCCGGGCGACCCCGACGGACTACGATGCTGAGCGTGGAGGCAATAGATGAGTGAGAAGCCAGGGGCGGAAGACAGCCCGATGACCGAGTCGCGCGAGTCGACGACGATGCGGTTCCCCAGCGTGGGGGGCGTTGAGCATGTCGAGGCCACCGAGTCCGATCACATGCTCACCCGCGCGGACCAGGCGACGGTCGACGCGCTGCGCCCCGGCACCGCGCTGCTCGTCGTGCTGCGGGGTCCCAACACCGGCGCGCGCTTCCTGCTCGACGACGCCTCTGTCTCCTCGGGTCGACACCCGGACTCGGACATCTTCCTCGACGACGTCACGGTCTCCCGCAAGCACGCGGTCTTCACCCGCGACGGTGAGACCTTCGCCGTGCGCGACGTCGGGTCGCTCAACGGCACCTACCTCAACCGCGAGCGGATCGACGAGGCTGTGCTGCACACCGGCGACGAGGTCCAGATCGGCAAGTTCCGCCTCGTCTTCTATGCCGGCCGCCCCGAGTCGTAGCCCCTCCTCGAGCAGCGGCGCACACCTGACCATCGGCAAGGTCATCGCGCGCCTGCAGCCTGACTTCCCCGACCTGACGGTCTCGAAGGTCCGCTTTCTCGAGACAGAGGGACTGCTGACACCCGAGCGGACCGGGGCCGGATATCGCAAGTACACCGAGGGCGACGTCGAGCGGCTGCGCTACATCCTCACTGCGCAGCGCGACCACTTCTGGCCGCTGCGAGTCATCCGCGACGCGCTCGCCGCGCGGGAGCGGGAGGATGCCGCCCTCCCCACCGCGCCCCCACGGCGGGTGCGGCTCAGCGCCGCAGAGCTCGCCGATGCCGGCGGCGCCGATCCGGCCCTGGTGGACTCCCTCGTCGGTGTCGGTCTCATCGGTGCCGACGAGACCGGGCGGTTCGGGGCCGAGGACCTCCAGATCGTCGAGTCCGCGGTCTGGCTCCACAAGTTCGGCCTCGAGCCTCGCCACCTGCGCCCGTTCAAGACCGCTGCTGACCGCGAGGTCGGACTGGTCGAGCAGATGCTCGCCCCCAGTTCCCGGGGTCATGACCGTCAGGCCAGGGCCGCCCGCATCGCCCAGCACCTGATCCTCATCCACGGCGCACTCGTCACCAAAGGTCTCGGCGGTGCGGCGGTGGAGGGTCGCGCGGGGAGTACCGTGGAGTCATGAAGCCGCTCGAGGTCATGGGCGTCCGCGTCGAGATGCCGACGAACCAGCCGATCGTCCTGCTCCGTGAGCGGGACGGCGATCGATATCTGCCCATCTGGATCGGTGCGGCCGAGGCAACGGCCATCGCCTATGTCCAGCAGGGTGTCGAGCCCCCGCGTCCGCTCACCCACGACCTCATGGTCAACGTTCTGGCCGAGCTCGGGCACGAAGTCTCCGCGGTGCGGATCGACTCCCTCGTCGACGGCGTCTTCTTCGCGCCCCTCGTCATCGACGGCGGGACCGAGATCTCGGCCCGCCCCTCCGACGCGATCGCGATCGCTCTGCGAGTCGGTGCCCCCGTCCTTGGCAGCACGGCCGTCCTCGATGATGCGGGCGTGCACATGCCGGAGGAGCAGGAGGAGGATGTCGAGGCGTTCAAGGACTTCCTCGACTCGGTCAGCCCTGAGGACTTCGCCGAGCCCGGGGGCGAGGACGTCCCGACAGCCGAACCTCCCGACGACGACTTACCGCGTGGGTGATTGACGCCGTGGCAGCCGGAGCCGTAGCGTTCGGGGCAGATGGCACTGTGACAGGTGTGACGAGTGTGACCAATGAGGAGCGCCCATGAGCCCGGCTGAGCAGCCCACCACCCCGACCACAGTGCCGGTCGGATCGCAGGGGGTCCTCTTCGACACGGGCGCCTCGGAGCTGAGCGAGGAGACGGGCTATCGCGGTCCGGCCGCCTGCAAGGCCGCCGGAATCACCTACCGTCAGTTGGACTACTGGGCCCGCACGGGCCTCGTCGAGCCGAGCGTGCGCTCGGCCACCGGCTCCGGCAGCCAGCGTCTCTACGGATTCCGGGACATCCTCGTGCTCAAGGTCGTCAAACGGCTGCTCGTCACCGGCGTCTCACTCCAGCAGATCCGCCTGGCGATCACCTCCCTGCGGCGGGCCGGCGTAGAGGAGCTCTCCCAGATCACCCTCATGAGTGACGGCGCAACCGTCTACGAGTGCACCTCTCCGGATGAGATCGTCGATCTGCTCGCCGGGGGTCAGGGTGTGTTCGGGATCGCTCTCGGCAAGGTCTGGCGCGAGGTCGAGGGCGAGCTCGCCGAGCTCCCGAGTGAGCGTCCCGACGACGAGGCTCCTGCCGTGCACCCAGGCGACGAGCTCAGCGCCCGGCGCGCGGCACGGTTGGCCTGACGACTTTCATCGGGCGAGTTGCCACGCCGTCCCTGGCAGACGGTGCGCTAACCTGAGGGTCGCTGCTCACACCGTGTGGGAGAGTCTCCGTCCCTTTGGGTGACGGGGCGCCGAAGGGGCAAACCTCCCCGGAACCTCTCAGGCGCAAAGGACCACACGGGCCAGGCACCTCTGGAGTCCACCGACGGGCGACAGAGGGGGAGGCATACCCACGCGTGCTCGCGTAGCGCGTCGTCACCGCAGGAGTGCCTCACCTATGTCGCCGACGTCCGCCCCCTCAGGCCAGGTCACACCCGCGTTCGCCGCCCGCCATATCGGCCCGCGCGACGCCGACCTCGCGACCATGCTCGAGCGGGTCGGCTACGACTCCCTCGATGCCCTGACCGACGCCGCCGTCCCGAAAGGGATCTCGAGCTCGGTCGACCTCACCATCGAGGCGGCCGCCTCTGAGCTCGCTGTCGTCGAGGAGCTGCAGTCCTTCGCGCGAGGCAACACCGTTGCGACATCGATGATCGGGATGGGCTACTACGGGACGATCCTGCCGCCGGTCATTCAGCGCAACGTCCTCGAAAGCCCCGCGTGGTACACCGCCTACACGCCTTATCAGCCCGAGATCTCCCAAGGCCGACTCGAGGCCCTCCTCAACTTCCAGACCGTCGTCTCCGATCTCACCGGGCTGACCACCGCCGGCGCCTCGCTCCTGGACGAGGCCACAGCAGCCGCCGAGGCCATGACGCTCATGCGCCGTGCCAGCAAGGTCTCCGACGACGCGGTCCTGCTCGTCGATGCCGAGATCTTCCCTCAGACACTCGCCGTCATCGAGACCAGAGCTACGGCGCTGCGCCTGCCTGTCGTGCAGACCGACCTCACCGGGGTCGCGGACGCGGCTGCACTGCGCGCAGCAGCCGGGGACCGTGACGTCTTCGGCGTGATCGTGCAGTACCCCGCAGCCGACGGGCGCATCCACGACTGGTCCGCCGTCACCGAGGCGGCCCACGAGGCGGGGGCGTTGCTGACCGCGGTCTGCGACCTGCTCGCGCTCACCCTGCTGGCCGCGCCGGGGGAGTGGGGTGCGGACGTCGCGGTCGGCACGACCCAGCGCTTCGGTGTACCCATGGGCTTCGGCGGTCCGCACGCCGGGTACATGAGCGTGCGTGCCGGGCTCGAACGGACCATGCCAGGGCGTCTCGTCGGGGTCTCCATCGACAACACCGGCGCGCCCGCATACCGCATGGCCCTGCAGACCCGCGAGCAGCACATCCGGCGAGAGAAGGCCACGTCCAACATCTGCACCGCTCAGGTGCTCCTCGCGGTGATCGCGAGCATGTACGCGGTCTATCACGGCCCCGACGGCCTCACCCGGATAGCCGAGGATGTCCACGCCAAGGCGAACTCCCTCGCCGATGCACTTCGCGCGGGAGGCCTGGACGTCGTGGACGGTGAGTTCTTCGACACCCTGAGCGTCCGGGTGCCGGGCCGCGCGGCGGCACTGGTGGCCGCGGCCCTGGAACACGGCATCACGCTCTGGCAGCAGAGTGCGGACGAGGTCCGTCTCAGCGTCGACGAGACGACCACAGAGGCCCACCTCGCGGGCGTCTCTCGTGCCTTCGGAGTCGAGCGGTCCGCACCCGCGGAGCCGGTGGCCATTGACGGCCCACTCGCTCGCACCAGCGACTTCCTCGCTCACCCGACCTTCCACTCCTATCGCAGCGAGACGGCGATGCTGCGATACCTGCGCCGGCTCAGCGACCGCGACTTCGCCCTGGACAGGGGGATGATCCCCCTCGGTTCCTGCACGATGAAGCTCAACGCGACCACGGAGATGATCCCGATCACCTGGCCGGAGTTCGCGGCGCTGCACCCCTTCGCCCCGGCTGCGCACAGCGCCGGGATGAGACGGCTCATCGCCCAACTGGAGGACTGGCTCTGCGAGATCACGGGCTATGACGCCGTCAGCCTGCAGCCCAATGCGGGAAGCCAGGGTGAGTTCACGGGACTCATGGCGATCCGCGCGTACCACCAGGCCAACGGCGACACCGAGCGGGACGTCTGCCTCATCCCGGCGAGCGCCCACGGGACCAACGCGGCCAGCGCGGTCATGGCCGGCCTGCGGGTCGTCGTCGTCAAGACGGCACCCGAGGGGAGCGTCGACATGGTCGACCTGGAGGAGAAGATCGCCACGCATGGCGAGCGGCTCGCCGCGATCATGGTGACCTACCCGTCGACCCACGGGGTGTTCGAGGACACGATCACCCGGCTCTGTGAGATGGTCCACGAGGCAGGCGGCCAGGTCTATGTCGACGGGGCCAACCTCAACGCACTCGTCGGCCTGGCAAGGCCGGGGGAGTTCGGCGCCGACGTCTCGCACCTCAACCTGCACAAGACCTTCTGTATCCCCCACGGGGGAGGAGGGCCCGGAGTGGGCCCGGTGGGCGTCCGCGCGCACCTCGCGCCGTTCCTGCCCAACCACCCGGTGACGGGTGACGGTCCGTCAACGGGCGTTGGACCGGTCTCGGCGGCACCCTTCGGTTCGGCCAGCATCCTGCCGATCTCGTGGACCTATATCCGGCTCATGGGTGGCGCAGGCCTTCGCAAGGCTTCGCAGGTCGCCGTCCTCAGCGCCAACTACGTCGCGACGCGGCTCGCCGACTCCTACCCGATCCTCTACACCGGGACCAACGGTCTCGTCGCCCATGAGTGCATTCTCGACGTGCGACCTCTCACGAAGTCGAGCGGCATCACCGTCGACGACGTCGCCAAGCGCCTCATCGACTACGGGTTCCACGCGCCGACGATGTCCTTCCCGGTGGCCGGGACGCTCATGGTCGAGCCGACGGAGAGCGAGGACCTCGGCGAGCTGGATCGGTTCTGTGACGCGATGATCGCCATCCGAGAGGAGATCGCGACGGTGGAGCGCGGCGAGGTCGACCCGGCGGACAGTGTGTTGCGGCACGCCCCGTACACGAGCGCCAGCATCGCGGGGGAGTGGGAGCACCCCTTTGACCGCGTGACCGCTGCCTTCCCCGCGGGCGTCGAGAGCTCCGACAAGTACTGGCCCCCGGTGGGGCGGATCGATGGCGCCTACGGCGACCGTCACCTGATCTGCTCCTGCCCGGCCCCGGAGGCGTTCGAGGACTGACCGCCGCTCCGGCCGGGCAGCCCTGAGGGCGGCCCGGCAGGGGCTCAGGCGACAGTGCGCACGCTGACCTCGGACCCGGTCGCGGTCTTCTCGACGACGACCTGGTGGCTGATCCGGGTGCGCAGGTCCGGCACGTGCGAGACGACACCGACGGCGCGGCCGCCCTCGCGGAGCCCGTCGAGCACGCCCATGACGTGCTCGAGCGACTCCTCGTCGAGGCTGCCGAACCCCTCGTCGATGAAGAGCGTGCCGAGGTCGAACCCGCCGGCCTCCTCGCGCACGGCGTCGGCGAGGCCGAGGGCGAGGGCGAGGGAGACCATGAACGACTCACCACCGGAGAGAGATGCCGTCTCTCGGGTGCGTCCGGTCCACTGGTCGAGCACACGCAGATCGAGCCCGCTGCGTGCGCCTCCGGCGACGCGCGCGTCGCTGTGCTCGAGGAGATAGCGTCCGGCGTCCATACGCTGGAGCCGCTCGTTGGCGAGCGTGACGACCTTCTCGAGCCTGGCAGCGAGGACGAAGGAGGCCAAACGCATGCGCAGCAGGTTGCCGCCGCCGACACCTGTCGCGGCGTCCGCGAGATCCTTGATCGCGGCGGCTCGGGCACGTCTGGGCTCGATCTCGGCGATGAGCCGGGTGACGGTCCCGCTCACCGACCGGAGCAGCGCGAACCGGCCCTCTGCGGCCGTGTGTGCGGACCGGGTCTGAAGCGCATTCCGGCGCACGTAGCTCTCGGCCTCGGTGGCGCCCTGGACGTCCGGCTCAGGCCCGGCCAGCGCCGCCGCGACGCTCGGCTCGTCGAGCGTCGCAGCGGAGACGGCGAGCAGCTCGGCGTGGTTGGAGATGCGTGAGCGCATGGTCTCGACCCGCTCCGGGGAGACGACGGCCCGACGAGCAGCCGTCAGATCGGCGAATCCGCGCGCGGCGGCGGCTGCGAGTGCGGCAGTCTCGCGGTCCTCGCGGCGAGTGACCGCGTCCGCATGAACGCTCTGAGCGGTGAGGAGCGCGTCGACGGCAGCAGTCATCGAGGTGTGCGTGCGCCCGACCGTGTCGATGCCCGAGTCCTCCTCGGCTGCGCACGGACAGGCGGCGTGCTGGGCCATCCGGTCGTCGATGGTGGCGCTGAGCTGCGCCACGGTGGCCTGGGCCGTCTGGAGCGTCGCGGTCGCAGCGGCGGAAGAGGCCGCGACGGAGACGGCCTCGTTCTGGACATCGGTGAGCTCGGCCCTCGACGCGGTCAAGAGCGTCTGCGCAGCCTGCAAGTCCCGCCGAGCGGTCAGGCAGACGGCGAGTCGGCCATGGGCCTCGTCACGGGCCGTCACGAGCTCGCCGAGCTCTCGGCCGGCGTCGTCTCCGAGCTGCTCGCTCAGGGCCTCGATGCGGCTGGCTCGTGCGGCGGCACCGACCTCGAGGGCGACGAGCCTGCTCTGGACGTGCGCCAGTGACGCTTCCGCACCCTCGAGGTCCTCGGGGCTGACAGCTGCCTCGCCGCGCGCGGGAGCCGGATGCTGCGCACTTCCGCAGACCGGACAGGTCTCTCCTGGCGTGAGGGCAGCGGCGAGCTCGGCCGCCATCCCGTCGAGCCGGCGCTGCCGCAGGGCGATGACCTCGGACTGGGCGCGAAGGACTGCGTCCCTGGCGGCGATGAGATCGGGGGAGCTCTCCTCCCGGTCACGGACGAGACGCGCCACCTCCGTCGCGAGGCCGAGCGCACGCCGGGCTGTGGCGCACGCGCTGTCTGCCGCGGCATGTCCTTTGGCGACCTCGCTGAGGTCCTGGACCTGGGACTCCGCATTGGCGGCGGACTCCGTCGCGCAGCGCGTCCGATCGGCGAACGCCGCCACCGCAGCCTCGGACCGCTGGACGGTGCTCTGGGCGCGCTCCACCGCCGCGATGGCGTGCACGCGGCTCGCGGCGGCGTGCTCGAGGTCGGAGAGGGTCCGGTCCCACGTGTGCAGGCGCTCGGCCAGATCCGCGATGTCCTCGCGAAGGACGGCAGCGGGCCCCACAGCATCGCCCGGCTGCGCGTCGGGATGCAGTCCGACGCGGTGCTGAGCCGCCGCGAGGTCCCGGGCCCGCTGCGACTCCTCGTGCAGCGCGGCGTCGAGACCGGCGAGGTGGCCGGCCACCGCGTCCGCGGCGGCGGCGGCGGCCACCACCGTGCGGAGGTCGGCGATCTCGTCGGCGGCCTCGAGGGCTGCGGTCTGGTCTGCCCGCGCGCTCAGGCCGCGGTCCCGAGCAGCGCTCGTCGTGCGGACCTCCTGGAGCGTCGTCCCGGCGCGAGTGAGTGCCCCCGCGGCCTCGTCTGCGGCTGCCAGCAGGGTCAGCACCTCAGCCTCGACCTCGGCCAGGTGCCCGGCCAGCGCCGCGGGCAATGAGCCGAGCTCCAGCGCAGCCCACTGCGGGGCTTCCTCGACGTTGACGAGGTCACTCAGCCGGGCCACCTCACGCTCGATCGCCGCCATCTGCAGATCGACCTGGACGCTTGTGCGCCGACGCTCCTCGACGAACCACTCCTCGACGCCGGTGAAGGTCGAGATGTCGAAGAGCCGCTCCAGGAGCGCGCGACGGTCCTCCGGCGTGGCCCGAAGGAAGGCCGACACATCACCCTGCGGCAGCACCACGACCTTGGCGAACTGCGCCATGCCCATGCCGAGCACCTGGTCCAACGCGTCGGCGACCTCGTCGTGCCGGGTCGAGACACCCCGCCAGCCGCCGCTGGTCCGCTCCTCGAGGGTGACGGCCGCCGGGACCTTGGTCAGGCCGGTGCCGCGCCGCTTGGGGCGGTGGAACTCGGGGCTGCGCTCGATGCGCAGGCGTCGGTTCCCGACTGAGAACTCGAGGGTGACGATCGGACGGGTCCCCTCAGTGGCGTGGTCACTGGCCAGGCCCTTCTTGGTGCGGGCTCCGGGCACGTCGGCGAACAGGGCGAAACAGATGGCATCCAGAAGGCTGGTCTTGCCTGCACCGGTAGCACCGTGGATGAGGAAGAGGCCGGCCGAGCAGACGCGGTCGAAGTCGACCTCGACGGACCGGCGGAACGGCCCGAAGGCGGTGACCGTGAGTGTGTGCAGCCTCACGCCGCCCCCGCCTGCCCCTCGTCGGCCGCGGTGTCGCGCCGCTCGCGGGAGCGGCCGAGCGCCTCGTCGAGGAGCACGGTCTCGTCGTCGCGGGCCGGCGCACCGCCCCGTACGTGCTCGAGGAAGTCACAGCACACCTCGAGATCGCTACGCTCACTCACCCGAGCCTGGTAGGTGCGGGAAACGGGCCGCACACCGTCGGGCTCGAATCGGAGGTCGAGGGTGTGCGGGAACCGCGCACGGAGTCGGTCCATGGCACCGGGCGGCCGCTGCGGGTCGGTGAGGGTCACCTGGCACCAGGACGACTCGGCGTATCCGAACTCGCTGCTCGTGAGCAGGGTGTCGATCCGGCCGCGCAGCGTGGCCAACCCCCGGCGCACCGGGGCCTCGATGGTCTCCACGGAAGGTCCGGCCGGGCTGAGGTCCACGAGCAGGCTGCCCTTGGTGTGATGGACCTCGCTGAAGGACATCGCGACCGGTGAGCCGGAGTAGCGGGCCGTCGCGCTCACCTGCTGACGGCCGTGCAGATGACCGAGCGCGGCATACGAGAACCCACCGAGGACGTCGGGATGGACGGCGGCGAGGCCGCCCGAGAGGATGTCGCGCTCGGACTCGCTCGTCGCGCACCCGGTCACGAAGGTGTGAGCCATGACCACCGAGGTCGAGGCTCCGGGAACCCGGCCGCCCTCGGGCAGGTGGGCGAGGGCGGCCTGCAGCACACCCGCGTGGGTCGCAGGGGAGTCGAGTGAGGCGGCCACCAGACGCGGCTCGAGGTAGGGGATGGGGAAGATGGCGGCGTCCTCGATGACGACCGGTCGGGTGAGATCGGCCAGCGAGGTGCGCACGTGGACCCCGGCGCGCTCGAGGAGATCGGCGGCGAACCCGAGCCGGATCGCCGAGTCGTGGTTGCCGCTCGAGATGACGACCTGGGCGCCGGCGTCGACGATCCGGACCAGGGTCTCGCTGAGGACGGCGACGGTATCCGGAGCCGGCATCGCGCGGTCGTAGACGTCCCCGGCGACGAGGACGGCGTCGACGCCCTCGGCCCGGACCAGCTCGACGAGGTGGTCGAGGTAGTCCTGCTGCGCACCAAGCAGGCCGACCTGGTGGAAGGCCCGGCCGAGGTGCCAGTCGGAGGTGTGGACGAACCGCATACCAGCAGGCTAGGAGAGGGCACCGACAGACCTGCGGACCCGCGGCCTTGCGCCCACCGCGTGTTGGCCTACGGACGTGGCTGTCGTGAGGCGTCGCACTCTGGTTGGATCAGGTCATGGGTGCAGAGGTCAGTGCGCAGAGCTACACGCGCGAGGAGCGGCAGCGGTACCGCGAGAAGGTCCGTCAGAACCTCGACGTCTTCGAACAGATGCTGGCGACGACGCAGTTCGACTTCGACAAGCCGCTCACCGGGCTCGAGATCGAGCTCAACCTCGTCGACCAGAACTACCAGCCCAAGTTCGGCAACGCGGAGGTCCTCGAGCACATCGCCGACCCGGACTACCAGACCGAGCTGGCGCAGTACAACATCGAGCTCAACGTGGATCCCCGTCCGCTTCCCGGCGACGAGGCCCTCGGCCTGGAGCAGGAGCTGCGGGACTCCCTCAACAAGGCAGACCTGCGCGCGCAGGAGGTCGGCGCCCGGATCGTGACGATCGGCATCCTGCCCACGATCATGCCCGAGCACTTCGCAGGGGAGTGGATCAGCGAGAACAACCGCTACACCGCGCTCAACGACTCGATCTTCTTCGCGCGTGGCGAGGACATCTACCTCGACATCGACGGGCCGACGGGGGAGCGCCTGGCCACCTACTCCGACTCGATCGCCCCCGAGTCCGCCTGCACCTCGATCCAGCTGCACATCCAGGTCGCTCCTTCCGAGTTCGCCAACTACTGGAACGCCGCCCAGGCGATCGCCGGTCCCCAGATCGCCATGGCGGCCAACTCGCCGTTCTTCTTCGGTCGGCGGCTGCACGCCGAGACGCGGATCGCCCTGTTCGAGCAGGCCACCGACACCCGCCCGATCGAGCTGCGCAACCAGGGGGTGCGGCCCCGCGTGTGGTTCGGCGAGCGCTGGGTGACCTCGATCTTCGACCTGTTCGAGGAGAACGTCCGCTACTTCCCCGCCCTGCTGCCCGAGTCGAGCGATGAGGACCCGGTCGCGGTCCTGGCGAGCGGGACCGCCCCTGAGCTGAGCGAGCTGCGTCTGCACAACGGCACGGTCTACCGGTGGAACCGTCCGATCTACGACACGGCCGACGGGAAGCCGCACCTGCGTGTCGAGAACCGCGTGCTGCCTGCCGGACCGACGATCTGCGACGTCATGGCCAATGCGGCGTTCTACTACGGCCTGGTGCGGCACCTGGCCCAGGAGGACCGTCCGGTCTGGACCCAGATGAGTTTTGCCGCCGCCGAGCAGAACTTCAAGGAGTGCGCCCGGCGCGGCATCGACGCCCGTGTCTATTGGCCCGGGTTCGGCGAGGTCGGTGTCGACGAGCTCGTGCTGCGCCACCTCCTCCCGATGGCCTATGAAGGACTCTCGGACTGGGGAGTGGCGGCCTCGGTCATGGACCGGTTCCTCCCGATCATCGAGGGTCGCGCGACGACCGGCGTCAATGGGGCGACGTGGCAGTCGGACACCGTCTCGGCGCTGGAGGAGCAGGGCATGGACCGGGCCACTGCGCTGAGTCGGATGCTCGAGCTCTACGTCGAGAACATGCACACCAACGAGCCGGTGCACACCTGGCCGGTGCCGGCGCTCAGCCGTTCCAGAGCCTGATCGCCGGCTGCTCGCGCTCGGTCTCGAGGACGCACATGGAGCCCGCGTCCAGCAGCAGATGGGCACCCAGTCGCGGCTCACGGCGCAGGTAGGTCGCGGCAAGGATGCGCAACGCGTGTCCGTGACCGAAGAGGACGACGTCACGGTCCTCGAGGACGGCCGCGATGCGCTCGAGGACTCGCGAGGCGCGAGCCGCCACCTCCTCCACTGTCTCCCCGGTGGTCCTCCCCGGCACGACGCCGTGCTCGAAGACCGTCCACTCGTGGCCGAGCTCCTCGCGGATCTCGGCCGTCGTCCGCCCCTCGTAGCCGCCGTAGTCCCACTCCCTCAGGTCCTCGTCCACGTCGGCGTGGTCGAAGCCGGCGAGCTCGGCCGTGCGGCGAGCCCGCTGCAGGGGAGAGGTGAGCGCAAGACCGAAGTCGAACTCGGCGAGGCGAGGGGCAAGGTGACGAGCGTCCTCCTCCCCCTCGGCCAAGAGCGGGAGGTCGGTCGTTCCCGTGTGCTGCCCACTCACCGACCACTCGGTGCGGCCGTGGCGGACGAGAACGAGGCGACCGTCGTGCGTGCTTGCGGGAGGCATACCCGTCATTGTGTTCTAGTGTGCTGAGCAACGGGCCCTTGCCGGACAGGGGAGTGCACGAGACCGGACCGTACGAGATCGGGGAGCATGATGAGCGACGTGACGACCGAGGCGACCACAGAACAGACCGGTGGCACGGGACTCGGCCATCGCCAGGTCTCGATGGCCCGGGTGGGCTCAGGCACCTATGAGGTGTCGAACACCCGGGGTGGAGTTCTGCGGATCGGCTCGGGCGACGGTCCCGACTTCACCCCCGTCGAGCTGCTCCTCACCGCCATCGCGGGCTGCTCGGCCGTGGACGTCGACGCGATCACGAGCCGTCGGGCAGAGCCGCTCACCTTCGAGGTGCGGGCCCAAGGGCAGAAGGCCAAGAGCGACGAGGTGGGCAACCACCTGACCGACCTCGACGTGACCTTCACGATCCGCTTCCCCGAAGGCGCCGAGGGCGACCGGGCCCGCGAGATGCTCCCGAAGGCCATCGCCATGTCCCAGGACCGGCTCTGCACCGTCTCGCGGACCGTCCAGCTCGGCACGCCGATCTCGATGAGGGAAGGCTGACCATGGCGCGCTATCTCGACATCCACCCACAGGACCCGCAGCCGCGGCTCATCACCCAGGCCGTGCAGATCCTCGCCGACGGCGGACTCATCGCCTACCCGACCGACAGCGGGTACGCGCTCGGGTGCGCCCTCGGCAACCAGGAGGGCAAGGAGCGGATCGCGAGCATCCGTCGCCTCGGCGACCGGCATCACTACACCCTGGTCTGCTCCTCGTTCGCCCAGCTCGGACACTTCGTCCTCATCGACAACCGAGTGTTCCGTGCCGTCAAGGCGGCGACACCGGGACCCTTCACGTTCATCCTTCCCGCGACCAAGGAGGTGCCCCGTCGGCTCATGCACCCGAAGAAGAAGACCGTCGGGGTGCGCCTGCCCGACCACCGTCTCGTGGCTGCACTGCTCGCTGAGGTCGGGGAGCCCCTCCTGTCCTCGACCCTCATCCTCCCCGGCCAGGACGATCCGCTCACTGAGGGATGGGTCGTGGGCCAGGAGATCGGCCATCTCGTCGACGCCGTCATCGAGGGGGAGTGCGGCCTCGAACCGACGACCGTCGTCGACTTCTCGGGCGGAGCGCCGGTCATCGCCCGGTTCGGCGCAGGGGATGCGAGCCTGTTCGTCGACGAGGAGTAGCCTGACCGAGCGCCGCACGCGAAAACGTTTTCGTGTGGTGTTGAATAGCCTGTATGAGGCGCGCGCCGGAGCACGTGCGGCGGATGGCGGCCGCCCACCTTCGAGACGCCGGAAGCACCGCCGATCACGGACGTGCCCTCCTCGTGCGGATCGACCGCTTCTGGGACGAGCTGCTCGAGCCGCTCGAGCGCCTCTACGCCGACCGCGACCCCGAGTCCATCGCCACCGACCTGGTCGAGCGGGCGACCCTCGCCTACCTCGAACGGGCCGACGACCTCCACCTGCTCGACTACCGCAGGGCACTGACGCCCGACTGGCTGCAGCAACCGGACCAGGTCGGGTACGCCTGCTATGCCGATCGCTTTGCCGGCACCCTCGACGGTCTCACCGACAAGGTGGGCTACCTGCACGATCTGGGCGTCACCTACCTCCACCTCATGCCGGCCCTCAAGCCGCGGGAGGGGGATAACGACGGTGGGTATGCGATCGCCGACTATCGTCAGATCCGGCCGGACCTCGGGACGATGGACGACCTGCGTCACCTGGCGACGACCCTGCGGGGCAACGGGATCTCACTCGTCATGGACCTCGTGCTCAACCACGTCGCGAGCGAGCATGAGTGGGCGCAGCGGGCGCGCGCGGGGGAGCAGCGCTACCGTGACTACTTCCACATCTATCCCGACCGGAGCATGCCGGACGCCTTCGAGGCCACCCTGCCGGAGGTCTTCCCAGACTTCGCGCCCGGGAACTTCACCTGGGACGACGACCTCGACGGCTGGGTCTGGACGACGTTCAACGAGTGGCAGTGGGACCTCGACTGGGCCAACCCACAGCTGCTCACCGAGTTCGTCGACATCATCCTCTTTCTCGCCAACCTCGGCGTCGAGGTGCTGCGGCTCGACGCGATCGCCTTCACCTGGAAGCGGCTCGGGACGAGCTCGCAGAACCAGCCCGAGGTGCACGACCTCACTCAGGTGCTGCGCACCGTGGCGCGGATCGCCGCGTCCGCGGTCGTGTTCAAGGCCGAGGCCATCGTCGGCCCGCGCGACCTCGTCCCCTATCTCGGCGTCGGGCGGCACGTCGGCAAGGTGAGCGACCTCGCCTACCACAACTCGCTCATGGTGCACATCTGGTCGATGCTCGCGAGCCAGGAGACCTTCCTCGCCCGGCACGCCCTCCCGTCCCTGCCGGCGACACCACCGCTCGGCACGTGGATCTGCTACCTCCGCTGTCACGACGACATCGGCTGGGCGATCGACGACCGGGACGCCGCCGAGGTCGGGGTGTCTGGCTACGAGCACCGTCGCTTCCTCGCCCAGTGGTACGACGGGAGCTTCGCCGGCTCGTGGGCCGACGGGCTGCTGTTCCAGGTCAACGAGCAGACCGGCGACATGCGCACGAGCGGGACCGCCGCCTCGCTCCTCGGCCTGCCCGGCGCCTCGGGCGAGGCCCTGGATGTCGCGCTCGCCCGGTTCTTCCTCGCCCACGCGATGATCTACGGCTGGGGCGGGCTGCCGGTCCTCTGGTCCGGCGACGAGCTGGCCACCCCCAACGATCCCGACTGGGCGAGCGAGCCGGGGCACGAGAGCGACAACCGGTGGGCGCATCGGCCCCGTCTGGACTGGGCCTGGGCCGAGAGCCGTGATGACCTGCGGACCACGGAAGGTCGGGTGTTCCAGGGACTCGCCCACCTCGCCCGGGTCCGCGCGTCGCTCCCGGAGCTGCACGCGCAGGCGCCCTCCCGCATCGTCCGTGACACCGACAACGGCATCCTCGCGGCCACCCGCGAGCACCCGAGCGGCCCCATGGTCACGGTCTACAACGTCACCGGCACCTGGCGGCCGCTCTCGTATGCCG
>JBHEPF010000149.1:0-25078 GCA_046260445.1 Dermatophilaceae bacterium | reverse complement strand
TGCAGCTCACGACGGCCCGAGTCCAGGGTGGTCTGGAGGAGGTCGAAGATGCTCGAGACGGTCCGGGCGAGGGCGATCCCGGCGTCACCGGTGTCGAGGAGATGGGCGGTGAAGAGCGCGGCGGTGACGTCGCCGGAGCCGTTGGCCTTGAGCGGCAGATACGGGGTCTGGACGATCCAGGCGCCGTCGCCGTGGACGGCGAGCGTCTCGATGGTGGCCTCGGGCCGGTCGGGGCGCAGCACGGAGGTGACGAGCACGCTCGCCGGGCCCATGTCGCGCGCCCGATCGACGGAAGACAGGGTGGACTCGAGATCGTCCGGCTCGGTCTCGGTGAGGAAGCCGAGCTCGAACTGGTTGGGGGTGATGAGGTCGGCTTTCGGGACCACCCGCTCCCGAAGCAGGACCGGAATGTCGGGATGGACGAAGCAGCCGGACTTGGCGTTCCCCATGACCGGGTCGCAGGCGTAGATCGCCTTCGGGTTGGCCGCCTTGACGCGAGCGACGGCATCGAGGATGACGTCGCCGATCTGACTACCGCCCTGGTACCCGGAGAGGACGGCGTCGATCTCCGGCATGGCGTCGCGCTCCTCGACGCCGGTGATGACCTCGCGCACGTCCTCTGCGGCCAGCAGCGGACCGCGCCACGCGCCGTATCCGGTGTGGTTGGAGAAGTGGACCGTGTAGACCGGCCACACCTCGACGCCGAGGCGCTGCAAGGGGAAGACGGCGGCGCTGTTGCCGACGTGGCCGTAGGCGACGGAGGACTGGATAGAGAGGATCGTCATGCTCACAAGAGGAGATTCTCTCAGGTCTGCGGGCATCGCCCGGCCAGAACGGCGGTATGTGGACGGCTCCCAGCAGTGTCCGAACCGCGACCTACCATGAAGGACCAGCCGGCGGCCGGAGCTTCACGGCCCGGGAACGAAGGAGCAGCGATGACGACCGAGACGACCGAGACGACCCAGACGACAGCCAGTGCCCAGTCCTCGGGTGAGGATGGTGCGGCCCAGGTCCGGCGCCTCGCGAAGGCCGCCCGTCGCGCCGCCCGCACGCTCGCCCTGCTCTCTCGCGCCGAGAAGGACGCTGCGCTGCGCACGGTCGCCGACGCGATCGAGACGGCGACCGTGAGCATCGTCAGGGCCAACGAGGAGGACCTCGCCCGCGGCCGCGAGGGGGGTATGCCGGAGAGCCTGCTCGACCGGCTCCGCCTCGACGAGGGTCGGGTTGCGGCGGTCGCGGCGGCACTGCGCGATGTGGCGGGGCTGCCCGACCCGGTGGGCGAGATCGTACGCGGCTCGACGCTGCCCAACGGTCTGCAGATCCGACAGGTCCGGGTGCCGATGGGGGTCGTCGGGATGATCTACGAGGCCCGTCCCAACGTCACGGTCGACGCGGCAGGCCTGGGACTCAAGAGCGGCAACGCCGTCATCCTGCGCGGCGGTTCTGCGGCCGCGAGCACCAACCGTGCCCTCGTGGACGTCGTCCGCGCCGGGCTCGTCGAGGCAGGGCTGCCCGAGGATGCGGTGTCGCTCCTCGAGGGTGGGCACAATGCCGTCCGCGCGCTCATGACGGCTCGCGGCCTGGTCGACCTGCTCATCCCGCGCGGGGGAGCGGACCTCATCCAGGCCGTCGTCACCTCCTCGACCGTGCCCGTCATCGAGACCGGCGTCGGCAACTGCCACGTCTATGTCGACGCTGCGGCCGACCTCGACAAGGCGCTCGCCATCGTCCTCAACTCCAAGACCCAGCGCCCGAGCGTCTGCAACGCCGCCGAGTCGCTCCTCGTCCACAGCGACCTCTCGGCGGTGTTCCTGCCGGGTGTGCTCAAGGCCCTGCACGAGGCCGAGGTCGTCCTCGCCACCGGCCCGCGCGCCTCGGTCGTGGCGCGCTCCTACGACGTCCCGCATCGCGAGGCGACACCGGCCGACTACGCCGAGGAGTTCCACGGGCTGGAGATGAGCGTCGCCGTCGTGGACTCGATCGAGGACGCGATCGCGCACATCGAGCGCTACGGCTCCGGGCACACCGAGGCGATCGTCACCGAGGACCGCGCGGCGGCCCGCAAGTTCATCGCCGAGGTCGACGCCGCGGCGGTCATGGTCAACGCCTCGACCCGGTTCACCGACGGCGGGGAGTTCGGCTTCGGTGCCGAGATCGGCATCTCGACCCAGAAGCTGCATGCCCGCGGCCCGATGGCGCTCCCCGAGCTGACGACGACGAAGTGGATCGTCGAGGGCGACGGCCAGATCCGCACCTGAGTCGTCGGGCGTCACGTACCAGGGCGACACATATCGGCCGAACACATATCGGCCGAACACATAGATGAGGCCCCCGAGGTATGAGCTCGGGGGCCTCGAGGCCCACTGCGACGGGGGCCGGAACCGCGTATACACGGATCCCCTAGCACCAGGCCCGCCCGGTCTCGGGTCACCACCACGACGTCGCTCGTGGTCTCGACGCTCCCGCTGGCGGGCAGGGGGCGACAAGTCATCGTCGTCAGCGCGGGCCGACAGTGATCCCGTTTTCCGATTGTGCCTGTCTCCAAGACGGACCTGAGGCCCGAGCGAAGTGTGCCGTTCTCCTGTGTAGTCCCCGGGAGCGAACAGCGCAAGCCAAGGGCGCATACAACTTCTTGTCCACCGCGCTGTCCACACCGCCCAGGCGTGGCTGCCCCGTTGTGCACAGGGCTGTGGACAGAACTCGTGGACAGACCCGGCGAGTCGGTGACGGATGTGACGACTGCACCCGGTGCACCTGACCGCCGCACCCTGCCCGCCGGACGGCGTGGAGCCTTGTAGGCTTACTCGTATGTCGACGACTGTTCTCACCGCCCTCGCCGGCGTCCTCGCCGTGGACGAGGGACGTGGCATCGAGCTGCCGATGCCCACCTGGCTCTTCGGGGTCATCGCCTTCGCGCTTATGATGCTCCTGCTCGCGCTGACCTGGTCCTTCCGCGGCACCGCGCAGAAGTGGGCCCGCGAGGGCGACAACCGCGTGCAGCCGTTCCACGGGACCCATCCTGGCGCCCCACACTGACGCGGGGGGTGAGCCGCCCGCCCGCCGGCACCGGCTCGGCGTCATGGGCGGCACCTTCGACCCGATCCACCACGGCCACCTTGTCGCCGCGAGTGAAGTCCAGTCGCTCCTCGACCTCGACGAGGTCGTCTTCGTCCCCACCGGTCATCCCTATCTCAAAGAGGGGGTCTCGCCGGCGGAGCATCGTTATCTCATGACCGTCATCGCCACCGCGTCCAACCCCCGCTTCACCGTCTCCCGCGTCGACATCGACCGCGAGGGCGACACGTTCACGATCGACACGCTGCGTGACCTGCACGCGGCACGGCCGGACGCCGAGCTCTTCTTCATCACCGGCGCGGACGCGCTCGCCCAGATCCTCTCGTGGAAGGACGCCGAGGAGCTGTGGGACCTCGCGCACTTCGTCGGGGTGACCCGGCCGGGTTATCAGCTCTCGGAGGTGGGACTACCCGAGGACCGCGTGACGTTGCAGGAGGTGCCCGCGATGGCGATCAGCTCGACCGACTGCCGCACGCGGGTCGCCGACGGTGACCCGGTCTGGTATCTCGTGCCGGACGGCGTGGTCCAGTACATCAACAAGCACCATCTGTATGCGCCCGGCTCACCGCCGCGTGAAGCCCCGGCCAACACCCCCGTTCTCACCGGCCATATCGCCACTAACCAAGGAGAAGCGTGACCGCGACCGAGCGTTCACTTCAGCTCGCCACAGCTGCCGCCAAGGCCGCTGCCGACAAGCTCGCCGAGTCGGTCCAGGGGATCGACGTCTCGGACCAGCTGGCCCTCACTGACATCTTCGTCATCGTCGTCGCCGGATCGGAGCGACAGATCGGCGGCATCGTCGACGCGGTCGAGGACGACCTTCGCGACCTCGGCGCCAAGCCGGTGCGCCGAGAGGGCGACCGCGACGCCCGTTGGGTGCTCATCGACTTCGGCGACATCGTCGTCCACGTCCAGCACGAGGAGGAGGCCGCGTTCTACGAGCTCGAGAGGCTCTGGCGGGACTGCCCGGCCATCGACCTCGGTGTTCCGGTGCGCCCCGCGGAGGCATCGAGCCGGTCCGACCAGTCCGACCGCGGCTGAGTGACCACCCGTGGCTGACCCGGTTCGGCGTCTCGTCATCCTGCGTCACGGCGAGTCCGAGGCCAACCGCGCGGGAGTGTGGCAGGGCCAGTTCGACTCGCCGCTGACCGAGGTCGGGGTGCTCCAGGCGCAGGGTGCCGCGAAGGTCATCGCGATGTCGTCCCCGTCGGTCATCGTCGCCTCGGACCTCATGCGGGCCGCGCGCACCGGCGCCATCGTCAGCGAGGCCGCCGAGGTGCCGGTCTCCTATGACGCGCGGCTCCGCGAGATCGCCGTCGGCAAGTGGACCGGCATGTCCGGTGAGCTGGTCAAGTCGGAGTTCGCGGAGGAGCGGGAGCGGCACCTGCGCGGTGAGGACTTCAAACGGGGGGTGACCGGGGAGTCGCTCAGCGATGTCCAGGACCGGGTCCGCCCGATGCTCGAGGAGGTGCTGGGGCGGCTGGAGTCGGGTCGCGTCGGCGTGCTCGCGACGCACGGCATCACCGCCCGGGTCATTGTCGGAACGCTGCTCGGTCTTGAGATCTCACAGATGTGGCACCTCTTCGGCGGGTTCGGCAACTGCCACTGGGCCGAGGTCGCCGAGTCGACCCTCGCCGCGCCGCCGTCGTTCCCCGTCGTCGGGGGTGCGACGTGGCGCCTGCAGGCGTGGAACCTGCGCGCTCCTGTGCTCGACCACGCCCAGGGCGACGCCCCGAACGACGAGCGCCGCGCCTGATTCCGCGAGGAACCGCACCCCCTCTATAGTCGAGAGTGCAAGACACGCCGTCGGCGCCGCCACGCATACGGCGTGTCTTGCACTCTCGACTGCATGGTGAGTGAGTCACCTTCTGGATTTGGTGAACGCGAGGGGAATCTGCGAAACTCTCGGGGTCGCAGATCGCGATCCCTCACGGGGCTGTAGCGCAGTTGGTAGCGCACCTCCATGGCATGGAGGGGGTCAGGGGTTCGAATCCCCTCAGCTCCACCAGAGTCGAAAAGGACCGGCTTGCGCCGGTCCTTTTCGTCTTCTGGTGACCTGAGTGGGCCCGCCGGGTGGGCCCGCAACTCGGGTGGGATGATCGCGGGGTGCTCACCGTCGTCTGGTTCGTCTTCGCCGTCGCCGCCGTGACGAACTGGTGGGGCGTGGCATCGGGACGACGTCCGGTGGTGCTGGTCGCCAAGCCCGCGGCCCTCATCGCCCTCGTCGGGGTCGCGTTGGCCGGAGGGGCTGCCGGCACCACGCCCGGTCGATGGCTCCTCGCCGGACTCGTGCTGTGTCTGGCAGGTGACGTCTTCCTCCTCAGTGCGACGGAGACGGCCTTCCTCGGCGGGCTCTCGAGCTTCCTCCTCGGCCACCTCGCCTACGTCGTCGTCTTCGTCACCGTGGGGCTCAGCGAACCGGCCTGGGGGCTCATCGGTCTCATGGCGCTCATCGCCGTCCTCATCGCAACGCGCCACGTCATCCCGGCCGCTCACCGCGAGGGCGGTGCGTTCCTCGCGGGTGCGGTCGCCGCATACATGCTCGTCATCGGCGCGATGGTCATCACCGCGTGGATGACGGGGCAGTGGCTCATCGGACTGGGCGCGGTGACGTTCATGGTGAGTGACGCGATCCTGGCCATCGCCAAGTTCGTCCGGCGACGCCGCCACGCGGACCTCGCAGTGATGGTGACCTACCACCTCGGCCAGGCGCTCCTCGCCGCCGGTGTCCTCGCCGCCTTATGAGCGTGGCGCACGTCATCGTCGTCGGAGCGGGTCTCGCCGGGCTGGCATGCGCGACCGGGTTGAACGCCCGCGGTGTCGACGTCACCGTCGTGGAGGCCCGGGACCGGGTCGGTGGGCGGCTCGAGGGCGGCGTGACGGCGGACGGCACAGCGGTCGAGCTCGGCGGGCAGTGGATCGGCCCGACGCAGAGCAGGATGTACGAGCTCGTCGCCGAGCTCGGACTACAGACTTTCCGCACCTACAACGACGACGGCGACATCCTCGTCGACCTCGGCGGCAAGCAGTCCCGGATGGCCGCGCACAAAGGTGCCATCCCGCGCCTCTCGCCGTTCGCGCTCGCCGACCTCGCCCAGGGGCTGCATCGCTTCGCGCGGCTGGCCTCACGCACCGACCTGCGAGAGCCGTGGCGCACCAAGAACGCAGAGCTGCTCGACGGGCAGACCTTCGAGACGTGGATCCGTCGCACCCTGCGGACCCCGACCGGGCGCGCCTACTTCCGGGTCGTCTGCGAGGCGGTCTTCAGTGCGGACGCGACCGACCTGTCGCTGCTGCACGCGCTCTTCTACGCCCACTCGGGCACCGGCCTAGAGACGCTCGTCTCCACCGACCGAGGGGCGCAACAGGACCGGATCGTCGGCGGCTCGGTCCTCATCGCCGAACGCCTCGCCGCGGCCCTCGGTGATCGGGTCGTCCTCGGCCAGCCGGTCCGTTCCGTCGCGCAGACCACCACAGGCGTCGTCGTCACTTCACGCTCCGGCCGACGCTTCGAGGGCACGCACGTCGTCGTCACCCTGCCGCCGACCCTCGCCGGTCGTCTGGACTACGACCCCGTCCTGCCGTCCTGGCGCGACCAGCTCACCCAGCGCCTGCCCGCCGGCTCCGTCATCAAGCTGTATGCGGTGTACACCGAGCCCTTCTGGCGCACCGACGTTCTCAACGGCCAAGCGGTCTCGGACCGTGGGCCGGTCAAGGTCACCTTCGACAACTCACCCCCGTCGGGCACCCCCGGCATCCTCATGGGGTTCATGGAGGCCGACGACGGGCGGGAGTGGGCGCGCCGCACCCCGGCCGAGCGACGGGCAGCCGCGGTCGAGTGCTTCGTCCGCTACTTCGGTCCCCGAGCAGCCCACCCCGTCGAGTACCTCGAGAGGGACTGGATGGCCGAGGAGTTCTCCCGCGGGTGCTACGGGGCGCACTTCACGCCGGGGGTGTGGACCGCGTACGGCTCGGCGCTACGGGAGCCGGTCGGTCGGATCCACTGGGCCGGCGCGGAGTGCTCCCCTGTCTGGAACGGCTACATGGAGGGAGCGGTGCGCTCTGGGGAGGACGTCGCCGAGCAGATCCTGCAGGTGGTCGAGGCGCGACCGCCGCCCGGGCGCCCGCCGTCGCTGCGCTAACCTGGGGCCCTATGGCTTCCTCGCCGCTCCTTCGAGCGCCGCGCTGACCTCAGGCCCCTGCCCCCCGCAGGACCAGCCAGTCACCCGCGGCAGACCCCTCACGCTCTGAGGGGTTTTTTCTTGGACCGAAGGCCGGCAGACGAGCCGCATCGACGACGAGGACGAGATGAACGACACGCCACACCGCTACACCGCCGAGCTGGCCGGGCAGATCGAGGTCGCCTGGCAGGACCGGTGGGAGGAGCAGCACCTCTTCCGCGCACCCAACCCGGCCGGTCCGTGGGCCGCGCCCGAGGAGGTCGCCGGGCACGACGGCGCGATGTTCGTCCTCGACATGTTCCCTTACCCGAGCGGCAAGGGTCTGCACATCGGCCACCCGCTGGGCTACATCGCCACCGACGTCACGGCGCGCTTCAACCGGATGCTCGGCAAGAACGTCCTCTACTCCCTGGGCTACGACGCGTTCGGCCTGCCGGCCGAGCAGTATGCGGTGCAGACCGGGCAGCACCCCCGCACCACCACGCTGGCCAACATCGAGGTCATGGCGAGGCAGCTCAAGCGCCTGGGGATGTCCTACGACGACCGGCGCGCGATCCGCACGATCGACCCGGACTACTACCGCTGGACGCAGTGGATCTTCCTGCAGATCTACAACTCCTGGTACGACACCGAGGCCGAGCGTGGGGACGGCGGCCGGGGCAGGGCGCGTCCCGTCGCCGACCTCGTCGCCCAGTTCGAGTCCGCGGAGCGCGCGACTCCCGACGGTCGTCCATGGGTCGAGCTGAGCGAGGCCGAGCAGGCCCGGGTCCTCGACGACTACCGCCTCGCCTACACCAGCAAGGCGCCCGTCAACTGGGCGCCCGGCCTCGGCACCGTCCTCTCCAACGAGGAGGTGACGAACGAAGGACGCTCCGAGCGCGGCAACTTCCCCGTCTACAAGAAGAACCTGCGCCAGTGGATGATGCGGATCACCGCTTACGCCGACCGGCTCGCCGACGACCTGGACCGGGTCGACTGGCCCGAGAAGGTCCGGATCATGCAACGCAACTGGATCGGGCGCAGCCACGGCGCCCGCGTCGCCTTCGCGATCGACGGCGCTCCCGAGGACGCGGAGCGGATCGAGGTCTTCACGACCCGTCCCGATACCCTCTTCGGCGCGACCTTCATGGTCCTGGCGCCCGAGCACCCGCTCGTCGAGGCCCTCGTCCCCGAGGGCGACTGGCCCGAGGGCACCAAGGACGTGTGGACGGCGGGGGCGAGCAGCCCGCGCGAGGCGGTCGACGCATACCGGCTGGCAGCGTCGCGCAAGACCGACATCGAGCGCCAGACCGAGGGCAAGGACAAGACCGGTGTCTTCACCGGCGGCTGGGCGGTCAACCCGGTCAACGACGAGCGGGTCCCGGTGTTCGTCGCGGACTACGTCCTCATGGGCTACGGCACGGGCGCGATCATGGCGGTGCCCGGCGGCGACCAGCGCGACTACGACTTCGCGCAGGCCTTCGACCTGCCGATCGTCTACACCGTCCAGCCGGGTCCGGAGCACGACGGCGCCTCCGCCTGGACCGGCGACGGCGCGGTCATCAACAGCAACGGGCCCGGGGTCAGTCTCGACGGGCTCGAGGTGCCTGCCGCGAAGGAGCGGATCACCGCATACCTCAGCGAGGTCGGTGCGGGGGAGTCGACGGTCAACTTCAAGCTGCGCGACTGGCTCTTCAGCCGGCAGCGGTACTGGGGCGAGCCGTTCCCGATCGTCTTCGACGAGAACGGGGTTGCGCACGCCCTGCCCGAGTCGATGCTGCCGCTCGAGCTGCCGGACGTGCCCGACTACAGCCCGAAGACCTTCGACCCCGAGGACAACAGCAGCGAGCCGGAGGCGCCCCTGGCTCGCGCGAGGGACTGGGTCGAGGTCGAGCTGGACCTCGGCGACGGCAGGGGCAAGCGACGGTTCCGTCGCGAGACCAACACCATGCCGAACTGGGCCGGGTCGTGCTGGTACTACCTGCGCTACCTCGACCCGGAGAACTCCGAGGCGATCGTCGACCCGGCCACCGAGGCGTACTGGATCGGGCCGCGGCCCTCGCCGGTGGCGGGCGCGCCCGCCGGCGTGCAGGACCCCGGCGGCGTCGACCTCTACATCGGTGGTGTCGAGCACGCGGTGCTGCACCTGCTCTATGCGCGGTTCTGGCACAAGGTGCTCCATGACCTGGGCCACCTCAGCAGCGCCGAGCCGTTCCGCAAGTACTTCTCGCAGGGGTACATCCAGGCGCCGGCGTATGCGGATGTGCGCGGCCAGTACGTCGAGGCGAGCGAGGTCGTCGAGTCCGTCGGTCCCGACGGTCAGCCACAGTTCACCTGGAACGGCGAGCCGCTCACACGAGAGTTCGGCAAGGTCGGCAAGTCGCTGAAGAACATGATCAGCCCGGATGACATGTATGCGGCCTACGGTGCCGACACGCTCCGTCTCTATGAGCTGGGGATGGGTCCCCTCGAGGCGAGCAAGCCGTGGGAGACGCGGGCGGTCGTCGGGTCGCAGCGGTTCCTGCAGCGGTTGTGGCGCAACGTCGTCGACGAGGAGACCGGGGCGCTCGTCGTGGCCGATGTCGAGCCGTCGGCCGAGCTGCTGCGGGTGATGCACCGTACCGCTGACGCGGTGCGGGCCGACTTCGGGTCGCTGTCGTTCAACACCGCCATCGCGCGGTTGACCGAGCTCAACAACGCCCTGACCAAGGTCTCCGGCGGGGCGCCCAGGTCCGTGGTCGAGGCCCTGATCCTCATGACCGCGCCGCTGGCCCCGCACATCGCCGAGGAGCTGTGGTCGCGACTCGGGCACCCGGAGTCACTGGCGTTCGAGGCATTCCCGGTCGCGGACCCGGCCTATCTCGTCGAGGACATGGTGACCTGCGTCGTCCAGGTCCGCGGCAAGGTGCGGGCCCGGCTCGAGGTGCCGGCCGACATCTCCGAGGCCGACCTGCGCGAGCAGGCGCTGGCGATCCCGAAGATCGCCGAGGAGGCAGCCGGCGGGGTCCGCACAGTCATCGTGCGCGCACCGAAGCTCGTCAACGTCGTGCCCGCCTGACGGCCGGTCTGCGGACGCATGCGTCGGCCCCGGGAGGTGGTGCTGGTCCACGGCATGTGGCACCAGCCGGCTCACTTCGACGCGTTCCGCGCGGCGCTGGAGCGCGCGGGCCACGTGGTGCGGGTGCCGCTGCTGCACCGTGGCTCGCTGGCGGAGGATGTCGCCGCGGTGCAGGAGGCGATCGAGCACTGTTCCGAGCCTCCGGTGTTGGTCGGGCACTCGTACGGCGGTGCCGTGATCGGCCACACGACCGGCGCCCGGGCGATGCTGTTCGTGACGGGGTTCGTCCTCGAGGTCGGCGAGAGCTGCGCGGCGGTGGCCGGGCCGCCCCCGTGCATGCCGGCGATCGTCTCGAACCCCGACGGCAGCACCTCGCTCGACCCGGATCTCGCGCCGCAGTACTTCTACGCCGACTGCGCGCCGGGGGATGTCGAGCGGGCCGTGGCGCAGCTCGTACGGCAGGAGCGCGGTCACGGCCGCACCCCGGCCTGGGCGAGCACGTGGCGCGAGGTGCCGACCCGCTACGTGGTGTGCGAGCAGGACCGGGCGATCGAGGTGGAGGTCCAGCGGCGGATGGCGGCGCGCTGCATGACGCAGGTCGCGATGCCGACGAGCCACTCACCGTTCGTCTCCCAGCCTGAGGCACTGGCCGCCGAGGTGAGCGCACTCGCGTGAGGTGCTGAGGCGGATCGCACGCACGTCGGGTGTGTCGTCCACAGCGGCCGATCAGCCGGTGGTTGAGGGGGCTGACCGCTCCTAGCGTCGCGGGTGTGCCTCCTCGTCCCTCATCTCCCCGCGACGGGCTCGGTGCCTCGCCGCGGGTGCTCGCCGCACTCGGAGCGGCGACCCGGCCCGACGATGGGCTCGCCCGGGACCCGGTCGACTTCATCCGGCAGGCTCAGGAGCCCGCCGGACGGCACCGGGCCGAGCGGCACCGGCCGAGCGTGGTGACCGTGCCGTCGCGGCTGCGCGGTGGGCGCCTCGGGGTCTCGCGGTCCGCCGTGCTCGCTGTCCTGGCCGTTGTCGTCGTCCTCGTGCTCGTCGGCGGCGTCCGGGTGGTGTGGGCAGTGCGGGACAGCCGGCCGCAGACGATCCCCGACCCCCCTGTGCTGTCGGCACTGCAGCCGGCCGCCACCGCGTCGCCGACCTCGGCGGCGATGCTCGTCGTGCACGTCGCCGGCCAGGTGGGCCGGCCGGGCATCGTCCGTCTCGAGTCCGGCGACCGGATCGTCGACGCCGTCGAGGCGGCCGGGGGAGCGACGGCGGAGGCCGACCTCGCGGCGGTCAACCTCGCCCGCCCGCTCGTCGACGGCGAGCAGGTGTATGTGCCGCTCCCCGGCGAGCTCCCGCCCGCACCGGCGTCGCCGTCCGGCTCGGGCGGCCAGGGTGGCGCTGGCGGCTCCGGTGGTGGGGACGGGGTGATCGACCTCAATTCGGCGGACGCCTCTGCGCTGGACTCGCTGCCCGGGGTCGGCCCGGTGCTCGCGGAGCGGATCATCGCCTGGCGGAGTGAGCACGGCCGATTCACCTCCGTCGACGAGCTCGGCGAGGTGAGCGGCATCGGGGACAAGCTGCTCTCCCAGATGCGCGACCGGGTCCGGGTCGGGCCATGACGAAGCTCGGTGCCGGCCCCGCCGACCTGCGGGCTCTCGTGCCCGCTCTCGTCGGTTGGTCGATCGGCACCTGGGCCCTGGCGTGGAGCCCAGGGGTGCGGCTCGTCACCGGGCTCATCCTCGTCGTGCTCGCGGTGGCGCTCAGCGGCCGTCGCGCACTCCTCGCCCTCACCGCTGTGGTGACCGGGCTGGTCCTCCTCGTGAGCGCGATGCACGCCTGGCGCGAGCGGGCCGGTCCGGTGGAGGAGCTGGCGCTCTCGGGCGCTGTGGCCACGGTGGAGGGCCGGGTCCTCGCTGAGCCGTTCGTGCTCGGCGAGGGCAGTGAGCGCGTGCGCGTCCTGGTCCGGGTGCGGCTGCTCACGGTCGATGCGCGTGGATACCGCAGCGGGGTGTCGACGCCGGTCCTGGTCCGCGCGGATGAGGAGTGGGCCGGCCTGCAGTGGCGCCAACGGGTCTCGTTCACCGCCCGGCTGCGGCCGGCTGATCCGGGTCGCGCCGAGCAGGCCGTCCTCACGCCGCTCGGGACGCCCGATGTCACCCCGCGATCCGCCGGCCTTCTCGCCGTCTCGGACCACGTCCGTGCCCGGCTGCGTGCGGCGGTGGACGGGCTGCCCACGGACGCACGGGCACTGGTCCCCGCGCTCGTCGTCGGCGACACGACCCTGACCCCGGACGAGCTGACCGAGGCGATGCTGGCGACCGGGATGTCGCACCTCTCCGCGGTGAGCGGCAGCAACCTCGCGATCCTCCTCACCGCCGTCATGGCCGTGGTCATCCATACCCCGATCCGTAGGCGCTCCAGGATGCTCGTCGGTCTGGCCGTCATCGTCCTCTTCATCGTGCTGGCCCGACCGGAGCCGAGCGTGCTGCGGGCGGCGGCCATGGGGACGGTCGGCGTCCTGGCGTTCTCCCGCGCCCGCGCGTCGGCGGGGTTGCCCGCTCTCGCGGGGACGGTCGTCGTGCTGCTCCTCATCGACCCCTGGCTGGCGCGGTCGTACGGGTTCGTCCTGTCCACGCTCGCGACCCTCGGCCTCATCCTCTTCGCGCGGCCCTGGGGCCGAGCGATCTGGCGACGGCTGCCGGCACGCGCCCGACTCCCGCCCTTCGTCGGTGACGCCCTCGCCATCCCGCTCGCGGCCCACGTCATGACCGCCCCGGTCGTCGTCCTGCTCCAGGGGTCGGTCTCCCTCGTCGGGATCGTCGCCAACGCGCTGGCCGCTCCGCTCGTCGCGCCGGCGACCCTCGGTGGTGTCGCGACCGCCCTGGTCGCCTCGGTCGCCCCGACCCCGGGGAGCTGGCTGGCGTGGAGTGCGGCCCTGCCCGCGTGGCTCATCGCGCGCATCGCCCGGTGGGCTGAGACGGTGCCCGGCGGCACCCTGCCGTGGCCGGACGGGCCGCCGGGCGCGCTCCTCCTCGCCGGGCTCTCGCTCCTCGTCATCGTCTGCGGGCCGTGGCTGCGTTCGGTCGCGCGGGCCAGGCCCACTCCGGTCGCCATTCTCATTGCGCTCGCGGTCGCACTGGCCTGGCCGGTGCAACCGCTGACCTGGCCTCCGGCCGACTGGCGGGTCGTCGTCTGCGACGTCGGCCAGGGCGACGGGATCGTGGTCGCGACCGGCCCGCGCCGTGCCGTCCTCATCGATGCGGGACCCGACTCAGGGGCTGTCGCGGGGTGTCTTTCGCGCCTGGGCGTCCGGCAGCTCGACGCCGTCATCGTCACCCACTTCGACCTGGACCACGTCGGTGGTCTCTCCCGGGTGCTCGGCCGCTGGCCGGTCACCGAGATGCTCGTCTCGCCGGTCCCGGAGCCTGCTGCAGGCGCCCACGAGGTGGAGCGGCTCGCCGGGGAGCACCGCATACCGATCCAGCTGCTTCGGGCCGGGGACCGGCTGACGTGGGGAGAGGTGCGGGCCACGGTGTGGTGGCCGGCGCGCCCGATCCACTCCGGTTCGATGTCCAACAACGCCAGCGTGGTGCTCGCCGTGGAGTCCGGCGCGACCGCAGCCGAGGGGGAGCGTGACGGACGCCTCCGGGTCCTTCTGCTCGGGGACATCGAGCGGGAGGCGGGGCGCGGCGTCCTCACCGCGCTGCGCCGCGAGCCCCAATGGCAGGCCTTCGCCGCCGACATCGACCTCGTCAAGACACCCCACCACGGCAGCTCCAACATCGACGAGGCCCTCATCCGCGCAGTCCCCGCACCACTGGCGGCGGTGAGCGTGGGGGAGAACGACTACGGGCACCCGGCGCGCGAGCACCTGCGGCTGTTCTCGGCGATCGGGAGCACGGTCCTGCGCACCGACCTGCACGGCGACATCGCCCTGCTCGCCCCGGACGGTGGTGACATGATCCGCTGGCGAACCAGCCGTTGACCTCGCCGCGGCGGTCGTGACCAGCTCCACAGCCGCCGCCGCGACGAGCCAAGCGCCGCTCACTAGGGTGAGCATCATGGATTTCGAGCTGACGGACCGCTGCAAGGACTACCAGGGCCGGGTGCAGGCCTTCATGAGCGAGCACATCTACCCCAACGAGTCGACCTACCACGAGCAGATGGCGCAGGCCAGCACGCCGCACCACCAGCCGCAGATCCTCGAGGACCTCAAGGTCACGGCCCGTGAGGCCGGACTGTGGAACCTCTTCCACCCGGACCCGCAGTGGGGGCCGGGCCTGCTCAACGCCGAGTATGCGCCGCTCGCCGAGATCATGGGTCGCGTCACCTGGGCCTCGGAGGTCTTCAACTGCAACGCTCCAGACACTGGCAACATGGAGGTGCTCACGCACTTCGGCACCGACGAGCACAAGGAGCAGTGGCTCAAGCCGCTGCTGACCGGGGAGGTCGCCTCCGCCTTCGCGATGACCGAGCCCGGGGTCGCCAGCTCGGATGCGACGAACATCGAGATGACGATGCTTCGCGACGGCGACGAGTACATCCTCAACGGACGCAAGTGGTGGACCTCCAACGCGATGCACCCGAACTGCAAGGTGCTCATCGTCATGGGCAAGACCGACCCGGAGGCCGAGCGGCACCGCCAGCAGTCGATGCTCGTCGTGCCGGTCGACACCCCCGGCGTCACGGTGATGCGCAACCTGTCGGTCTTCGGCTACGAGGACCGCGAGGGGCACGCCGAGGTCGACTTCGACAACGTCCGGGTGCCCGTCACGGCGCTGCTCGCCGGTGAGGGCGACGGGTTCTTGATCAGCCAGGCCCGGCTCGGCCCCGGCCGGATCCACCACTGCATGCGCTCGATCGGTGCCGCCGAGCGCGCCCTCGACCTCATGATCGACCGGGCCACCCGCCGGGTGACGTTCGGTCAGCCGATCGCCCAGCGCTCCAACGTGCAGGACTGGATCGCCGAGTCACGGATCGAGATCGACATGGCGCGCCTGCTCACGATGAAGGCGGCCTGGCTCATGGACACCGTCGGCAACAAGGGCGCCCGCACCGAGATCGCGGCCATCAAGGTCGTCGCTCCCAACGTCGCTCTCAAGGTCATCGACCGCTCCATCCAGGTGCACGGCGGTGGCGGGGTCTCCCAGGACTTCCCCCTTGCGGAGATGTACGCAGGCCAGCGGACCCTGCGTCTCGCCGACGGCCCGGACGAGGTGCACAAGATGGTCATCGCGCGCCGCGAGATCAAGCGCCGCCTCGCCGAGAACCCGATCTGAGCCCCCCTCGCTCTCGACCCCACTCCCTCCGCGCGTACTGACCCCACCCCACTCCGCGAGGGACGGAGAAGCGTTGGTGAAATCGCCCTTTGACCAACGGTTCTCCGTCCCTCGCGGGAAGAGAGGGGGTATGCGCGGAGCGGCTCAGCCGTGGACGGCGGCGGCCTCGACGAGGGCCTCGATCGTCGCGTTCACGGCGGGAACGCGGGCCAGGTCCGGGGTGGTCACGGCGTAGATCTGGCGCCGTGACGCCGGGCTCATCGGCATCGTCAGCACGGCGGGGTGGTGTGCCGATCGCAGGATGAGGTCGGGGATGAGGGCCACGCCGAGCCCCTCGGCGACCAGGCCCTGCACCGCGACATAGTCCTCGGTCTCGAAGGCCACGTTGGGCGCGAACCCCGCCTCTCGCGCCAGATGCACGAGGTGCCCTCGGCATTTCGGGCAGCCGGCGATCCAGGGCTCGTCGGCGAGTTCCTTGAGGTCTGCGGTCTTGCGACCCGCCAGCGCGTGCCCCTCGGGAATGGCGAGCCGCACCTCGTCGTCGAGGAGCTTGGTGACCGAGAGCGAGTCGAGGTCGTCCTGGATGTCGCTGAGGTCGAGACCCTCGTAGGCGAACGCGACGGCGAGGTCGCACTCGCCGGCCTTGAGCGCGGCGAGCGACTCGGGTGGCTCGGCCTCGGTGAACGTCACGACGACATCGGGAAAGCGCCGCTTGACGAGCGCGAGTGCGTGGGGCACGACCGTGGCGGAGGAGGACGGGAAGGCCATCAGGCGCACGCGTCCCGAGCGCAGCCCGGCGATGGCGGCGACCTCCTCCTCAGCGGCGTCAAGAGCCGCGAGAACGGTGTTGGCGTGCCGGGCCAGCACCTGGCCGGCCTCGGTCAGCCGGACCGTGCGGCCACGGCGTTCGACGAGCACGGTGCCGGTGCGCTGCTCGAGCCGGCGCACCATCTGGGAGATCGCGGGTTGGGTGAACCCGAGCGACGCCGCGGCAGCGGTGAAGCTGCCCTCGTCCTGGATCGCCTTCATGACACGGAGGCCGGCGGCTTCGAGCATGCCTGCACCATATAATCGTTGGTTATCCAAAGTCAGGTTCCGCGTACCTCATGTGACTGACCAGTCACGGTCTCACTATGGGGGTACGCCGTCACGGGTGCCCCGTCATGAGGCGTACCGTGGTCCCCCGTGGACGCACTTCTCGTCGAGCGCCCGATCCTGCTCCTCTTCGTCATTCTCGCAGTCGGGACCGCGGTGGGGGCAGTGCGGCTGCGTCGGTTCTCCCTCGGCCCCGCCGCCGTGCTCTTCACGGCCCTGGCGTTCTCGGCCTACGACGAGCGGCTCGCCCTCCCAGAGGTGCTCGGCACCTTCGGCCTCGCCGTCTTCGCCTATGCCGTCGGTGTCATCGCCGGGCCCTCGTTCTTCGCCTCGCTGCGCACTGGACTGCGGCCCGTCGCGCTCGTCGCCGGCACCCTGTCCGGACTCGGTGTCCTCGCGGTCCTTCTCGGCCGCGCCTTCGGCTTCGACATCGGAACGATCGCCGGTCTTTATTCGGGGTCCGTGACCAACACCCCCGCACTCGCGGCCGCGGTGATCCGGCTCGACGGTGCACCCGAGCCGACTGTCGCATACTCCATCAGCTATCTCGGCGGGGTGCTCATCATGCTCGGCGCCGCTGTCCTCGCACTACGCAGCGGTGAGAGGCACCCGACCGCCGACGACAAGCAGAAGACGGCGCAGGTCGGGACCGCGACGATTGAGGTGACCCACGACAACGTCCTCAACGTCGCGGAGCTGACCATCACCCCGTACGGCCGGGTCATCGTCTCGCGCCACGTCGGTCCGGACGGCGTCGTGCGGATCGCCGACGGTGCGACGGTGCTGCGCCCGGGGGACCTGCTCCACGCGGTTGGCCCGGAGACCGCCCTGGCGCACCTGACCAAGCAGCTCGGGCAGCCCAGCGACAAGCGCCTCGAGCTGGACCGCACCGAGCTCGACTTCCGCAGGATCGTGCTGTCGCAGCGTAAGTTCTTCGGCTACACCGTCGCCGACCTGCACCTGCTGGAGCGCTTCGGCGCCCGGGCGACGCGCGTGCGCCGGGCCGACCAGGACTTCCTCGCGTCCGACGACTTCATCCTCCAGGCGGGGGACCGGATCCGGGTCGCTGCGCCGCGCGACCACATGTCGCAGGTGGCGCAGTACCTCGGCGACAGCGACCACGGCACCTCCGACATCAACCCGCTCGGCCTGGCCATCGGGCTGGCCCTCGGCCTGCTCCTCGGTGCGGTGCCGTTCCACATCCCCGGGCTCGGCCCGCTCGAGCTCGGTCAGGCGGCCGGGCCGCTGCTCGTCGGCCTGGTCCTGGGCCGCACCCAGCGCAGCGGACCGATCGTGTGGACGCTCCCGCACCAGGCCGCCGAGACCCTCACCCAGCTCGGGCTGCTCCTCTTCCTCGCGTATGCGGGCGGCCGGGCGGGGTCGGCCTTCATCGACGCCGTCTCGAGCCCCCTGGGCCTGAAGCTGCTGCTCGTCGGGCTCATCCTCACGACGCTCCACGCCGCCGTCCTGCTCGTCGTCGGGCAACGCGTTCTCGAGCAGAGCGGCCCACGGGTGGCCGGGATCCTCGCCGGCTCACAGACCCAGCCGGCGATCCTCGCGCACGCCAACGCCGCCACCGGATTCGACCCCCGGGTCGCCCTCGGGTATGCGCTGGTCTACCCGGTCGCCATGGTCGTCAAGATCGTCGTGGTACAGGTCATCACGCTCATCTGACGGCGGTCAACGCTGCCGGTCGGGCTCCTCGGCGCGTCCCTGCGTCCGCCCAGTGCGCAACCCGAACTCGTAGGCGACGATGAGCAGCAGCGTCAGCGCGATGATCGGCAGGACGAAGAGGCTCATGACGAACGTGAACCCGTCGAGCGCGTCGTGGTCGGTGGCCCAGAGCACGAGATAGGCCATGTAGGACAGGTAGAGCGCGAGGAAGAGCCCGCCCTCCCAGCGCTTGATGATGAACCCGGTGAACGCGATCGGCAGCAGTGCGAACGAGGTGGCGATCATGAGCGGGATGTCGAACGCGATCGCCGCGCTCGGGATGGGCAGGCCCGCGCTCCCGAGGATGGAGGGGACGCCGAGGACGAGGCCGATGTTGGCGATGTTGCTGCCGACGACGTTGCCGATGGCGAGGTCACGCTCGCCCTTGCGGACGGCGATGATGGAAGCCGCGAGCTCGGGCAGCGAGGTGCCGATGGCCACGACCGTCAGGCCGATGACGAGGTCGCTCAGCCCGAGCGCGCTGGCGATCGAGCTGGCCCCGCGCACGAGCAGCTGCGAGCCGAGGACGAGCAGGCCGACACCGACGGCGACGAAGAGGACGGCTCGCCCCATCCCGGGCAGCGGGTCGTCCTCGGTGCCGGCGTCGGGCTCCTCCTTGCGGCCGGTGACGACGGAGAACACCATGTGTCCGACGAACAGGCCGATGAGCAGCAGCCCCTCCCAGCGCGAGATCCCGCCGTCGAGGGCCAGCACGAGGAGCAGCACCGACAGCGCGACCATGTACGGCACGTCGAGCTTGACCAGGCGCCGCCGCGCGAGCAGCGGCAGAACGAGCGCCGAGAGGCCGAGGATGAGCAGGACGTTGGCGATGTTGCTGCCGACGACGTTGCCGACGGCGAGCTCGGGCTGCCCGTTGAGGGTGGCGATGACGGACACGGCGAGCTCGGGGGAGGAGGTCGCGACCGAGACGATCGTGAGACCGACGACGAGCGGTGAGAGGCCGAGTCGTCGGGCGATCGCGGAGGCGCCGCGGACGAGCCCCTCGCCGCCGCCGACGAGCAGCACCAGTCCGATGACGACGAGTGCGGCGTCGAGCAGGTTCACAACGGCAGAGTGTATGCGTCACGCGCCCGCTCCCTGCACGTCACCGCATACTGGTGGCCGTGTCCATCGCCTCCGGAGTCGTCCCCGGGATCGCCCACGAGATCGAGCGTGCCGCCGAGATCCTCGGCGCGCGGCCGGCGCTCGTCCTCACGGGCGCGGGGATGAGCACCGACTCCGGGATCCCTGACTATCGCGGCCCGGACGGTCAGCGCCGGGTGCAGCCGATGCAGTACGCCGAGTTCGTCGGGTCGAGCGAGGCGCGGCAGCGCTACTGGGCGCGCTCGTTCATCGGCTGGCAGCGCTTCACCGAGGCTCGCGCCAACGCCTGCCACCACGCCGTGTCCCGGCTCCAGAGCGCCGGTCGTGTCACGGAGGTCATCACCCAGAACGTCGACGGCCTGCACCAGGAGGCCGGCACCCGCGACGTCATCGAGCTGCACGGTGCGCTCGCCGATGTCGTCTGCCTCACCTGCGGCGAGCGGGGCAGCCGCGCCGAGCTCGACCGACGGATGCACGAGGCCAACCCCGGGTTCGCCGTCGACAGCGATGAGATCCGCCCCGATGGCGACATCTCCTTGAACGAGCTCGACGTCGCACGGTTCGTGCCTCCGGTCTGCCTCACCTGCGGTCGGGACACCCTCAAGCCCGACGTCGTCTTCTTCGGCGAGTCGGTGCCCAAGGACCGGGTCGAGCGCTGCTACGCGCTCACCGAGGAGGCCGAAGCGATGCTCGTGCTCGGCAGCTCGCTCGCGGTGATGAGCGGCCTGCGGTTCGTGCGACGGGCAGCCGCCCGAGGCATACCCGTCGTGATCCTGACCCGGCACCTGGCCAGGGGAGCGGACCTGGCGACCGTGCACGTGAGTGACGAGCTGAGCGATTCGCTCGAGGCGCTGTGTGCGCTGACGGACGCTTAGCCGGCGCGGCGGGCCACGAGCACGACGTCGATGGCTTTGCCGCCCTTGTCGGTGGCGCGCTCGACCTCCTCGCAGCGCAGGATCTCGAGACCGGCGGCCTTCTCGCGCAGCTGGTCCGGCGTGTTCAGCAGGGCCGGGTCCTGCGGCCCGCCGACCCCCTCGGTGAGGTTGCGAAGCGAGTGGCCGACGACGACGAGATGCCCTCCGGGTGCCACCCAGGAGGCCGCCCCGCTGAAGACGTCCTCCGGCAGGTGGAGGTATGCGATGAGCACCAGGGCGAACCGGTGTCCGCCCGGTGGGGTCCAGGTGGTCACGTCGGCGGGGACCCAGTTGATCCGGTCGTGGATGCTGCGCTCGGCCGCCTCCCGACGTCCGCGGTCGAGGCCGACCTCGGAGAAGTCGACGGCCGTGACCTGCCAGCCACGCTCGGCGAGCCAGATCGCGTGCCGGCCCTCGCCCGCACCGAGGTCGACGGCCGTGCCTGGTTCGAAGGGCGACACGATCTGGGCGACGTGCTCGTTGGGGCCGCTGCTCCACACCCGCTCGGGCGCGGAGTATCGCTCGTCCCAGACCTGCTGGCGGTTCTGCGTGTCGTCGGTGCTCACAGTCGCCATTCTGGTGCACCGACCTGGCGATGGAGCCGTTCGTGCACACACCCGTGAGGTGCGATGTTCAAGCACTTCTGCCCCATTGTTCACCCCCGTCACACAAGGGTCAGCCGTCCGGCTGATCTTGCTGAAAACGGGCGTGGCGATATGGTCAAGGGGCTGTGTCGAGGGCCCGGGGTGCCTATAGTTCGCACTAGTACTCGACTCTGAGTGCGCCCTGCCAGCATCAACCCGGCCCGTCATCGTCGACGTCGGCCCCATGACCTTGAGAGGCTTTTCCATGCGCTCCACCATCACCCGCTCGCTCGCGGCCGTCGCCGCCGGCGCAGCGCTCACCCTCGCTCCCGTCGGCGTCGCCTTCGCCGACGGGCACATCGACCCCGACCCCAACCTGACGCTGCCGTTCGACAAGAAACTCAACAAACCTAAGGCCTGGGAGGCTTGGCTGCTCGAGGAATACAAGATCGTCGCCACGTGCGTCAAGGACGAGGACCCTGCCGACCCGTTCGTGGTTCCCCCCCAGCCGTCGGATAACACCTACTGGTCGCTTCTCGTCCTCAAGGGCGGTGCAGGCGAGGCGGCTCACGAGGTGTACTTCGACCCCGAGCCCGGCTGGGAGCTCTCTCACTCCACCGCAGGCAACTCGCACGTGATCGTCTGCACCTCTGACGTCAAGAAGCCCACGCCGACGACCCCGGTCACCACGCCTGTCACCACGCCCGTGACGACCCCGGTCACCACGCCCGTGACAACGCCTGTCACCGGTCCGGTCGTCGAGACGGACCGTCCGGCCGGCGGTGACTCGAGCCAGCTCGGACTGTTCGCCGGTGCAGGTGTCCTCGTGGCCGCCGCTGGTGCGCTCGCGCTGAACCGCCGTCGTCAGTCCGCCGAGCACTGATGCGGCGTCGCCCACTCCTGGTGGGCGCGTTCGTGGCACTCGTCGGCGCCGCGCTGATCCTCTTCTGGGTCCAGCGCGGCGCCGACGTCGTGTCGGAGGCGTCCGGTCCGACCACCACCTCGAGTCCGACCGCGACGCCCCCCGTCTCCCCGACGAGCACGTCGCCCACCGACACCGTGACAGCAACCGAGGCCACCGGCGCGTCACCGGCCACGGCAGAGCCGCCCCCGCCTCCGTCGACCAGCCTCTCCACGGGGTCGATCCTCCGCATTCCGGGAATCGGCCTGCGCGCCGGACTGCACGCCGAAGGTCTGCGTGACGGAAAGATCAACCCGCCCGCCGGCACGGTCATGTGGTTCACCGGCTACGACCGCGTTGCTCCCGGTTCCGTGGGCACCTCGGTCATCGCCGGACACGTCGTCGCAGGCGGACGCTCGGATGTCTTCGCCGACTTGTCCAGGGTGCGCGTCGGCGACCGGGTCGAGCTCGCCGACACGGACGGGACGACGAGTACGTTCCGGGTCGTGCGCGCCGGGGTCGTCGACAAGGACGACCTCACCAGGGACCAGACCGTGTGGGGCTCGAACTCCTCGGTGCGAAGGCTCGCGATCGTCACGTGTGACGACGCCTTCGGCTTCCGCGGTGACGGGCACCGGGTGGCCAACTACGTCGTCATCGCCGAGCCCGCATAGCAGCGGGTGCACCGCATCATCTGTATCGTCTGCATAATCTGTCACAGAAGTATCTCCGCGGGTCAGCCGTACGGACGATAGTTCTATGAATGCGATAGGGAACGATCGCCTATTCCTCCCTTCCGACATCCCCTCGCAATAAAATGCGAGTAGCGCTCATCTACCGCGCACCCGGATACAGCGGTAAGGGCTTCGCACCCATCGCGTCGGCCCTGCCAGAGTCAGAGAGGTCCTGTCATGCCTTCCACCATCCTCCGCTCGCTCGCGGCTGTCGCCGCCGGTGCAGCGCTCACCCTCGGCTCCGCCGGCCTGGCCTTCGCCGACGACCACCAGCCCCTCAAGGTGTGGGTCTGCAAGTACGTCGGAACCCCGGGTGACGACGAGCGGCTGCAAACGGGACAGAACCCGATCTCGGTGTCGGAGAACGCCGTCTCCGGTGCCGAAGTAGGAGACTACTTCAACGACGCGCAAGGCCGGTCGTACGTGCTCGCCGTGGACGATGGCGGCCCCGAGCCAAGTGTGGATGAGTGCCCGCCTGCCGACGTCCCGACGCCCACGCCGACCATGACGGCGACGCCCACGCCGACCATGACCGCGACGCCCACGCCGACCATGACAGCGACGCACACGCCGACCATGACCAAGCCTGTCACCGGTCCGGTCGTCGAGACCGACCGCCCGGCCGGCGGTGACTCAAGCCAGCTCGGCCTCTTCGCCGGTGCGGCGGCCCTTCTCGCGGCGGCCAGCGCTCTCGCGCTGAACCGTCGTCGTCAGTCCGCCGACCACTGATGCAGCGTCGCCCACTCCTCGTGGGCGCGCTCGTCGCACTCGTCGGCGCCGCGCTGGTCCTCTTGGGGATCCAGCGCGGCGCCGACGCCGTGTCGGAGGCATCCGCTCCGACCACCACCTCGAGTTCCACGCGGACGCTGTCCACGCTGGCCCCCTCGAACTCGTTCATCGACGACTCCCTGACGGTTCCGTCGGCGAAGCCCACCGCGAGCGAGCCGACCGAAACGCCCAGCGAGGACTCGACACCGACCCAGGCCTCCACGCCCACCCAGGCCTCCACTCCGGCCAGGGCGGCACCGGCCAGGGCGGCACCGGTCACGGCCGAGCCGCCCCCACGACCGGCGGCGAGGATGTCCACGGGAGCCACGCTGCGCATACCGGGGATCTCCCTGCGGGCCGGGCTGCACGCCGAAGGCCTGCGAGGCGGCAAGATCAACCCGCCTGCGGGGACCGTCATGTGGTTCACCGGCTACAACCGGGTTTCCCCCGGCGCTGTGGGCACCTCGGTAATCGCCGGGCACGTCGTCGTCGGCGGCCGATCGGACGTCTTCGCCAACCTCTCCAAGGTGCGCGTGGGCGACCGGGTCGAGATCGCGGGGACGGACGGGGCGTCTCGCACCTTCAGGGTCGTGCGTGCCGGAGTCGTCGACAAGAACAAGCTCACCACCGATCAGGCCGTGTGGGGACCCAACTCCTCGGTACGGCGACTGGCGATCATCACGTGCGACGACGCCTACGGATTCCGCGGTGACGGACACCGGGTGGCCAACTACGTCGTCATCGCCGAACCCGCCTGAGCGTCCCCTCACCGGCACACCCCGGACCGCACCGATAGCGTTGGGCCGTCGGCGGTTCGTGATGCGAGGAAGGTGTAGCGATGTCAGCCTGGGGAGTCGGTCCGTTCGAGAGTGACGAGGCGCTCGACTTCCTCGGTGACATCGAGGAGTCCGGCAGGCCGGTCCGGCTCGGAAAGCTCGCCCGCCCACTCGAGCACGTGGCCCATTCCGGTGACTACCTCGAGGGTCCGGACGTGAGCGAGGCCGTAGCCGCTGCCGCTTTCATCGGTGCCGTCCTCAACCCGACGGCCGCCGTGGACGAACCCGACCGTCCCGAGTGGACCGCCCAGGTGAGCGCGGACCAGATCGACACCGAGCTCGTGGAGCTCGCCCGTCAGGCCTTGCGCCGCGCGCTCCGTCCGCACGAGAACGAGCTGCACGAGCTGTGGGTCGAGGCCGGTGCGGTCGACGACTGGCAGGCCTCGCTCCGGCGCGCACTCACCTGGCTCGGCGACCGCGACGACTGACCGTCATCGAATGAGCGACCCCGGCTCAGCCGCCCAGAGGCACCCGGCCACCCTCGGACTGCGCCAGAACGCAGCCCAGTTCGCGCTTCTCGTGGCGATCAACGCGCTCGTCGGGGGGATGGTCGGCCAGCAGCAGACGGTTCTGCCGTTGCTCGCCGAGCAGGAGTTCGGGCTGACCGGGTACACGTTTATCTTCACCTACGTGGCGGCGTTCGGGATCACCAAGGCGACGGCTAACTACTTCGCCGGGGCGTGGTCGGACCGCTACGGCCGTAAGCCGGTCCTCATCGCGGGGTGGCTGTTCGCGATCCCGGTGCCGTTGCTGCTGATCTGGGCACCGAACTGGGGCTGGGTGATCTTCGCCAATGTGCTGCTCGGGATCAACCAGGGCCTGACGTGGTCCACGACGGTGATCATGAAGATCGACCTCGTCGG
>JBHEPF010000130.1:0-23139 GCA_046260445.1 Dermatophilaceae bacterium | reverse complement strand
TCTCCGTACGATCGCCGAGGTGATGCTCCTCGAGCTGCTGGGCGACGAGCCATCCCCCCGGGCGGAGCACCCGCGCCACCTCGACCGCCATGAACGGCTCATGTCGACTCAGGACGACATCGACGCAGGCGTCGGGGAAGGGGAGCGGATCGCCGGAGAGAGCGTCATGCTCCCGGATCTCGACGCCCAACGGCGCGAGGGCCTCCCGAGCGAGAGGGACATCCACCGCACACCTCACGGTCGCGTGCATCTCGACGGGGAGGTCGTCCTCGAGCGAACTGAGGAACTCACCGCGCCCGGTCCCCAGGTCGAGCGCCGACCCGGCGAAGCCGAGCTCATGGCGAACGAGCTCTTCGTAGTCCCACGGAGGGGACTCCTCCTCGATCCGGCCCTCGGGCTGATCGAGATCCCAGCCCCGCCCCCGTTGCTCCCACAGGCTACGCCAGCGCTCTATGACACTCTCGGTCCTGATGGCCACGTCCATACCTCCCGTGACCTGGACTCTTATCAAGCACGTTCGTCCAGATCACCTCTAGTTTGCACTCATGCGACCGTTGCCCGCTACCACCCCGGGGGGTGATCTTGTCCCGGCGATCGACGTCGCCCTGGCCGCCCGGGCCGACCCCGAGCGCGCGGTGGGTCAGCAGCGCTACATGAAGTCGCGGCTGCCCTACCTCGGGCTCACGAGCCCGGTCCTGCGCCAGGCCGTGCGTCCGGTGCTGGCCGATCCCGCGTACCGGATCGCTGAGCGCAGCGAGTGGGAGCGGACCGTACGGCACCTGTGGAAGCACGCCACCCACCGCGAGCACTGGTATGCGGCGCTCGCCCTCCTCGCCCACCGCCACTACCGCACGTGGCGGGACCCGCAGGTGCTGCCCCTCCTCGAGGACCTCATCCGCGACGGCGCCTGGTGGGACGTCGTCGACAGCATCGCCACCCACGAGGTGCGCGATCTCCTCCTCGGCTGGCCGGGCGAGATCGCGCCCACACTTCGGCGGTGGTCACGGGACCGGTCACTCTGGGTCCGCCGAGCGGCGATCCTCGCCCAGGTCGGAGCGAAGGACCGGACCGACCCGGCGCTGCTGAGCGAACTCATCCAGCCCAACCTCATGGACCCGGACTTCTTCTCCCGCAAAGCGATCGGATGGGCGCTGCGCGACTACGCGCGGACCGACCCGGCCTGGGTTCGCACGTTCGTCGCTGCCCGCCCCGAGCTGTCTGCACTCTCCCGGCGCGAGGCGCTCAAGCACCTGTGACGACAGGGGCCCGCCCGCCCCACCAGCGGGTGAGAGCCTTCTCGGCCTCGACGAGGAGGAAGACCACCACCCCGGCGCCGACCGCGACGAGCCAGTGCACCGGCTGCAGAGGCGCGGCGTCGAAGACCGTCTGCAGAGCGGGTGTGTAGACGAAGAGGAGCTGCAGGACGATGAGAACCGAGATGCTCACCCACGCCACCCGGTTGGTCGTGAACAGCTCGACGCGCAGGCTGCTCGTCGCGAGGAACCGCATGTTGAGCAGGTAGAACGCCTGCGCGATGACCAGAGTGGTGAGAGCGGATGTCCGGGCGACCTCGAGCTCCACACCGGCCGCCCGCTCGAGGGCGAACACCGCGGTCGCCACCCCGCCGAGGAGGAGTGAGACATAGATGATCCGCACGACGGCGGCCCGGTCGAGCAACGACTCCCTCGGGTCGCGAGGAGGGCGAGACATCAGCCCTGGCTCAGCCGGCTCGAAGGCGAGCGCCAGGGCCAGGGTGACGGCCACGACCATGTTGACCCACAGCACCTGCAACGGGGTCAGCGGGAGCACGGCGCCGACGAGCACGGCACCGAGGATGACCAGACCCTGAGCGCCGTTCGTCGGAAGGATGAACGCAACCGACTTGCGCAGGTTGTCGTAGATCGTGCGCCCCTCTCGCACCGCCCGGGCGATCGAGGCGAAGTTGTCGTCGGCGAGGACGATCTCCGAGGCCTCCTTGGTCGCCTCGGTGCCCTTGATCCCCATGGCCACCCCGACATCGGCGCGCTTGAGGGAGGGCGCGTCGTTGACGCCGTCGCCGGTCATCGAGACGACCTCGCCCCGGGCCTGTAGGGCGGTGACGATCCGCAGCTTGTGCTCAGGGGAGGTGCGCGCGAACACGTCGGCGTCGGCAACGATCTCTCGAAGCTCGTCGTCGTCGGCGCTGTCAACCTCGGTGCCGGAGACGACCCGGTCGACCCGGATGCCCATCTGGTCGGCGATGGCCCGCCCCGTGCCCACGTGGTCACCGGTGATCATCACGACGCGGATCCCGGCTTCCTGACACTCGGCGATCGCCTCGACGGCCTCGGGCCGAGGAGGGTCGAGCAGACCGACGAGCCCGAGGAGCCGGAAGCCCCCGTCGTCGATCGTCTCCATATCCACGTGGTCGGTATCCGGTGGCATCGCCTTGACCGCACCGGCGAGGACCCGCAGCCCCTTGCCGCTCAGCTCCGTGGTCCACTGCTCCCACGCCGCCCGGTCCAGGGGCGCCCCTTCGGTGCCCTGGGCGGCGCAGCGATCGAGGATGTGGTCCGGTGCGCCCTTGAGATGGATCGTCAGGCCACCGTCGACCCGGTCGAGGGTCGCCATCAGCTTGTTCTCGGAGTCGAAGGGGAGCTCGGCCACACGTTCGCCGACGCTCGCGTCGAACCCCGCCTTGAGAGCGAAGCTGAGCAGGCCCCCGTCGGTGGGCTCTCCCACGAGCCGCCACCGATCCGACTCGTCCCGGAGCTGAGCATCGTTGCAGCGACCGGCCACATCGGCGAGGGCCGTCAGCTCCGTCGGGTCCACATCCGTCGCGTCACCTGTGTCGTCCTGCCGGATGATGCGGCCATGAGGGGCGTAGCCGACCCCCTCCACCCGATACTCCCCCGCCGCGGTGACCACGCGCTGCACCGTCATCTCGTTCTTGGTCAGCGTCCCGGTCTTGTCCGAGCAGATCACCGTCACCGAGCCCAGCGTCTCGACGGCGTCGAGTCGGCGCGTGATCGCGTTGCGACGTGCCATGAGCTGCACGCCGCGAGCCAGGGTGATCGTGAGGATCGCCGGCAGCCCCTCCGGGATGGCCGCCACCGCGAACCCGATCGCAGCCATCGTCACCTCGACGAGGGTGTAGTCCCGAACGAACCAGCCGATGGCGAAGAGGAGCACGGCGAGCCCGACGATCGCGATGCTCAGGATGACGCCGAAGCGGTTCATCTGCCGGGTCAGCGGTGTCGCAAGAGTCTCGACCTCGGACAGCATGGTGCTGATCCGGCCGATCTCGGTGTGCGTCCCCGTGGCCGTCACGACCCCCACCCCGGTGCCGGCCGTGACGAGGGTCCCCGAGTAGGCCATCGGGGAGCGGTCGCCCAGCTGGCTGTCCCGGTCCACCCGGGGCGGGGACTTGTGGGTGGGCACCGACTCCCCCGTGAGCGCGGCTTCCTCGATCGCCAGGTTCGTGGCTGCGAGAAGCCGGACATCGGCCGGGACTCGGTCGCCGGCCGCGAGACGGACGATGTCACCGGGCACGAGGTCGTCGGCGGGGACCTGGCGCCACTCACCGTCCCGCTGCACCCGGGCCTGGCTGGAGAGCATCGACCGCAGGCCCTGGAGTGCATTCTCGGCCTGGCCCTCCTGGATGAACCCGATCACGGCGTTGAGCACGACGACGGCGACGATGACACCGGTGTCGATCCAGTGCCCGAGGATCGTCGTGACGACCGCCGCCCCGATGAGGACGTAGATGAGCGCATCATGGAAGTGCCGGAGGAACCGGATCACCGGGTGGTCGCGTTCGGGTTCCGGGAGCCTGTTCGGCCCGGCCTCGCGACGCCGGCGGGCGGCCTCACCGTCGCTCAGCCCGTCCTCGTCGACCTGCAGGCGCTCGAGCACCGCCTCCGTGGCGACCGCATGCGGATCATCCACCGGACCGTGGACCAAGGTGCTCACCCCTCTAACCTAGGGAGTCCTTCCGGCCCAGCCAACTCGGCCACCGGCGACCGATGCGTGCCATGCTCGGCGGATGACTCACCGCTCCGGTACCTTCACCTCCACTCATGACGGCCTCTCGCTCGCGAGCTACACCTGGGGAGCCGACCTCGAGTCCCCCCGCGGTCTCGTCCAGGTCGCGCACGGCCTGGCTGAGCACTCCGCCCGGTATGCACGGGTCGCCGAGGCCCTCACCGACGCCGGCTACGTCGTCGCCGCCATCGACCACCGCGGACACGGCGCGTCGATCACCGACACCCCAGGCGACTTCGGCGCACCCGGCTGGGACGGCCTCCTTGGCGACCTGGTCGACTTCGGAGCCTCCCTGAAGGAGCGGCACCCGGGTCTGCCGCTCTTCCTCATCGCGCACTCGATGGGCTCGTTCGCCACCCAGTCCGCGCTGCTCGACCACTCCGACCAGTACACCGGGGTGGTCCTCTCCGGCTCGACCGCGCTCGACGTTCTTGCGGCGAGCCTCGCGGAGCCCTCGGAGCCGGCCGGGCTCGAGGCCTTCAACGCCGGCTTCGAGCACCGAACGGGTTACGAGTGGCTCTCCCGCGACGAGGCCGAGGTCGATGCCTACGTCGCCGATCCGCTCTGCGGCTTCGACACCCCGCCGGCGACCATGCCGGCCCTCTTCTCCCACGTCGGGCGACTCGCGAACCCCGAGGCGCTCGCAGCGATCCGCTCCGACCTGCCGTTGCTTCTCGTCTCGGGTGACGCCGATCCGCTCGCTGGCGGCGGACAGCTCATCGAGCTGCTCGGCCGGCGCTACCGGGATGCCGGGCTCACCGACGTCACGGTGCGGCTCTACCCGCAGGCGCGTCACGAGGTGTTCAACGAGACCAACCGGGACGAGGTCATCGGCGACGTCGTCGACTGGGTGCGCGCGCATACCCCTGCCTGACGGGTCCGGCCGCGGAGACCGGGCCGACGCTAGGCTCGGACGGTGAACATCGTCTTCGTCGAGCCGTCGTTCCCGCGGAACCAACGTCGGTTCGTGCACGCGCTGCGCGACGTGGGTGCCGAGGTCATCGGCGTCGGGGAGACCCCCGAGGAGTGGCTCGACGACGACGTCCGCGATGCGCTCGTCGGCTACTACAAGGTCGACAACGTCACTGACGTCCACCAGCTCGACGCCGCGGTGCGGTGGGCCGAGTCACTGAGGTGGGTCGATGCGCTCGAGGCGACCGTCGAGAGCCACCAGCTCGCCGCCGCCCGGGTCCGCGAGCAGCGGGGCATTCCGGGGACGTCCGTGCGCACGACGTGGCTCTGCCGCGACAAGCCGTCGATGAAGGAGGTGCTTCGCTCGGCCGGCGTCCCGACCGCCGCGAGCACGGCCGCCGACAGCGCCGAGGAGGTGCGCGACTTCGCCCGCAAGGTCGGGTATCCGCTCATCCTCAAGCCCCGGGCCGGGGCCGGGGCGCAGGGCACGGTCAAGGTCGAGGGCGACATCGAGCTCGAGCGTGCCCTCGCCGCCTTCGAGGACACGCCGAGCATCGCCGTGGAGGAGTTCGTCGAGGGACACGAGGGCTTCTACGACACGATCGCGGTCGACGGACGGACCACGCACGACTGGGTCAGCCACTACTACCCCAACGTCCTCGAGGCGATGCGGCACCGCTCGATCTCACCGCAGTTCGTCGCGACCAACCGTCTGGACGACTCCCCTTTCTACGCCGAGGTGCGCGCGCTCGGGCAGCGCGTCTCGGATGTGCTGGGCATCGGCACCTCCGCCACCCACATGGAGTGGTTCTTCGGCCCCAAGGGGCTGCGCTTCTCGGAGATCGGCTGCCGACCGCCGGGCGTCGGCTGCTGGGACCTGTACTCCGCTGCCAACGAGGTCGACGTCTACCGGGAGTGGGCCCACGCCGTCGTGCACGGGTCGACCGAGCGACCGCTGTCCCGGGCCTACTCGGCCGGGATCGTCGCCCTGCGCCCGGACAGCGACGGACACATCCGCGGCTACACCGGTGTCGAGGAGGTGTTCTCCCGCCATGGTGAGTGGGTCCTCGACTCCCACCTGCCTGGGCCGGGCACCCCGACCCAGGGAGTGGATGCGGGGTACGTGGCCAACGCCTACGTCCGGATGCGGCATCCCGACTACGACGTGCTGCGCGCGATGCTCGACGACGTCGGCCGGACGATCCACGTCCACGCCGGGTGATGAAGACCGTCCTGCTCGGCCCACAGCGCTTCCGCATGACGGCGGGAGCGGTCGCGGACGAGGTCGCCCCCGAGGGCCCGGTCGTCACGGTGACGGCGGGGTGGCGGGACCGCGAGAAGGACGATGCCGAGCTCGACGACGTCTTCGGGGGGCGCAGCCGCAACCTTCATCTCTTCACCCGTCTCGGCCGTGTCATCCGGCATGACCGTGGGTTCGCCGCGGCGGCCAGCGCCTACAACCGCGCCGTCGACGAGGCGAGCAGCCTCTATGTCCTGCGCCTCCGGGACGCCCTCGAGACGGTGTACGCGACGATGCGCCGCACCGCACGGGAGGACCTCGTCGACTCGTCGCTGCGGGCGGGGCTGCAGTCGGTACGCGACATCGACGCCTGGTACCTCTGGGTGCTCGCCGAGCTCGAGGGCGAGCTTCGCGCCGAGGGCGGGGTCGACACCTCCGAGGTGATCGCCCAACACCGCCACGAGGTCGGCGAGGCGATGTCCGGTGCCGCGCTGCTCGCGATCGCGGGTGGTCACGTCTCGATGCTCATGCGCTGCCTGCGACTGTTCTCCGTCGAGCCGGCCGCCGAGCTGCCGGTCATCGGCTGGTCCGCTGGGGCGATGGTGCTCACCGACCTCATCGTGCTCTACCATGACAAGGGCCCCGAGGGGGTACGCGCCTCCGAGGTCTGGGATCGCGGCCTCGGCAGGGCTCGCGGCGTCGTCGCCATGCCGCACGCCCGACGCCGGATCCACCTCGACGATCCCGTCCGCAACCGCGTCATCGCCCATCGCTTCGCCCCCGCCCGGGTCCTCCTGCTCGACGACGGGAGCAGGGTCCCCGTGGGCGAGGACGGCGGGCTCCCGGACGAGGCCCTCGTCGTCACCCGGGACGGCGCGATCAGCACCATCGGCGAGGAGCGAGCCGACGAGGCAGCCGCGCACGCCCAGAAGGACGGCGCGTCGTGACCCGGCTCGCGATCAACCGGCTGCTCGAGCGTCCCGTCGACCAGGCCCGCGCCACGCGCTTCGTCGACACGCACGGCTCACCGGTCGTCGAGGGGTCTCGCGCGACCTTCCTCTGGGTGGGCGACGCCGACGAGGTGCTCGTCCGGCACCGGGTGCTCGGGCTGCCGGACCCGCTCACGATGCACCGCATACCGGAGACCTCGCTCTGGTACGTCTCGATCGACATGCCGCCGGAGTCGCGCGTCGAGTACCAGTTCGAGATCGTCCGCGGCGAGTCCCGCGAGTCCCACGTCAACGACCCGCTCAACCCCAGGCTCGCGCACGGTCCGTTCGGGACGAGCTCGGTCTGCGCGGCGACCGGCTATCGCGTGCCCGAGTGGACCCTGCCCGACTCCGAGACCCGCCCGGGTGAGCTCGTCGACGACGGCATCCAGTCCAAGGCGCTTCGACGGCACGTGCCGTTCACGGTGTATGTGCCGGCTCGCTTCGTCCCGCTCGTGCACCACCCTCTGCTCATCGTCCACGACGGCGAGGACTACCTGCAGTACGCCTCGATGAAGAACGTCCTCGACAACCTCATCCATCGCGGCGAGATCGCCGACCTCGTCGTCGCCTTCATCCCCCCTGGGAACCGGCTCGTCGAGTACGCCAACCACGCACCGCATGCCCGCTTCGTCGCGCGCGAGCTCGTGCCGTACCTCTCCGAGCGGTACCCGCTCCTCGGGGCACCGAACGGCCGGACCCTCATGGGGTCGAGCTTCGGCGGCATCGCCTCACTCTCGACCGCCGTGCGCTATCCGGATGTCTTCGGCTCGCTGCTGCTCCAGTCGGCGTCGATGGTCTTCACCGACATCGCCTTCGACCACGGCGGCGGTGCGGTGTTCGACCCGGTCGTGAAGTTCGTCAACGGCTATCGCGCCAAGCCACGGCGGGTGACCGAGCGCATCTACCAGTCCTGCGGGATGTACGAACCGCTCATCACACCGAACCGGTCGATGGCGACCGTCTTCCGTGAGGCGGGGATGGATGTCCGCTACCGCGAGGCGCGCGACGGCCACAACTGGGAGAACTGGCGCGACCGACTGCGGGAGGCGCTCACCTGGCTGCACCCTGGCGACCAGCGCTTCGTCTACGAGTGAGAGGCCCCAGGGGAACGTGTGCACCGACCTGGCAATAGGGCGGTTCGTTCCGGTCGGGGCCGGGACGAACCGCCCTATTGCCAGGCGTGTGTCGCGGAGCTCGGTCAGTCGTGGACGTGGCCGCGGAGCAACCGCCCGAGCCGCTCGCCCTCCGCGACCGTGTTGTTGACATGGAAGGAGAGCCGCAGCCGGCCGCCGCGCACGCTCCCGACGGCGCCCGCCGCAGCCATCAGCTCTGTGACCGACTCGTCGGCGACGAGAGATCGGATGGCGCTCGGGCCCGGATCCAGTCCCGCCGCAGACGCGAACGCCGCCTCCACGGCCAGCGCGTGCCGGTGACACGCGTCCTGCCCGACCTCGTCGAGGAAGGCCAGCGAAGCGTGCGTGCCGACCCACGAGAACCACGCGGGTGAGACGTCGAACCTCCGGGCATCCTCGGCGAGCCGCAGCGGCAGCCCGTAGATCGAGTCCCACGGCCGCTTGCCCGCGTACCAGCCGGCCTGGCCGGGGATGAGGCTGTGCATCCGGTCCTCCCGGACGGTGAGGAAGGCCGTCCCCCGGGGAGAGAGCAGCCACTTGTATGCGCCGCACACCGTGTAGGCGAAGCGGCCTGCGTCGACGGGCAGCCAGCCGACGGCCTGGGTGAGGTCGACGAGTACGTCCACGTCATGCTCGTCCGCCGCCTGCGCGATCGCGTCGAGATCGGCGATCGCACCGTTGACGGACTGGACCGCTGAGACGACGACGAGGTCGAGGCCCTCGTGGACGGCCTCGGCCAGCCCCTCGAGTGGTGCCTCGGTGATGCGCACTCCCCGCTCACCATGAGCGGCGAACGGGAAGGTCACGCTCGTGAACTCCGCTGCTGCGGTGAGAACCTCGGCCCCATCGGGCAGGGAGCCGGCGACCAGGCCGACGAGCGGCGAGACCTGGTGGCCGATGGCGACGGTGGCCGGATCGACGCAGTTCAGACGCGCATACAGCTCACGGGTGCGCGCGATGACCGGGTCGAAGTCGGGCGCCGTGATGCGCCCGCGCCGCCAGTCGTCGAGCACGGCGGCCATGGCCTCGGACGTCTGACGCGGCGGGAGCCCGCAGGTCGCGGTCGCGAAGTACGGACCGTCGGCCCCGAAGTGCGCGGCCCACGGCCAGCTCTCGCCCATCCCCTGACACTAGCGATGACCGGTTGGCCCTGGAGCCCAGGTTGCCCCTCGGGCGGGTCTAGCCTGCTGACGTGAGCGACACCACGCAGACGACCGACCTGACGTGTGACATCGCAGTCGTCGGAGCCGGTGCCGCCGGCCTCAGCGCCGCGGTGATCCTCGCCCAGGCCGGACGCAACGTCCTGGTCCTGGACTCCGGCGAGCCCCGCAACCGGTTCGACGCGCACATGCGGGGGTTCCTCTCCCGGGACGGTCTCGCACCGAGCGAGCTGGGCGAGCTGGGTCGCGCCGAGGTCGAGCGCTACGGCGGGGTCCTCAAGCGGGTCCGCGCGACCCGCGCGACGACGGTCGACAGCGGGACCGGCGCCGCCGACACCGCCGAGGACCGGCTCGCCGGGCCCACCCGTTTCGCGCTGGAGCTCGACGACGGCACAGCGGTGCGCGCCCGCCGGCTCCTGCTCGCCATGGGTCTGGTCGATGAGCTCCCCGAGGTGGACGGGCTGCTGGACCACTGGGGCGGCGCGGTCTTCCACTGTCCCTACTGCCGAGGGTGCGAGATCACCGATGAGACCGTGGCCGTGCTCGCCTCCGGTCCGGAGGCGGTCGCGGAGGCCCACCTGCTGCTCCAGTGGGCCGACGACGTCATCCTCCTGACCAACGACACCCTCACCCTCGACACGAGCCAGCTCGACGTGCTGGCCGCGCGGGGCATACGGGTCGTCGACGGCGCGGTCGTGGCCGTCAAGGGTGAGCATCCCGACCGACTCACCGCCGTGGTGTTCGCCGACGGTCGCGAGATGCCCTGTCAGGCGCTCCTCGTCGCGCCGACGACGCACCCCCGTCGAGCACTCCTGGACGATCTCGGAGTCCAGGTCAACGACGAGCCGGGCGAGGACTGCGTCGTCGTGCCGACCGACCGGGGTCGGGGGACCACCGTGCCGGGGGTATGGGTGGCCGGCAACCTGCGCGACGGCAACGTCCAGGTCGTCGAGGCAGCCGCGGACGGCCTGCGCGCGGCGATCGCCATCAACGCCGACCTCACCAAGGAGGACGTCGAGGCGCTCTCCGGGTCGTTCTGACCCCCGCCCCACCCGGTCGAGAGTGGGTGGGGAGAGTTCGGTGGGTGCGGTCAGGCGGCGAGGACGAGGTTGCCCCTGGCGTCCATGTGGCAGGTCTGGGCCGCGCCGCACCAGCACATGTAGGTGAGCTCGACGTCGACGCCGGTGTTCTTCAGGCCGACGATCTGGCTGGGAAAGACGAGCATGCGCTTGCCGCACTCGGTGCACTCGCGAGCGAACATGGGGATGACCTCCTGTGAGTCATGGTGAGGTGAGTGGTGATGTGTGAGACGTGGGAGACGTCCTCGTCTACCACCAGTCTCCGGCCTCACAAGCCATAGTGGTAGACGCACTCTCCTGGACAAGCCATAGGTTTCTCCTATGGCTTCCTTGCACCAGCTTCGCTGCTTCCTCTCCGTGTTCGAGCACGGTTCGTTCACCGCGGCAGCCGAGACGCTCGGCTACTCCCAGCCCTCGATCTCCGAGCAGGTCAGGGCCCTGGAGCGCTCCTACGGTGTCGACCTCTTCACCCGGGTCGGGCGCGGCGTCGTGCCGACACCCGCGGGTGAGACGCTGCGGCCGCATGCCGAGCTCACCCTCGGGGCCGCCGAGCAGGCCCGGCGTGCGGTGCGGGCCGTCCGCACTCTCGAGTCCGGCACGGTTCGGTTCGGGGTGTTCGGGACCGCCCGGCTCTACATGGGCGCCCAGCTCGTCGCGGACATGCTCGAGCTCCACCCCGGGGTCCGCGTGGAGCTCATCGGGCAGAACTCGACCCAGGTCGAGGAGCACCTTCGGCGTGGCTACATCGAGGCCGCCATGATCGGGGTCGACCAGGTGGCCGCCGAGGGACTGCAGGTCATCCCCGTGGCTCGCGAGGAGCTGGTCTATGTCTCCATGGATCCGGCCCGTACGGCTCGGCCGGTGACCGCGCTCGACCTCGCACAGGCGCCCCTCGTCATGCCCGAGACCACGTGGCGCGCCGATGACCCCATCCGGGCGCTCCTGCGGCGGATGGTGCTCGAGGCCGGCATCAACCCCGAGACCCGGATCGAGGTCGAGGACGTCGAGACCGCGGTGGAGCTCGTCGGCCGCGGGCTCGCCGACACCATCGTCGGCAAGGGCGTGGTGAGCGAGGTCGTCGACCGGCTCGCGCCGGGCGCGCACTGGGTCCGTCTCGAGCCGCGTCAGTACGGCACCCTGGCGATCGTCCACCGCGCCGGCGCGACCCTCTCCCCCGCTGCCCAGGTGATGGTGCACCTCGCGACGCAGCGCATCCAGGAGGTCATCGAGCCGCTGGCCTCGCCGCGCGAGTGAGCTAGAGCAGCGCGATGACGTTCTCGATGCCGCTCGAGATCGCGTCCCGCTCGGCGGCCGTGAGCTGCTCGTCGTCGAACAGGTCGTCGGCCTCCTGCTGCACCTCTCGCAGCTTGTCCGCCGCATTGCTGCCCTGCAGGCCGCTCGACGCCGGCTGCCACAGTTTGATGAGCTCGTCCCGCGCCTCGTCGTCGGCGACGGCGTCGATCGAGCCGGTCACCGCTGCCACCACTGTGGCGAGGTCGCCTTCCCCTGCATCGGCCTCCTCGTCCGGCGGCGGCGGGGCCGCCGGCGCCGTCGTCGCCTCCCGTGTGGGAGTGACGACCTGGGTCACGACGCTCTGGGTGGGGGTCGGTGTGGTCGCCGAGTCCCCCGGCGCTGCCACCGTCTCCTCCCCGTCGCGCAGCGCGTTCGCGCCGAGGGCGAACGCGACGACGAGGAGGGCGGCCGCGACCAGCCACCACAGCGCACCGCTCGAACGCCGGGTCGACTCACGTCGGGTGGGCTCTGCGGGGGTGACGGGAGGGACCGGCGCGGGCTGCGCATACACGGCCGTCGCGGCCGGCTGGATCCGCGTCACCCCCGGAGGGGACTGACCCCTCGGGCCGGCCGCGGCCATCACCTCGGTGGACAGCGTCCCGCCTTCGAGGACGTGCGCGACGTCCGCGGCCGTGGGTCTGTCGCCGGGAGCCTTGGCGAGCATCCTGTCGACGAGCGCGACCAGCGAGGGCGGCGCGTCGTCCCGCAGACTCGCGAGCGACGGTGGCGGGTCGTCGACGTGGGCGCGCATGACGGCCAGCGAGTTCGCCGCGCCGAACGGGGGCGATCCGCTTGCGAGAGCGACCAGGAGCGCACCGAGGGAGTACACGTCGCTCGAGGGCCCGACCGGCTTGCCGAGGGCCTGCTCCGGTGACATGTATGCGGCGGTCCCGATCGCCGTCTGCGGTGCCGTGAGGGTGGAGGTCGCCTCCTGCTCGAGGCGCGCGATGCCGAAGTCGACGATCTTGGGCACGCCCCGGCTCACGACGACGTTGCTCGGCTTGATGTCGCGATGGACCACCCCGGCCGAGTGGGCGGCAGCGAGACCTCGTGCGACACCCGCGCCGATGCGCTCGACCTCGCCGAGCGAGATGGACCGGGGCGCGGCGATGAGGTCGGCGCAGCTCGGGCCGTCGAGCAGCTCCATGACGAGGTAGGCGGTCTGGTCGTCACCGGAGTGGGTGCCGGCGTCGTAGACGCTGACGACGTTCGGGTGCGAGACACCCGCCATGGCGACGGCCTCCCGCTGGAAGCGCGCCTGCGCCGCAGCGTCGACGTGTCCGTCGAGCCGGACCCGCTTGACGGCGACGTCCCGCTGCAGCCGAAGGTCGCGGGCCTGCCACACCTCGCCCATCGCACCGACGCCGATGCGCTCGTCGAGGCGGTAGCGCCCCGCGAGGATCTGCGCGTCACCCGGGCCACCGCCCGGACCGGCAGCCGTCACTGGACGGAGGGATCCTCGCCGGTGTCGCTCACCATCTGCTTGCCGGCCGCCTGCCAGGCGAGCATGCCGCCCTCGGCGTTGAGGACGTCGTATCCCTGGGCGACGAGCCACTGCACGGCCCGTCCCGACCGGTTGCCGCTGCGGCACATGATCGGCAGGGTCCCGTCGACCTCGGGCAGCTCACCGACCCGGGCGGGGAGGTCGGCCAGGGGGATGTGGATGGCGCCCACCGCGTGGCCCCGGTCCCACTCGTCCTGCTCGCGGACATCGACCATGACGGCATCGTCGGGGATCTGGACCGCCGGGGCGCCGGGAGGCTCGGGCTGCATAAATGTCATAGGTCAATGACAGCACAGATCTCACTTGATGAACTTGGAGGTCCTCCTGTCGGCGAGAGGCTTGCCACCGGTCTGGCAGGTCGAGCAGTACTGCAGCGAGGAGTCTGCGAACGACACCTCACGCACGACGTCGCCACACTCCGGGCAGACCTCGCCGGTGCGACCGTGCACGCGCATCCCGGCCCGTTTGGCGTCCTTGAGCTCGGCCGCCGGCCTCCCGCTCGCTGCCTGGACCGCCGCCGCCAGGGTGCCCCGGACCGCCGCATACAGCCGGGTGACGTCGTCGTCGGTGAGCTTCGCCGCGAGGGCGAACGGGGAGAGCTTGGCGACGTGGAGGATCTCGTCCGAGTAGGCGTTGCCGATGCCCGCGATGATCGACTGGTCGCGCAGCACCCCTTTGATCTGTGCGTTGCGCGACCGGAGGATCCCGGCGAAGACCTCCTCCGTGAACTCCTCCGCGAAGGGGTCTGGCCCGAGCGTGACGATCCCCGGCACCTCGCGCGCCTCGGCGGTGACGTATGCGGCGAGCCGCTTCTTCGTGCCGGCCTCGGTGAGGTCGAAGCCGGCCCCTCCGGAGTGGCGGGACGAGAGGCGGGACGAGTGGCGGGACGTGAGGCGGACCCGCATCGCGATGGGTGACTTGCCCGGCCTCAGTCGGGTCGTGGGCACCTCGTCGTACCACCGCAACCAGCCGGCCCGGGCCAGGTGGAAGATGAGATGCGTTCCACCACAGTCGAGGTCGATGAACTTGCCGTGGCGGGTGACCGTCTCGACAGGCGCGCCGACGAGGGCCTCGGGCGGAGGCGCATACGTCTTGAGGACGGTGATCGAGCCGAGCTCCACCCCGGTCACGGCCTCCCCGACGGCGCGCTCGGCGAGGAAGTCGACCAGGGCCTGGACCTCGGGCAGCTCGGGCATGCCTCCATCCTCCCCTTTATCTCCCTGGGAGAGAACGTTCAGCCTCGGGAAGGAAGAGTGGTCTCCCGAAGGTGAAGGTTCTCTCCCGAAGCGGTGAAGGTTCTCTCCCGAAGCCGCGACGGTCGGCCTCAGTGGTCGTCGCCGGTGGGGGCAGGTGACTCGACGAACCAGTCGAGGTCGCGGTGGCGAGCGCTCGGGTCGATGTCGCGGGCGAGGGCCGGCTCGAGGAGGCGAGTGAGCTCCCATCCGTCCGGCGCCTCGATGATCGGCGTCTCGGCCAGCCCTCGCGCCATGCGCGACGCCGACGGGGTGAGCACCGGCAGACCGTGCGAGATGACCTGCTCCTTGAGCGTCAGCTGGCGCAGAGCGATCGCCCGGACCAGCTCGGGATGGTGCTCGGCGAAGTCGCGGTAGAGGACGGGGTCCTTCTGGCCGGTGTCCCCGACGAGGATCCAGCGGATGTGCGGGAGCTCGCGAGCGATTCGGCGCAGCTGGGCTCGCTTGTGCTCCGGGCCGGAGCGGAACCAGCCGCTGTTCGTCGGGCCCCAGTCGGTGAGCAGGAGGGGGCCCGGTGGGAAGCCATGGCGGCGGATGAAACGCATGAGGTGCGGCGCGGTGTTCCAGGCGCCGGTCGAGACATAGATGACCGGCACCTCAGCGCCGGTCTCCTCACGCTCGATACTCGTCGGCACCTCGTGCTCGGCCATGAAGTCCCGGTACATCGCCGCCATCCCCGGCACCGGGATGCGTTCGGCCTCCGATCGCACGAACGTGTTCCAGAACGCGACGAGCGGACGGGGCAGGTTCGTCGTGAGGATCGTGTCGTCGATGTCGCTGATGATGCCGAACCGCTGGGTGGAGGAGATGACGTGGACGGCTGCGTGCGCCGGCTCGGCCTGGGGCGACTCGAGGACGAGGCGGCGCCAGCCGGGCATCAGCCCGTGGCCGCGGATGGTGAGATCGACCAGGCCGGCCCGGTCGGTATGCGTGGTCACCTCGCGGTCGCCCAAGCGGATAGCGACCGGGACGTCGACGGCGGGCGCGCTGACGAAGGCTCTCCAGCCGCGGGTCTCCTCGTCGGCGTGCTCGAGCTCCTCGCTCGTCGCCTCGACGTCCGCCGCGGCGGTCTCCTCGGGAGTGCGGGTGAAGACGACGCGAGCGAGCACGCGCAGGAAGCCGGCCGACCCGTATCCGGTGTAGGGGATGATCTTGTGCCGCCAGCCACGCTCGGTGAGCGTGTCGGCGACGCGCGCCTTGACCGCGTCCTCGATGACGGCAGCGCGATGCGGACGAGGCATGTGATCGAGCGTAGAGGGTCGACGGCGACTCGTGCTCCGCGCCGGGGCTGGTGCCCCTCGGTCGATGCCACTGTCTTGACATGTCTAACATGGTTGCTAGAAAGCGCTGGCGATCCGTCGAGCGGGCAGGCTCACAGGACCTGGACCAGGGCAAAGATGGTCCGACGGTGCCACTGCTCAATAATGAGCGGGTGACCGAGTCTGCGACCGCCGCCCCCACCCAGCGCCCCGGGATGGGGGCGGTCCCGTTCGAGGGTGGAGTGAGCTTTCGTGTGTGGGCCCCGCACGCCACCGGCGTGTTCGTCACCGGCGACTTCAACGACTGGCACGGCCGGTCCCACCCTCTCGGTGCCGAGGAGGGCGGCTACTGGTCCATCGAGGTGCCCGGCGCCAAGGCGGGTCAGGAGTACCAGTACGTCATCGCCCGTGAGGACGGCGACGACCTCTGGCGGATCGACCCGTATGCGCGCCAGGTCACCAACTCCGTCGGCAACGGCGTCATCTACGACCACAGCGTGTTCGACTGGACCGGCGACGAGTTCGACACCCCCGTGTGGGACGACCTCGTCATCTACGAGCTGCACATCGGCACCTTCGCCGCGGAGGGGCACGAACGCGGCACCTTCGAGAAGGCCCGACAGCGGCTCGGCTATCTCGAGAAGCTGGGCGTCTCGGCTGTCCATGTCATGCCGGTCTTCGAGTTCGCCGGGAACCAGTCGTGGGGGTACAACCCGGCCCACCCGTTCGCCATCGAGTCGAGCTATGGCGGACCGGACGCCTTCAAGGCCTTCGTCAAGGACGCCCACCAGCACGGCATCGCCGTCATCCTCGACGTCGTCCTCAACCATCTCGGTCCCTCTGACCTGTCGATCTGGCAGTTCGACGGCTGGTCCGAGAACGACAAGGGCGGCATCTACTTCTACAACGACCACCGCTCCTCCACCCCATGGGGCGACACCCGCCCGGACTACGGCCGCCCCGAGGTGCGCGCCTACCTGCGCGACTGTGTCGTGCAGTGGCTCGAGGACTTCCACGTCGACGGGCTGCGCTTCGACGCCGTCAACTACATCCGGACCATCGACGGCATCTCTCACGCCGAGGAGAACCAGCTTGCGGACGGCTGGTCCTTCCTCCAGTGGCTGAGCGACGAGATCGACGCTCGCCAGCCCTGGAAGTTCACCATCGCCGAGGACCTGCAGCGGCTCTCTGCGATCGTGCAGCCGACCTCCGAGGGCGGCGCCGGCTTCTCCGCCCAGTGGGACGCCGACTTCGTGCACACGATCCGCGCCGGGATCATCGCCTCCCACGACGACGACCGCCACATCAACACGTTGGCGGAAGCGATCCGCGGGCCCGAGGGTGCGCTGTGGACGAGCCGCGTGCTCTACACCGAGAGCCACGACGAGATCGCCAACGGCCAGGCTCGGGTCCCCGAGTCGATCCACCCGGGCGATGCCGACTCGTGGTGGGCGAAGAAGCGCTCGATGATCGGCTCCGCGCTCGTCATGACCTCGCCGGGAGTGCCCCTGATCTTCCAGGGTCAGGAGATGCTCGAGGACTCGTACTTCCGGGACGACGCGTGGCTCGACTGGTCCAAGGCCGACACGAACAGCGGCCTGGTGGAACTGCACCGCCATCTCATCTCCCTGCGCCGCAACCGAGACAACCGCACCGGCGGGCTGCGCGGCCAAGGCCTCGGGATCATCCGGATCGACGAGACGCGCAAGGTGCTCGTCATGCACCGCTTCCACCGCAGCGGCCCGGGCGACGACGTGATTGTGGCCGTCAACTTCACCGACCAGCCGGTGGAGGACTACGCGGTCGGGTTCCCCGCGCCGGGGCTCTGGGCGGTGCAGCTGAACTCGGACGCCGGGATGTATGCGGCAGACTTCGGCAGCCACGAGGTCTGGGACGTCACCGCCGGCGGCGGGCCCATGGACCGGTGCGAGCAGTCGGCCACGCTGGCCCTCGGGCCCTACAGCTTCGTCATCTTCTCCCGCGAGGAGTGAGCCGGGCCGTCACCGGCCCTGGCTCAGCACCAACGCAGTCGCGTAGGACAGCGACGTGCCCCCATCGACGTCGCCCGCTCCGTATGCGGCGAGCGCCTCTGCCGCTCCCGCCGGGTCGACGAGAGCGCGAGCGAGCACGACGTAGTCGGCCAGCGGCGCGCTCGGCTGCTGGGACGGCACCGCGTCGCTCAGCGCCTGGACGGCCTCGGGTCGCTTCCCGAGGTAGTCGAGCTGCGTCGGGTTCATCGGGATGAGCTGGATACCCACGATGGCCGACGGCTCTGCGCTGAAGAACGTCGCGAAGTCCCGCTTGCCCTGCCAGTTGAGGCTGACGACCGGCTGGCCGAAGCTCTCCTCGACCTCAGGGTCGATCCAGTAGTCCAGAGCGCTCGTCGTCTCCTGGGACAGCAGCCACGCGGCGTGCTCGCTCAGCTCCGCGTCACCGGCGGCCTCGGCCCACAGGGAGAGCCCCGCCCAGGCGTTGACCGCCTCGGACGACGACTCCTGGTTGTTGCCGTCGGCGAAGGGCGCCGGGCCGCTCGCCCAAGAATGGCCGCGCCACTCGTCGAAGACCCGGTGCTGCGGGAACTGCACCGAGGCCGTCGGCGCCGCGTAGTCGAGCGCGACGAGATCCGCGACGGTGCGCCACCGGTCGGCCAGCTCGGGGTCGGCCACTGCGAGGACGCCCGCCGCATACAGCATGTGTCCGTAGTGGAAGTGGTGGTCGTTGAACTCGTCGGAGCCGTATGCGGGGGTCTGTCCGACGAGCCCGCCGAGGCGGTCGTCGTAGGTGAAGCACCGCTCACTGCGGTCGCTGCATCCCTCGGGGTCGAACCACAGGTCGAGCTGCTCCACGAGCGGCTCGCGGACGTCTTCAGCCAGGTCGTCGCGGCCGAGCTGGGTCGCCAGCAGGTAGAGGTTGGCAGCGCGCTGCAGCTCCTTGCCGCCGTGATAGCTGTCCGGGGCGTCGAAGCTCAGGTCCGCGACGTCCGTCTCGAGCAGCTCCTCGACCGTGCTGCGCTCGGTGTCGTCGAGACCGCTGAGGTCGAGCTCGGTCACCGCCGCCTGCACGGGCACCGAGGTCGTGACCTCCGTGCCGACCAGGAGCGGGACGTCCCCGAGGACCGACGTGTATGCGGTGGTCAGCGGCTCGGTGCCGGTCACCTCCTTGCGTGGGGCGACTCCGATGACGGTGTCAGCACCATCGGCCATGCGGTAGGCCAACGTGGTCGACGCCGTGTCGCCGGTGACCGCCGGGGAGACGCTGGTTGACTCGAGGACCACCGCTCCGGCCCGCAACGCGTCCAGGTCGGCCTGGCCGGCATCGGCGGGCTCCGCATACACGTGCACGGATGACCCGGACGCGAGCTGGAGGGCTCCGCCCTCGAAACGGGCGTCATCTCCGAGGACCACGCGATAGGTCGCCTCGCCGACGGTGACGCTCAGGTCGTCTCCATCGGCCTCGACGCCGTCCGGGAGGGCGACGCGCTGGTCGGTGGTGGCCACGTACTGCGCGTACGGCCAGCCCTCGGCCAGGGTGAGCTCGCCGACCGGCTCGCCATCCTGGCTGTAGTCGAAGCGCGCCGAAACCGCGTCGAGACGGCCCAGCTCGTAGTCGTCGGCGGAGAGTCCGAGCGCGAGGTGGTCCGGATGCGCGGCCATGACGAGCTTGGCCTCCGTCGTCGGCGCCGGCAGACCGATGGTGATCGAGTCGGCGGCCAGACGGGCGCTGAGGATCCCGGTGAAGATCGGCCGGTCCTCCGGGGCGAAGACCGCCGGCGAGACCCAGGAGTTCGTCGGAGGGTTGATGCCGTCGGCGACCGCGATACGGCCGTCGTACGGGCCGGTGGCCGTGGGGATGCCGGCGAGGTCGAGGTCGGCGCGATCGTCGGTGGACGAGGACTCGACGGAGCTATCCCGCTGCGCGGTACCCGCGGGGGACGGGATGGGCGAGGCGCACGCGGCGAGGACAAGCCCTCCCCCGACGAGCAGCGCCGTGGTCGAGACGATTCGGCGGGTCATGACCGGTACTCCCTCGGGGTGAACAGGTCGCTCGCGCGCTTGGCCGCCCACGCGCCGATTCCGCCGTCGTCGGCCAGCTGCAGCGTGGCCGTCACGGGGGCGCCGTTGGTCAGGCCCGCGGTCTCCACGTCGGCATCGACCCGGGACCGGATGACGGCGGTGGTGCCGGTGTCCGTCTCCTCGAAGGCCAGCTCGTAGATCTCAGCGTCGACGACCTCGCCTCCCGGCAGGGTCACCTGCACCGGGGTGTCGGTGGAGAGCCGGGCATAGCTGCTGGCGGTCATCGGCAGGCTGGCCCGGACCCGGAGGCTCTCGTTCAGCGTGATCGTCGCGATCTCGGTGTTGGCGGGCACGAAGGAGCCCGCACCGTAGGGCAGTGCCCCGACGCTGCCGTCGGCGGTCGCCTTGAAGATCAGGGTGTCGTCATCCTCCACGGTGTAGCCGACGCCCTCCTCGTTGAAGGAGACGGTCTCTCGGGCCTGCTGGAGGGTGGGCGACTGGAGCCGGAAGAGCTCGTCGCCGGCCTGGACCGGCTGGCCGGTGCGGACCGCGACATTCTCGATCACGCCGGAGAAGGCGGTGCCGACGACGGCGGTATCGGACTCGATGATGGCGGAGGTCGCGTGCAGGGCGTGGGCCCGCTCGTAGGCGTGCATGAGGCCGAAGCCGGCGACGCCGACAAGAAGCGCGGCCCCGACGATGAAGGTCAGGAGGGTGCGGATTTTCATGACAGAGGTCCTTGGGGGTTGCGGATCAGTGTGGAGCCGGAAGGGACCAGGTCAGCAGCGCTGCGGTCACGGTTCTGGCGGAGACGACGAGAGGCTCGCGAGTCATGGAAGGCGGGGGTCGCCACCGGCGCGGCGTCGCGCTCGGCGGCCTCGGGGGCCTCGTCCTCGGGAGCGGGGGCCCCGGGTTCGGCTGCCTCGGGCCTGTTGCGGCGCAGGCGCCGGGCCTCCTGGAACGCAAGGACGAGGAAGACGGTGAGGACGACGGTGTTGACGATGTTCCAGGCCAGCGCGATCGAGAACGTCGCGGTCCAGTCCGAGACCCAGATCCCGACGATGCTCGTGAGGAGCAGGAACACCCACATGAGGGCCTGCGGGACGATGAAGTTGAACGGGGACTGAGCGCGTCCGGACTTGCCGGTGACGTGCCAGGCGCGGTCCCGGCCGAAGAGGGCGTTGAAGAAGGCGCGGATGTAGAGCGGGAAGGATGCGGTCGCGAGGAGCAGCGTCTCCCAGCGGAAGGAGCCGATCGTGTAGACCGCGACCATGATCTGCATGAGGTAGAAGCCGCTGTAGTACAGCGCCCACTGCCAGAGGGGCAGGCTGGGGTTGATCGGAGTCAGCCCGAAGTAGATCTGCAGGGACGGCAGGATGAGAAGCATGAAGGTGACGAGCCCACCGGTGTAGAAGACCGACGTGGCGAAGTACTGAAGCCGCTGGTCGACGGTGAGCTTGCGGTCGCCGAGCGGGTTGTTGCGGAGGAACACCTCGAACGCGCCGGTGGCCCAGCGCACCTGCTGCTTGGTGTAGGCCTCGATGGTCTCCGGAGTGTCGCCGATCGCGAGGATCGTCGGGATGTAGACCGACTGCCAGCCACGCTGGTGCAACTGAAGCGAGGTCCAGATGTCCTCGGACTTCGACTTGTCGTAGATGCCGCCGATCTCCTCGACGGCGCTGCGGCGGAAGACGACGTTGGTGCCGACGCAGAACGCCGAGTTGAAGCGGTTCTTGCCCGTCTGGATGAGCGAGTAGAACACGGTCTGCATGTAGCCGGCGCCGCGAGAGATGAAGTTGTGGATGTTGCCGTAGACCTGCGGGGTCTGCACGAAGGCCACCGAGTCCTTCGCGAAGAACGGCAGGGTCTCGACGAGGAAGTCGGGGCTGGGGACGAAGTCCGCGTCGAGGATGACGAAGAACTCGCCGGAGGTGTGGCGCAGGGCGTGGTTGATGTTGCCGGCCTTGGCGCCCTTGTTGCCCGGCCGGGTCAGGTAGTGAACGCCCTCCTCGGCCGCCATCCGCTCGACCTCGGAGGATCGCCCGTCGTCGAGGACCCACACGTCGTGCTCGCCGCGGATCTCTGCTGCGGCGCGGACCGTGCGCCGGATCGTCTCGACCGGCTCACCGTAGGTCGTGACGAACACGTCGACGCTGGCCGGGCGGCCGTCGAGCTGCATGCGCTCGTCGACGACAAGCGGCTGGTCGAGGTCGAAGAACGTTGGCAGGAAGAGGTCGCGCTGGGCGGCGTGGAAGGCGAAGTCCCGCGGGTCGTGCGTGCTCGAGAGCTGGGTCCACAGCGACACCAGCACGAGGAACATCATGATGCCCTCGCTGACGATGACGATGAGCCACGGCAGCAGGTCGCCGACGTTGCCCGGCCGCGCCAGGAACGAGAGGTACATCAGCACGCCCAGCGTCGCGAGCAGGACAAGCATGGTGAGCGACGGCGACTGCAGGTTGCGGTGGACGACACCGAGACCGGAGACCTGCTCGCGCCACTGGCGTGCGCTCTCGGTCTCGGGCTCAGGATGGTTGAGCCGCTCGCTCAGCCAGTCATCGTCGTGATGACGGATATCGGCCTCGCGATGCGAAGGGGCAGGGTGATGGCTGGACATGGGTCCACTCCTCGGGTCAGAACGTTGGACCAGGGCGACGGCGCAAAGGCGGCGTTGCCCTAGTCGGTGGTGCTGACCCCCCTGGTCAAATGAAACCTCTACCTTCCAGGGTTGACCGCCACGAGTCAAATGCGCCTCGGGCGCGTGCTGGACGAGACGGCAGCCCAGTGCCGTGCGACGCTCACCGGATGCCGAGCGCGCGCAAGGGGGTGTGCGTCGCCGCCGTGAGCGCATGGGTCTCGGCCACCCCGGCCACCTCGACAGCCCACCGAACGCAGTCGGCGAGCGTGCGCGTGCTCCCCGCGATCGCCCCCGGCTCTCCATCCCGACCCCTGACGCGGGCGACGCCCTCTGCGACGAGAACGTCGACCGACCCGAGGGTGTAGCGACCGTCGCGGAGACCGGTCGCGGCCATCGCGTCCGACACGAGGACGACGTGGTCCGCCCCGACGGTGTCGAAGACGAGCCGGACGACCTCCGGGGCGAGGTGCACGCCGTCGGCGATGACCTCGACGAAAGCCTCACCGCGGGCGGCTGCCGCCAGGGCAGCCGCCGCCGGGCCACCTGCCCGGTGATGGAAGGCGGGCATCCCGTTGAACAGGTGGGTGATGACCGGCGAACGACCGCATACGTCGTGCACCATCGCGATCGCTGCGCTCAT
>JBHEPF010000125.1:0-18991 GCA_046260445.1 Dermatophilaceae bacterium | reverse complement strand
ACCCTGGTGCGGTCTGGGCGGTCGTCTCCCTGTGACCCGCGACGAGTCGGGCCCTTCGAGCCGCCCGAGCCTCGCCTGCCGATGGGGATGGCGCGCGCGTCGTCGTCATGTCCCGGACTCATCCCACCAGTGTCATGGCTCGGTGCTCGCCCTGCCAAACGAGCGAAGGCGAGCCCGACACGCCCCCCGACGTCCCCGTACTCGTTCGGCCGCTCCGCTTGACTGGGTCTCGATGGCGCCCCCACAGACCCGGAGCCGCCCGGTCGACCCTGCTCGACCGCGGCGGTCAGCAGCATCCCCGGATGCCGGCTACGAGACCCACGTGAGCTCAGCGGTGGCACGCCGCCGCGCGGTCACCCTCCTGGCCCTCAGCATCATCCTGCCGGGCACGGCACAGGTGGTGGCCGGCAACCGTGCGCTCGGCCGGATCGTCCTACGGGTCTGGCTCGGCCTTCTCGGCCTCGGGCTTCTCATCGGTCTCGTGGCCTTCGTCAGCGTGTCCACGATCGTCGGGCTTCTCTCGGCCCCGTGGTTCCTCACCATCGCCCAGTGGACGCTGTTCGCGTGGGCGGCCGTCTGGGCCTTCGTCGTCATCGACGCATGGCGGCTCGGTCGGCCGACCAGCCAGCCCGCGCATACCCGCCGTCGCTTCGCCATCGCCACTGTCGTCCTCATGCTCGTCCCGGCGACGGTTGCCTACGCAGGCGCCTCGGTATCGTCCGGGCGCTCCGCCTTGGCAGCCGTCTTCGCCGACGGGCCCGCCCTGGACTCCACAGACGGCCGCTACAACATCCTGCTGCTCGGCGGCGACGGCGGAGACGACAGAGAGGGCACCCGACCGGACACCATCCAGCTCGTCAGTATCGATGAGCGTAGCGGGCGCGCAGTGCTTTTCGCGTTCGCGCGGGACACGGAGTACATCACCTTCGACGAGGGCTCGGTCATGGCGGGACTCATGCCGGAGGGCTGGAACTGCGGCCACGAGTGCCTCCTCAACGGCATCTACACCTGGGCGTGGGATCACGAGGACGAGTTCCCCGAGGGCACCGAGAATCCTGGCCTGCTCGCCACCCGGGGGGCGGTCGAGGCCCTCAGCGGGCTCGACGTGCACTACCACGTCATCGTCGACCTCGACGGGTTCAGGGACGTCATCGACGCCCTTGGTGGGCTCGAGATCAACGTCGCACGACGGACGCCGATCGGCGGGATCGGTTCGCAGATCAGCGGATGGATCGAGCCGGGCGCTCAGCATCTGGACGGGCAACACGCGCTCTGGTACGCCAGGTCGAGAGTCGGCTCCACGAACTATGAGCGGATGGCTCGCCAGCGGTGTGTCATCACCGCGATGGCGCAGCAGATCGACCCGGTCTCGGTGGCTGCCCGCTTCGGTTCTCTCGCCTCGTCGACCGCTGGCGTGCTGGAGACCGACTTCCCGCAGTCCGAGCTCGGCAGGTTCGCAGACCTGGCCCTGAAGACCAAGTCCCAGAAGATCAGCTCGGTGAGCTTCGTCCCGCCCCTGATGAAGCCGTGGAACTATGAGCCCGAGTTCGTCCGGGACACAGTCGCCCAGACCATCGAGGCATCCGAGGACCTCGAGGAGGACGAGGCGACAGTCGCTCCGGTGACGCCCGCCCCGAGCGCTGGTGCCTCCGATGAACCGACATCGACCGCCGACACGCCGACGGAGGCTGATCCCGGCGCCGGTCTGGAGCGTCCCGGCGAGGACGAGAACGCACAGACCGACGACGCCGCCCAGGTCTGTTCTGTCGGGTGACCAGCCGACGAGCCGCCGGACGCGTCCCTTCCCGAGGATCCGGTATTGGATTCCGCGCGACCGGCGAAGACATACTGGTCCGGTGAAGGATCGCGTGGATGAGGCTGATGAGGACCGGGAGGCCTGGCCGAGCGTCACTGTGATCATCCCGGTCCTCAATGAGGCCCGGCATCTCGCCGATGCAGTAGCGATGGTTCAGCGACAGGACTACCCCGGAGAACTCGACGTCGTTCTCGCGGTGGGTCCGTCGGACGACGGCACCGAGGAGATCGCGGCACGCATCAGTGCCGCTGACGCTCGAGTCACGACCGTGCCCAACCCGAGCGGACGGACCCCCCAAGGACTCAATGCCGCTATCGCTGCAGCTCGTGGGGAGATCGTCGTGCGCGTCGACGGGCACTCCGAGCTACCGCCCGACTACGTGCGGGTCGCTGTCGCCGAGCTGCGACGCGTGGGGGCCGACAACGTCGGGGGCGTGATGGATGCCCAGGGTCGGAGTCCTTTCGAGCGCGCTGTCGCGTGCGCGATGAAGAGCCCGCTCGGAGTGGGGGGTGCTCGCTTCCACGTGGGAGGGAAGGCGAGTCGTGTCGAGACGGTGTACCTGGGGGTGTTCCGTCGGGAGGCTCTCGAGCGGGTCGGAGGGTACGACGAGCACTTCGCCCGCGCCCAGGACTGGGAGATGAACCATCGAATACGTCAAGGGGGCGGGGTGGTGTGGTTCACGCCCGATCTCAAGGTCACCTACCGCCCACGATCGACGGTTCGTCGACTTGCCGATCAGTACTTCAACTACGGCCGCTGGCGACGGGTCGTCGCTCGGCACCATCAGGGCACCATGAACGTCCGGTATCTGGCGCCACCCGTGATGGTGGTGGTCGTCGGGACCGCCTTGGCCGGTGCCGTGCTCGAACCTCGGCTTCTCCTGATCCCCCTCACGTACGCAGGAGGGGTCCTTCTCGGAGGGGTCGTCATCAGCCGGGGAGAGTCACCACTCACCCGTCTCCTCACACCGGCGGTCATCACAGTGATGCACTGGTCCTGGGGAGTAGGCTTCCTCACCAGCCCGCGTCGAATCGCCCGGTAGGGTGTGTCCTGCTCACACAGCACTGTCGAGCACTGATCATGGCAGTCACTGAGAAGAGGATTGAGTGGCAACGGACAGAATCGAGCGGATCTGGACGTCTCGGTCGGTTCTCGGCATTCTCGTCAAGCGTGACCTCCGGGTTCGCTATGCGCGCAGCGCCCTTGGGTATGCGTGGACCGTGCTGGACCCCCTCGCAATGGCGATGATCTACTTCATCATCTTCACCCAGGTCTTCTCGCGATCGGACCCGGGGCACGAGCCGTACTTCCTCTTCCTCCTGTCGGGGCTGCTGGCGTGGCAATGGTTCAACGCCTCCGTGAACGAGACGGCGCGTGCTCTGCTGGCAGAGGCCAAGCTCGTCCGGTCCACGAATCTGCCGAGGGAGCTCTGGGTCATCCGCGTGGTCATCGCCAAGGGGATCGAGTACCTCTTCTCTTTGCCGATTCTCGTGCTGTTCTTGCTCTTCTATGTCGCGACCGGACAGACGACGGTGGATTGGAGGGTTGTGCTCTTCCCCATCGGCATCCTGATCCAGTTCGTCCTGTGTCTCGGGATCGGGTTGATCCTCGCTCCGGCGACCGTCATGGCGGACGACAGCGTCCGAGTGGTGCGGATCGTCCTACGGATGATGTTCTACGGGACGCCCATCATCTACTCCATCGACAATGCTCCGCTCTGGCTACAGCGGGTTCTGTGGTTCAACCCGATGAGCGGCGTGCTCGAGATCCAACGGGCGGGGTTCTTCGGCCAACCCATCCATACACCCACAGTCCTTGTCGGGCTTGTGGTGACGGCGGCGCTGTTCGTCATCGGTGTCGTCGTCTTCGGGCGCATGGAGTCCGCAGTCCTGAAGGAGATCTAGGTGCCCCCGGTCATCGAGGCACACAATGTCGGCATCGAGTTCTACCGATCCCGGCGCAGGCGGCAGTCCTTGAGGGAGATTGTGCTTCGTCGTCAGAACACCTCTCCAAGCGAGACGTTCTGGGCGTTGAAGGACGTGACGTTCTCGGTCGGCGAAGGCGAGGCCGTCGGCCTCCTCGGAGCCAACGGCGGCGGCAAGTCCACGTTGTTGAAGATCATCGCCGGAGTTCTTCTCCCGGACACCGGCACGTTGACGGTGCGAGAGGGTGTCGCCCCCCTCATCGAGCTGACCGGTGGATTCATCGGAGAGCTCTCGGCGCGAGAGAACATCTACCTCACCGCGGGTCTGCACGGGCTGAGCAAAGAGGAGATAGACGATCGCTTCGAGTACATCGTGGACTTCGCGGGTACTCAGGTGCGGGCCAGCCTTGACATGCCCTTCAGGCACTTCTCGTCCGGTATGCAGGTCCGGCTGGGCTTCTCGGTCATCACCACGCTGGACGAGCCCATCATCCTCGTCGATGAGGTGCTTGCCGTCGGAGACGCCGCCTTCAAGGAGAAGTGCTACGGGCGGATGAGCGAGCTGCTGTCTGCTGGGAGGAGCCTCTTCCTGGTGTCGCACTCGGAGGCGGATCTTCGCAGGTTCTGCACGCGCGGCCTCTACCTTCGATCAGGAGAACTGGCGGCCGACGGGGCCATCTCGGAGGTTCTGGACCAGTATCGGCGGGACAGCGCGTCATCCTAAGCAGGCTGGCTGGAGCCCTGCTCAGGCCGTGGTCGACAACTTCTCAGCGAGCCCATCAGCGGCGCTGACGGAGATGATGACAGCGCTCACCCACGGTTGTGCGACGAGGTCTGCGACCGACGCCGCTGAGCCGTTCGGCTGAGCCCGCACGACGACGCTGATCCCGTGCTTCGACGCGTCGGTCAACACGTGCTCGGCTTCGGCAAGCCACGATCCACCGGTCCCGTTCACCTCGATCAACGCCACGCCGTCGAGCTCTGCTGCATGGCGGAGCTCCGCCGCACTGGACACGACACAGCCCGCTGACTGGGCCACCCCTTCGGCCACGTAGCTCTGGATAGCGAGCCAAGCGTTCTCGGAGATCGCGGGTCCTTGCGCGAGGATCGATCGTGCGCTGCGCTGCCCGATCAGTGCGAATGCGCGTTCCAGAGTGGCTCGGGCGCGAAGCTCCTCCGTCGCCGGCGGCCCTCCGGCGACATCGATGCGCACGTTGTAGGACAGCCGGCCGACCAGGGCGGGAACGACACCACCGCGGAGAGCCCGCAGGCTCGCGTCATCGCTCGCATCGAGGAAGATGTCGGTCACACCATGATCGACGGCGTATGCGAGCAGCTCGCGGTGCCGTGTCGCCGCGCCGCCGTGGTGGAGTTGATCAGCGCCGTCGGCTGTGAGGGAACCGGCCTCGAGGGCGACGGCGGCCGGGCCCGCGAGCGTGAGGTCCTTGCGGGGGGCCCGCCTCCCGGCCGACCTGACGCCTACACCCAGACGTCTCATCAGCTCCTGCCACGGGACATGGACCGGGTCATCGATACCGCGGAACAACCGTGAGACGCGGACGTAGTCGCTGAGCGTGTCCACCGTCGCCCGGTATGCGTGGATGTCCAAGGGTGACCCGACCGGCACGAAGAGGTGCTCACCCAGCTCGCGGCGCAGCCATGGGGTGACGTGTTCGCGGTCATATGCGGATCTCGCTGCCGCCGCCGCCGCGCGAAGGTCCCCCGCCGTGAAGACCTCCGCTCCCAGTCCCTCCGGGACAGCCTCGATGTCGACCCGACCGTAGCGGTGGTCGGAAGCACGTGTCGCCTCCACGAGCTCTGCGACCAGGTCACCGTCAACCAGCGGATTGTCGCCGGTGAGCCGGACGACCAGGTCGTCATCGTCAAGATCGGCGCAGGCGGCGGCGAAGCGTCCGAGCACGTCATCCAGCGAGCCTCTGATGACTGGGATGCCGACCGCCGCGAGCCGGTCCGCGATGAGCTCGTCATAGTCCTCTTCGCTGGTTGCGACGATGACCTCATGACCGGTTCGCCCGGCTCGTCGGGCGACGAGCTCGATGAGCGGGAGTCCGGCGACGTCGAGCAGCGCCTTCCCCGGAAGACGAGAGGAGTTGAGACGCGACTGGATGACGACTCTCACGCGATGGCCCGAGGGCGTCTCGATCACGAGTCATCTCCGCTGACGTCCGAGACGGCCCCGCGGCTGGTCAGAAGGTGCTCGATCGCGTCGGTAACGCGAACGCGGCCACGACCATCCACCACCTGCTGCGCACGCATCGCCAGCGCGATACGCGTCGAGCCCGACCTCAGGAGCTCCTTGAGCCGCACAGTGGCGGACTCGAGCATGACAGGGTCGTCGCGGAGGTCGCGGAGCGATCCGAGTCCGTAGGCGATCTGTTCCCGATTGACCAGGTCAATAGTCGGCGTCTGGTTGTCGGCCACCGCAACGACAGCGCACGGCACCCCGATGCAGAGCAGCTCCCACACCGAGCTGCCCGCCGCCACGACGGCCAGGTCACTCGCCGCCGCGTGCTCGGCAAGAGCCGGGGTCGGGTCGATCATGTGAACGTGCTGGCCGGGAAGGCGAGGGAGCGAGTCGAGAGAGGTCCGTTCAAGAGGGCCGGCCGCCACGACGGTGACCTCGAGGGGCTCCCCGGTCGCGAGCAGCAGCCGCGTCAGCACGGGCACGGCGTTGTACGGATCGGTCCCCCCGGAGAAGACGATCGACCGAAGCGGTCGGTGACCCTCGCGGGGTGAACGTCGCTCCCTGAGGATCTCGTCGCGGAAGAGCGCGAAGCGCAGTCCGAGGAGCGCCTTCGTGCCTGCCGTCACGGAACTGCCGGCCTCGGCGCCGACATTCTGATCCAGCAGCAGATCCGCCTCCTGGCCACTCCCGAAGCGCCCGTCCTGAAGGGCAAGGACGGCCACCCCTGAGGCGCGCAGTCGGTGCCCTGTGTCCGGGTCCAACTCGTACCCGTCGAGGACCATCGCCGAACAAGCCCATGACAGTGCCTGTTCTGACAGTGCTGCGGGGTGCGACTGCGCTGGGAAAACCGGTACGTGGCGGTCCTCAATGGCTGCAGACAGCCACGGAACTCCGACGATGTCCCCGAAGATCGCTGTCTCCCAGCCGCGCGAACGCATCTCATCGGAGAGCGAGAGACAACGCACCACGTGACCGACGCCGACCGCTGCCGACGCGTCACAACGAAGGCCGACTCGAAGCGGCGTTGCTGTCGCTGGCCTCACCCGCATGATGCTAGCCTGATCAGCGCTCGTCCCCGCCCATCTCTCCCCACGATCCGACAACTGCGTTCGTGAGAGCGCGATCCGTCGCCCAAGAGGTTTTCGGCCGGCCGGCAGCGATGATCGAGGCCCCGAGGGCACGGGATAGGTTCTCTATGGAGGTAGTGCTGTGAGTATGTTCGAGGGTTCTTCCATCCTGGTGACCGGTGGGACCGGATCCTTCGGGAAGGCCTTCATCACCGAGGTTCTGGCGAATCACGATCCCAAGCGCGTCGTCGTCTTCAGTCGTGATGAGCTGAAGCAGTACGAGGTTCGTCAGCTGTTTCAAGACGACCAGCGACTCCGGTGGTTCCTCGGTGATGTCCGCGACGAGCACCGACTTCACCGCGCCTTGCACGGCATCGACTATGTCGTGCATGCCGCCGCTCTCAAGCAGGTGGATACCGCCGAGTACAACCCGTGGGAGTTCGTCAAGACCAACGTGATCGGCTCGCAGAACGTCATCGAAGCATGCATCGATGCCGGCGTGCAGAAGGTCGTGGCTCTGTCGACGGACAAGGCATCGTCACCCATCAACCTCTACGGGGCGACGAAGCTGACGGCCGACAAGCTCTTCATCACGGGCAACCACTACGCAGCCGCGTATCCGACCCGGTTCTCGGTGGTGCGATACGGCAACGTCATGGGGAGTCGTGGTTCGGTCATCCCGTTCTTCCGCGCCCTGGCCGCCCAGGGGCAGTCACTGCCCATCACCGACCTTCGGATGACGCGGTTCTTCATCACACTGCCGCAGGCTGTCACGTTCGTGACGGATTCGTTCGAGACGATGCAAGGTGGAGAGCTCTACGTCCCGAAGATCCCGTCGATGAAGATCACGGACCTCGCTCAGGCGGTCGCTCCCGGTGCCCAGATGCACGAGATCGGGTTGCGTCCGGGGGAGAAGCTTCACGAGGAGATGATCTCCGCAGAGGAGGGACGACGTGCACTTCGGGTGGGAGATCGCTACGTGATTCAGCCCGACCTGGCATCGTGGGGGTACACCCCTCCGGACGGAAGCACGAAGGTTGCCGACGGGTTCCACTACACCTCGGACAACAACGATGAGTGGTTCTCCGGGGAACAGATGGTCCAGATTCTGGAGACCGAGGTCTGATCCAGCCCATGATTCCCTATGGCCGTCAGTCCATTAATGATGATGACGTGGCAGCGGTGGCCGCGGTCCTGCGCGGAGACTGGCTCACCACGGGCCCGACGGTCCGCGCATTCGAAGAGGCGCTCGAGGCGCTCGCCGGCGTGACACGAGCGGTCTCGTGCACGTCCGGCACGGCCGCGCTTCACATCGCCTACGCAGCGGCCGGGATCCACCCGGGGGATGAGGTGATCACGACGCCGATGACGTTCGTTTCCACCGCGACCAGCGCGCTGGCTCTCGGCGCCAAGATCACCTTCGTCGATGTCGAGCCGGATACGGCCAACATCGCCCCTGACGAGGTGGCTGCTGCAGCGAGCGAGCGAACGAAGGTGATCTGCGGCGTGGACTACGCGGGGCACCCCATCGATGCGGACCGGCTGATGGCCACGGCGTCGGAGCATGGGTCCCTGGTCATCGAGGATGCGGCGCACTCCATCGGTTCTGTCTACCGCGGGCGTCCCGTGGGCTCACTCGTGGACCTCACGACCTTCTCGTTCTTCCCGACCAAGAACATGACGACGGCCGAGGGTGGAGCGGTTCTCACGCAGGATCCCGAACTCGCCAAGCGCGCCCACCGCTTCCACTTCATCGGCCTGGTGCGGGACGAGGGGGATCTGCGCTACCCGGATGAGGGCCCGTGGCATCAGGAGGTGCACGAGTACGGCCTCAACTACCGACTGCCTGATGTCCTGTGCGCTCTCGGTCTCAGCCAGCTAGCTCGTCTCCAGCAGTTCAAGAGGCGACGTGCAGAGGTGTTCGCGCGGTACCAGGAAGGGCTGGCGGATGTCGACGGCCTTACTCTTCCCGTGCAGCGAGCAGACGTCGACCCGATGTGGCACCTCTATCCGGTTCGGGTGCAGGGTGGTCGTCGCCGCGACGTCTTCGATGCCCTGCGCGCCCGCGGCATCCTCGTACAGGTCAACTACATTCCGGTCTACTGGCACCCGCTCTTCGAGGACATGGGGTACCGCAGAGGGATGTGTCCCAACGCTGAGGCGTTCTACGCCGAAGAGATCTCTCTTCCGATGCATGCCGAGCTGTCCGACTCGGATGTCGACCTGGTCATCGAGACTCTCCGCCAGATCGTGTAGCGACTCACCTCCAGGTCACCACTCCGGATTGGCGACGCCCAGTTCCCGTGGTGGTGAACCGCTGTCAGTGTCGTGATCCTCGACCTCTGCCGCGACGGCCGCCGATTCACTGCTTGCGAGTGCGGACGGGCTGAGACGGACCACGAGAGCGCCACGCCCATCACGCGTGATCTCGGCTCGCCGGTGGCCGATGGTGATCGCAGCGGGTTCGTCGACAAGCAAGAGAGGAACATCCTCGAGGACCCGCTCCACCACGACCGGGCGCTCGACGACTCCGCTCACGGGCTCGTCCGGCGGGTCGTCGAGGAGAACGCCGACGTCCATCCGAGACACGTTGCCGTCGGTGACGAAGATCGCCGGCGCAGTGGGATACGGACGGATCACTGAGATCGTCGGGTTGTCGAGGTCGGGATGCGTCAGCACGAAGACCCCATCCTCACTATGAGCCGAGGCCACGTGCAGACGGTCGGTTCGAGCGACGCGGAGGTCGTGCCCCTGCGGAGCGCCCCACTGATGCGCCGTGTGTGCCGCGAGCACGGGTCCTGTCAGCAGCGCCGGGTTCGCATCGACGGAACCCTCCCATACGAGAGCACCGAGAGTCACCCTGATCCGGACCTCCGCCTCCTCCCACTGGGTCTCGAACTGTTCGAAGTCGTCCACCCCTGCCGTCACGGTGAGCCGGAGGCCGGAGGTCGTGTGGTGACGGGTGTGCGGGAGAGCGACGGAGGCTCTCTCCACGTCGAGGATCACCTGCGTCGAGGCTCGATGCGCCATCTGGGGACGGAGCCGAACGTCGATGTCCAGGCTGCAGGTGTTCTCCTGCATCGACATGGCGATCAGGGATGAGCGGAGGCGACGCGGACCGCGTGGGCTCTGCAGCCGCTTGCGCGGAATGGCACGTTTCAGCAGCGGCACCGACTGCGCCGGCCGGGGGAGGCCGCGAATCTCGGCGCGGATGCCGCCCACTCCCTCCCCGTCCCTCCACCGGGCCATGGCTCGGACCATCGCCAGGTCCTCGCGAAGGTAGGCCTCGTGAATGACGTCGGCGAGGGGGTCTGCAGGTCGGCGAAGAGGTTCCAGGCGTTGAGCGAGATCCCTGCCCATGGTCGCAATGGAGGGCAGGTCCTCTGGCGCCCCGTGGACGAGCCCGCGGGCCAACGCCACGAGATCGATGTCGATGAAGTACTCAGTCATGAGCCGGAATGCGGTCCGTGTGCCGAACTCCTGGACGATATCGAGGGTCTGCATCGCCGACCGCACTCGGTCGCGCATGTTGTCGAGGCGGAAGAGTGACTGTGTGATCGAGTCGCCCGTCTCGCGTTCTCGCCAGTAGTAGATGTGATCTGAGATCACGTCCACCGAGGTGGCCGCGAAATGCGCACGCATCGAGACGGGGTAGTCCTCGTACCTCATCGCCGGAAACGACAGATCCGCCGCCTCCCAGAAGTCCCGGCGGTAGACCTTGTTCCACGGCATCCGATCCCGGATGAGCTGTGGATGCACGTCGATATGGGTTGCGAGCTGGGTCTTGGCGAAGGGAATGCTGTGGGTCCACGACTGCGTGACCCCATCGGGTCCTCCGAACCGACGAGCGTTGCCGGCCGCGAAGGACGACCCGGTCTCCTCGAGAACGGCCGTGAGCAGGCTGAAGGCCCGCGGAGGGACCAAGTCATCCGAATCCACGAAGGTCAGGTAGCGCCCCCGGGCGAGACTCGCCCCCCAGTTCCTTGCCGGACCGATGCCTTGGTTGTCATCGCTCACCAGGATGAACCGTGGGTCCCGTGCGACGAACTCCTCGGCGATGTGGGCGCTCCCGTCCGGCGAGCCGTCATCGACGAGGATGCACTCGAAGTCGCCCAGGGTCTGCTGACGGATCGAGTCAAGGCACGACCTCAGGTATCGCTCGACGTTGTAGAAAGGTGCGACAACGCTCAACAAGGGACTCATCCCTCCTGTCTACCCGAGGCTCCGGCGATTACCCACCCGACACGGCCCTCCGAGGTGACTTTGAGCCTTCCATGCCACCTGGGATGCTTCACTCATGGACTCGAGCAACCACTGGTACGGCCATGCCCACGTGCTGGCTGAGTACTGTGGTCTCCCCGCTGCCTCGCCTCCGCCGATTCAGGGCATACTCCAGCACGGTTGGACCTTCGTTCACGGCTTCGGCTACGGACACAGGCCACCGGTTGGCTTCACCCGGTTCGTGTGGTCAGACGTGAACCGTCGGCGTGGGCAGATCGTGGGATGGCGCGACTACTACGTCATAGGGGCACCCTTCGCGTACCTCATGGCCATGACCCCGGAGCCCGACGTGATGCGAGAGGGCACCATCTGGTACCCCTTCCACGGCACGGCGGACTATGAGGCTGTAGAGGGCAACCACACCGCTCTCATCGAGGAGATCCTCGACACCGAGGATGATCCGGTGACGGTCTGCCTCTACTACGTGGAGTTCGAACAGCCTGAGATCCGTCGGATGTACGAGGACGCCGGGTTTCGCGTCATCAGTCACGGTCGACGTGGCGCCAAATGGACGGGGACCACCGCCAACTTTCTGCACCAACAGCTCTTCGAGCTGCGGCGTCATCGCCGCGTCGCCTCGAACCGGCTGTCGACCGCGATCCTCTACGGCCTGGCAACAGGCTGCGAGGCCGGTGTCTACGGGGATCCCATGCAGTTCATGGATGGCCAACCTGGGTTCGTCGGTGACGACTTGCTCACAGCGTGGTTCCCGGAGTTCCACATCCCTTTCATAGACACCGGTCATGGGAGGGACGTCGCGATGAGAGAGCTGGGGTGCGATAGCCTCCTCAGCCCGGAGGAACTCAGGCTCGTCGTCGGATGGAGTGGCCGTGGTTGAGATTCAGTCCCTACCCAGCGAGCCGAACCTCCTCCTCAGGAAGGGGGCGGCTCAGCACTGGTCGTTCGGGGCCAGTGGAATGCCAGGCACTCGCGTATGGGAACGCCTCGTCCTAGCGCACGTCTCAGGTCGCTGCCTGGTCGTAGGGCCGGCTCCGGACTCTCTTGTCGCTGCGGTGACAGCCCAAGCCGCAGAGGTAGCCATCGTGACCTGGGCGATACCGGATGCCGCTCGGCTCGCTGCGTCGTTTCCCGATTCGCGGGTCTTCTGCGGTGACGTCGAGGACCTCCCCGGGGATCTGGGCACGTTCGACTCCGTGATCTGTACGGACCTCGCTGCGACCTTGTCGCTCGAAAGCCCTTCCGCGTCGTGGCGTCGTCTGGAGTCCGCCGTGCGACGGTGGGTCAAGCCCGGTGGGACCTTGGTGCTCCCGATCGAGAACGATCTCGCGCCGCACCGAATCACTGCCTCGCACAACCCACGTTCAGCGAACTCCGATGCGGACTGGGCTCCCCTTGCTTCCTGGGACGACAGCAGGCCACGGTCGATGGAGCAGCTGCGCTCGTTGCACCCCGATGCGGTCTGGGCCCTTGGACCTGGGTGGCCGGATGTCCGGGTAGCGTGGCGGGTCGGATGCGCCCGTGATGTCGCTGAGGCCCTCAGCGTTCGCGAAGCAGCCTGGCCCTTGCATGGCCCGGATCCAGCATGGCTGCTGCGGTCATTGGCGATGGCCGACAGGATCGACGAGGCCGCCGCGGCCTGGCTCTGCGTCTTCGGGCGTCCTGCCGAGCTCCCTGACGTCATCGTCGCCGGAGGGCAGCGCCTTCTCGTGGACCCTGACACTGCCGGGAGGCCACTTCTCGGTTCCTTCGCAGAAGCCTGTGCCTCGCATGACGTTCCTGGTATTCGGGACTTGCTCTCGACCTGGCACCTCGCCACCCGTGACCATCCCACGGCGGCGCCGGACCTCGGTGCGTGGTTGACGAGAGAGGGCGACTGTCTCCCTCTTCTGTCCAAGGAGCGAGCTGATCAGGATGCATGGACGGCTCTCGTGAACCTGATCGTCACCCTCCGTGGCCGGAGCTGGCGGCATCCCTGGCCTTCGACGATCTCGGACGTCGAGCTGCTCGCAGTCTTGGGGGCGATGGCACGGATGGGCGAACCCCCGCCCCGAGCGATAGCGGCACTCTCGGTGGGAGTGCCGGCTTCCGGTGACCCGTTCGCGCATCTCGACCGCCAGCAGCTGGTCGCAGCGATCGACCGCAACAACGAGACCATTCGAACGCTGCGCTCGCGACTGGCCTGGACGGAGCGGCAGTACGCGACCTACAAGGCACTCGAGAAGGCCAAGAATGCCGCCAGACGCGTCAAGAGAGCGGCGACGCAGCGCGTGCTGCGTCGCAAGCGCCCCTAGCGGTCCTGCGCCTGCCGGCCAGCCGGGTTGCTCACGGCAGGCGATAGATCTGGACAGGCCCCGCTTCGTGCACCAGGTCGGCGAATCGCCCGATATCCGTCGACAGATCACCCGCGAGCGAGTTCGCGAAGAGCCACGTCACACCTCTGGCCCGCAGCGCGTCGATGACAGCCTCATCGGGCGAGTAGAAGGCCGCCTCGTTGAGCCCGAGCAGCTCCTGATCGTGAAACGGGGCGACTCGGGAGCTCTGCCCGTCGACGCCATGCTGTGCATGGGCTTCATGCGTGTACGCCCAGCCTTCGATGAGAACGCGTCGTTCCGCATAGCCGCTGATCCAGAATGCCCGAGCGTCGCATCCAGTCCTGGTGGGGTGGTTGGTGCAGTGAACGTTGGTCGCGACGAGATCGAAGGGCGCACTGTGGTCGCGGAGCCAGCGGGCGGCGCTGATCTCCTCCGCGGTCTGAGCGTCGGGAGGCATCTCACTCCACGGTGAGCGGTAGCTCGTCAGGCCCCCGACTGTCACGACAGCGGTTGCCGCGAGCCCAGCGGCGGTGACGGCGACGAAGCGGCCGGCGGTCTCTCGGCCGAGCCCCTTGAGGAGGGCGTAGCACGCCATCGCCGCCAACGCCGCGCCGAGAACCGCGGCCGGACCCAGGGCTTCTTGGATGGGCACCCTCAGGGCAGCCCCCAGTACGGCAGATGAGGACAAGAGACCGGCCAGAGGCCATGGGCCCTCGCGCAGCGAGACCCCCACACCCACGATCAGCAGGCCGACGCTGACGACTGTCAGTGCTGCCACCTGGTGCACGACACGGCCGGCCGCCGGCTCGACGAAGATCGCTGCGAGACCCCAGCTCGTCACCATCCCTAGCGCTCCGAAGATCACGACAAGCCAAGCAAGGGGGGACGCCCCTCGGGTACGCCGGGCCTCAAGCCACCAGTAGCAGAAGCCCCAGGCTGCAAGAAGGTGCAGTGCAGGCACCGCACCCCGAAGAAAGTACGCCTGAGAGAGGCCGTCCTGATTGACCAGAAGCATGGCGCACAACCCGGCGAAGCCCACACCCAACAAGAGCCAGGCGACGAGCGACCGGCGGAGTAGCGGCAGCGCGATAAGTACGTGCCCGGCGGCCACGACCAGCAGGACGAGCAGGAGAAACAACAGGATCCGCGCTGAGGGCGCCGGCATGGTGAGAACGGGATCGAGGAACCTCTCCAGAGGAGGCGAGCCGTACGCCTTCGTCCAAGGCTGACTGGCTCCCACGATGGCGAAGAGCTTGATGCCTGCTCCGGCGCTGCCCGCCCCCGCGAACCACAGCCCCACGATCTGGGCAGGGACCACCGCGGCCAGGGCGATCACCGACCCGCGGAGGCTACCTGAGTCGCGCAGGGGCCAGCCCCATCGGTTCGCCGCCCACGCGAGGACGACCACCAGGAGCAGACCGCTCACCACGACGGGGAGTGCAGAGCTCTTCCCGCCCGCGCAGCCAATGAGTGCGAGCCCGAGGACCAGCCAGCCGGCGCCCAGATCTCTCCCTCTGATCAGGTCCACGAGGGGGATGAGTGTGAGGAAGAGGATCGGGATGGTGTAGATCTGCGAGGGGCTGAGGAAGGTCATCGTCTCGAATCCGGGCATAGAGAACCACTGCGCGACCCTGACCTCCGCTTCCATCGTGATCAGGACGGCAGCCAATGCCCCGGGCCACGCTCGCCCGGACAGCTGTACCGCTAGCGCGATGGACATACCCACCACTGCCCACAGAAGAGGAGGCAACCACAGACGCCCCACGACCACGACCGGATCGATTCCAGAGGTGTGAGCCATGGCCGCCATGGAGGCTTGCGAGAACCAGTGGTAGTCGAATGTGCCACTCGACACCTGCGGCACCTGAGGAGGCACTGCCCTCATGAGCTCGCCGACACCACCGAGATACCAGTAGGTGTCCGGATACCAACGTGACCACCCGGGAGGCAGCTCGGTGCGGTTGAACGTTCCGGTCACAGCCGAGACCAACGGCACCGTCCCGGCAAGTACCGCGACCCACGAGGTCCCGGCTCCGAGCACCCGGGGGTACGGGGCAAGGGTGAAGTGCCGCCGCAGGCCAGGCACGGCCGCGAAGACCACCAGCACCGACAGCGGCCAGAGCACCTGCCAGCTCGCCAGCCCTGCAGCGGTGAGTGTGGCCCATGCAACCAACTGCAAGAGCATCCCCGTCGTGAAACCCAACGCGACGTCGGTCACGAGGAGGTCCGTGCGCCCGCGGGCCGCCCGGTGGACCAGCATGCCCGGCACCAGCACACTCCACACCAGAGCGATGAGGTGGACGGCCTGGGTAGCCAGGTCCACGCCCGACACGCGCAGCAGCGCGGTCGTGGCAAGCAGCGCGAAGACCCCGGGAACCAGCCGCCAAGCACGGCATTCGACCGGGACAGACGGGGGAGTCCTGAGGCGCGCGCTCACATAGTCCCAGAGGAGGGTGGAAGGAGGAGGGGACGATCCGTCGGGTTGTACTTCCTCGACAGCGCCTCAGCCACCTCGTCCGGCGGCCGCGACGCAGTCACCTCAGGGAGGGTCGTGCCCGGCAGCCCCGCGCGGGGGCCGTCGTGCCGGCCATCGACGCGAACCATGAAGGTAGGCCGTTGCATGGACCGGAAGTGCAGCCTCCCCAGATACTCCCCCAGGATCCCGATGCAGAGCATCATCGCCCCGCTCAGGAGAGCCAACATCGATGCAAGAGTCGTGAAACCCGCCACAGCGATCGTGCCCTGCAGGTATCTCACGATCACGAGCACGAAGAGAAGGAAGCCCAACGTCGAGACCGCGAGTCCGAGCCAGGTCACAAGCCGCAAGGGAAGGGTGCCGTAGCCCGTGACCATGTTCATCGCGTGCCTCACCAGCTTGCGGAGCGTGTAGCCCGACTTGCCCTCCAGGCGGGGGTCCATGTCCACGTGAACCCGGGCGATCGCCGTGGTGGTCCAGTTGAGGAGCACGTCGATGTTGCTGAACTGGTCGGCGACGTGGGCGAAACCTTCTCGGAGGTCCGTCCTGAAGGCTCGGAGGGCAGATACGTCCTTCGCACTGGGCACATCCGCTGCGGCCAAGGCCATCTTGACCGTTCGTGAAGCCAGCGACCGGAAGAACCCGTGCTCCTCGTTGGCGGCGACCCCATAGACGAGATCGACGAGAGGATCCTCCTCCAGCGGGCGTAGCAGCTTGTGCAGCTCCTCCGGACGGTGCTGCAGATCGTCGTCCATGGTGACGGTCACCTCGTACCGCGCGCGGGCCAACCCGGCGAGAAGGGCATTGTGCTGACCGTAGTTCCTGCGAAGGAGGACGGCTCTGACCAGATCGGGACGCGCGCTCTCGAGCTGCCTGGCGACCGCGTACGTGTCATCGGGTGAACCGTCGACAACGGCGATGATCTCGAACTCGTCGCTGACCTGGGGCAGCTCGACGAGCAACCGCTCCACGAGCGGTCCGAGAGTGGCGCGCGAGCGGTAGCAGGGGATGATGACCGAGATCCTCATGCGCGATGTCCCATCGTGTCTCCGTCGTTGGCCTGCCTGGATGGGCTCCGGAACGAGAAGAACCGGTGCCCCAGGTAGCTGGCCACAGCAACAATAATGATGGCCAGGACTTGCCCGACCAGCGGATCCATACCGAAGACCTCAACGAGGAACGGCGTTCCGATCACCCCCGCGACGGCGCCCGAGGCCCAGACGGAGAGAAAGCGTGTGAAGTCGGTCCAGACGCGTCCCTGTGATTCGAAGACGAGGCTGCGGTAGGCGGGAAAGGCGGAGGCAATGGTGATGACCTGCGCAACGCCGATGGCCACCATGTAGTGCCAGCCGAACCCCTTGTACCCCAGAGCCACCAGACCGAGGTACCCCAGTGCGGTGGTCCCGGCGACGATGAGGTAGCGCACCTGGTGGTGAGCCCATGCCCGTGTGACGAGTTGTCGCAGTCCGGGCATGGCAGTCACTGTAGCGTCGGCACTTCTGCGATGCTTGCCGGGTGAATCCCGTGTTCTTTACGACCCCGTATGTGACCGGCCTGGAGTCCGAGTACCTGGCCCAGGCGTTGCAGTCCGGCCATTGGCAGGGTGACGGACCCTTCACCGCTCGCGCCACCTCGTGGTTGGAGGCGTACACGGGCGCCCACAGTGCGCTCCTGACGACGTCCTGCACGCACGCCCTGGAGCTGGCAGCCATCTTGCTCGATCTCGGGCCGGGCGACGAGGTGATCGTTCCCTCCTTCACCTTCTCCTCCACAGCCACCGCAGTCGCCATCCGGGGCGCCACCCCCGTCTTCGTCGACGTCCTGCCCGAGACTCTCAACATCGACCCTCAACAGGTGGCGGAGGCCGTGACGCCGGCGACGAAGGCGGTCTTCTTCGTCCACTACGGAGGGGTCGCCGCCGACCTCGACGCACTTCAGGCTGTCGCGGACGAGCACGGACTCGCGCTCGTCGAGGACAATGCGCACGCACTCGGCGGCTACTTCCGAGGACGTCACCTCGGGACGTTCGGCACCTTCGCCACGCAGAGCTGGCACGCGACGAAGAACGTCGCATGTGGCGAGGGTGGAGCGCTCCTGATCAACGACCCCGCGTTCGTGGAGCGGGCGGAGGTCATTCGCGAGAAGGGCACCAACAGGTCCCGCTTCCTGCGCGGGCAGGTCGACAAGTACACCTGGGTCGACCAGGGCTCGTCCTACCTTCCGTCGGAGCTGCTGGCTGCGGTGTTGGCTGCGCAGTTCGAGTGCTTCGAGGAGATCCAGGACAAACGCCACCGAACCTGGCGGGCCTACGACTCATCCCTTCCTGAGTGGGCCGCCGGTAACGGGGTCGGAGTCATGACAGTGCCAGACGAGTGCGAGCACCCCGCGCACCTGTACTACCTGATCATGTCGTCCCCCGAGGACCAGGAAGGGATCATCCAACACCTCAAGATGCGGGGGATCACCGCCCCGTTCCACTACCAACCGCTTGACACCGCTCCCGCGGGGCGAAGCCTGGGACGGTCCCTGCGTCCCTGCACGGTCACCGCTGACCGCGCGGCGCGGCTCGTCCGTCTGCCCCTGCACGCCGGACTGAGCGAGGACGATGTCGCAAGGGTCATCGACGGAGTGATGTCCTACCGGAGTGGCGGATGAGCTGGGCCGGCCTGGCCGGAACCGAGGTCCGCTCATCAGCCAGTCCGGCGGAGTCCCGTCGCTTCGGGCTGGGTGTCGGACGACTCGTGGTCGGCTACGGCGTGACCGACCCCGCACTGGCGGAGGAACGGGTGGCCGAGGAGCTGCGCTCTTCGAGCGATGACCTGACGATCCTGAGGTGGCCGGCGCATCTCACCCGGCTGGGCGCTGTCGCAGCCCAGAGCGACCGCCTGGTCTTTCCTGCCGACACTCTGACGTACTGGGAGGTTCCCTCCGGTGCGCTCGCGGATCGC
>JBHEPF010000116.1:0-20680 GCA_046260445.1 Dermatophilaceae bacterium | reverse complement strand
GCATCAGCCGTACCCGCGATGATCAGGTCGATGCTGCTGTCGCGGCGCTCGGCAAATGTGGGGTTGATGACGTACTTACCGTTGATGAAGCCGACGCGGACGCCGGCGATCGTCTTCTGGAACGGCATCTCGGAGAGTGCGAGCGCACATCCTGCCCCGGTCAGCGCAAGGACGTCCGAGTCGTAGTCGGTGTCGGCCGAGATCGCGACCTCCTGGCCGAAGCCACCGGCGATGACGGAGATGAACGACCGGTTCATCGCCCGGCACATGATGTAGCTGAGGATCGCACCCGAGGACCCGACGAGGGCGCCGGTGACGATGAGCAGGTCGTTGCTCAGCATGAACCCGGCGGCTGCGGCGGCCCATCCGCTGTAGGAATTGAGCATCGACACGACGACCGGCATGTCGCCGCCACCGATCGAGGCGACGAGGTGCCAACCGAACGCGAGCGAGATCGCCGTCATGATGAGCAACGGCACGATCGCGTGCGAACCCGCGTACCAGAACATCAAGCCGAGCGAGACGAGCACCGCGACGAGGTTCATCCAGTGCCGTGCGGGCAACATGAGCGGGGAGGACTTCATCCGGCCGCTCAGCTTGAGGAAGGCCACGATCGAGCCCGTGAAGGTCACCGCGCCGATGAACACCCCGAGGAAGATCTCGACGGAGTGGACGGCCGAGGAGTCGACAGTCTCACCGACCTCGAGATGAGAGGTGTAGCCGACGAGGACGGCCGCGAGACCGACGAAGCTGTGCAGGATCGCGACGAGCTCGGGCATCTGCGTCATCGCGACGACGCGCGCCCTCCAGAGCCCGATGACGGCGCCGATGAGCAGGGCGAGGACGAGCAGGCCGAGGGTGAGGGTGGGGTTGTCGGCTCGGGAGAGCGACAGCCAGATGGTCGCCAGCAGGGCGATCGCCATACCGGTGATGCCGAAGCGGTTGCCCTCCTTGGCGCGCTCGTGCCGGGAGAGCCCGGCCAGGGAGAGGACGAAGAGGATCGCCGCGACGATGTACGCGGCCTGGACGATGTTCTCGGTGCTCACGTCGCTCAGTCCTTCCTGAACATCTCGAGCATGCGGCCGGTCACCGCGAAGCCACCGAAGATGTTGATCGAGGCGACGAGGGTCGCGACGAACGCGATCCCTTGGATGACCGGATCAGGACTGCCGAGCTGGAGGACGCCGCCGACGAGGATGATGCCGGAGATCGCGTTCGTCTCCGCCATGAGGGGGGTGTGGAGGGCGTGGCTCACGTTGTTGATGACGTAGAAACCGACGATCACCGACAGGGCGAAGACCAGGATGTGACCGAGGAACGTCGGCGGGGAGAACGCGCCGGCGAGGAGCAGCGCCACCGCGCCGAGCGCCATGTAGGCGTACTTGCGAGCCGGTGAGGCGGGGGCCGACGGCGTGGCCACCGGCGCGACCGCCTTCGTGGGGACGGCGGGTGCCGCCGAGACCTGGACGGGTGGGGGTGGCCAGAGCGTCTCACCCTCTCTCGTCACGGTCATGCCGCGCTGGACCGGGTCCTCGAGGTCGAGCGTGAGCTGTCCGTCCTTGCCGGGCGTGACGAGGGTGATGAGGTTGACGAGGTTGGTCCCGAAGAGCTGGGACGCCTGCGTCGGCAGCCGGCCGGGCAGGTCGGTGTAGCCGATGATCACGACACCGTTCTCCGTGACGACACGCTGGTCGGCGACCGAGCCGGCGACGTTGCCGCCGCTGCCGGCGGCCATGTCGACGATGACCGAGCCGGGCTTCATCGAGGCGACCATCTCCTCGGTGAAAAGCCGTGGCGCCGGCCGGCCGGGGATGAGCGCGGTCGTGATGACGATGTTGACGTCCTCGGCCTGCTGCGCATACAGCTCTGCGGCCTTGCGGTTGAAGTCCTCCCCGGTCTCCTTCGCATACCCGTCGGCCGAAACCTCCTGCTCGACGTCGATGCGAAGGAAGTCGGCCCCCATCGACTCGACCTGCTCGGCGACCTCGGGCCTGGAGTCGAAGGCCCGCACGATCGCTCCGAGCGAGCCTGCGGTGCCGATGGCGGCCAGGCCGGCGACGCCTGCACCGACGACCAGCACCTTCGCGGGCGGCACCTTGCCGGCCGCGGTGACCTGGCCGGTGAAGAACGACCCGAACTCATGCGCCGCTTCGACCACGGCGCGGTAACCGCCGATGTTGGCCATCGAGGAGAGGACGTCGAGCGACTGGGCCCGCGAGATGCGCGGGACTGCATCCATCGCGAGCGCCGTGACCCCACGGGCCCGCAGCGCCTCGACGAGGTCCGGCGAGAGTGCGGGTGCGAGAAGGCCGGCGAGCACCTGCCCGCTGCGCATGCCGTCGACCTCGGCGTCACTGGGCGCGTTGATCTTGAGGATGACGTCGGCGTCCCAGACGTCGTCGACCACCTCGGCGCCGGCGTGCGCGTAGGCATCGTCGGCGAAGCTCGCAAGATGGCCGGCACCTCGCTGGACCGCGACCTCGTATCCGAGGGCGGTCAGTTTGATGACGGTGGCGGGAGTCGCAGCAACCCTGCGCTCTCCGGCCTTGGTCTCCCTCGGGACACCGATGCGCATGGGTGACGAGCCTCCCGGCGGACGTTCACTGATGGTGAGTGGATCGGGCGTGCCTCACGCGGTGACGCAAATGAGCGCCCACCGCGTGCGAGACCAACCCTAGCCCACCGGGGACCCCCGGCGGCCAAATGTGACGCGTCGCGCAGTTCCGACTAGCTCGGCGCGGAAAGCCCTCGAACGCTCTTGGCGGGCGGCCGGTCCCCGCGGATCGAGGCGACCATGTCGAGGACGCGACGCGTGGCCCGCACGTCGTGCGCGCGGAAGACGGCCACCCCGAGCCACGCCGCGACGGCCGTGCTCGCGAGAGTGCCCTCGAGGCGGTCATCCGGCTCGAGGTCGAGCGCCTCGCCGATGAAGTCCTTGCGTGAGAGCGCCTGCATGACCGGGTATCCGAGCGCCACGGTCTCGGCCGAGGAGCGCAGGAGGTTGAGCGAGTGCCGCGTCGTCTTGCCGAAGTCGAGAGTCGGGTCCACCAGGATCCGGTCGGACGGGATCCCGGCCTCCTCGGCGCGTTCGGCGCCGGCCCGCAGGATGCGCAGGACATCGGTGCGGACCCCGTCCGGCTCGGGCGGATAGGTCACCCCCTGCGGGTCGGTGCGAGGGGCGAGCCCGCCGGTGTGGGAGACGACGACCCCGGCCCCGATCTCGGCCGCCACGTGGACGAGGTCGGGGTCCGCGCCCTGCCAGGTGTCGTTGACGAGGTCGATGTATGCGCCGGCCGCCCGGGCCACCTCCGCTCGCCACGTGTCGAGGCTGAGGACGAGGGAGGGGTATGCCTCGCGCGCCATCGCGAGGAACGGCACCACCCGCTCGACCTCCATCGCAGCGGTGACCTCCTCTCCCTCCTGCCCGGCCCGGACGCCGCCGACGTCGACGATGTCAGCGCCGAGCTCCACCGCGGTATGCAGCGCGGCCATGGCGGACCCGAGGTCCGCATGCCGGCTGCCACCCCAGAACGAGTCCTTGGTGCGATTGATGATCGCCATGACTCCCGGTGCGGCCGAGGAGATCTCGCGACCCCGCAGTCGCAGCGGGTGCGCGGCGGGAGGGACATCGGAGGGCGGGGGCACGGATGCGGCGGGCACACGATAACTGTAGGGATCCGGCAACGTGCCCCCGCGCACACCTCGGTTGACCTGCGCGGACGTCGCGCTAACCCGCACACCGAGGGCGGACGTGGGATACGTTCGGGGATTGTGCCGGATCGTCCGTGCACGCAAGGAGGAGAACTCATGGAAGACAACTCCACGCTCATCTGGATCATCGTGGCAGCGGTCGTCCTCATCGCCATCATTGCGTTCTTCGTCATGCGCAACAGCGGAGGGGACGCCAAGCGTCACAAGGCAGAGGAGATTCGCACGGAGGCGGCGGAGCACGAGCACGAGGTGCGCCTCCGTGAAGCCGATGCGGCCAAGGCCGACGCGACCGCGCGCAAGGCCGCCGCCCAAGCGGACGAGCAGTCCGCTCATGCTGCTCGCCTGTCGGCGGAGGCCGACGAGCAGGCGGCCCGAGCTCGGGAGATGGCGGAAGAGGCCCGCACCCGCACCGACGAGGCTCACGGAGTCCGTGACGAGCACACCGACCGGCTTCGCGAGGCCGACCGGCTCGACCCCGATGTCGAGACCGACAAGAAGGGGGTGCGCGCCGACGGTCGCGCTCCCGGCGCCACCACGGCCGCCGCGGGCGGGGTCGGCACAGCCGCTGCTTCCCACGACGACCGAGTAGACGACCGAGTAGACGACCGTCACGAGGGCGACCCGACCGCCGACCGCGACCGCGACGGCACCCCCAACGCCCTCGACCGGAACGACGGTCCGGTCGACCGTGACGGTGATGGGATCGACGACCGCGAGGAGGAGCACTGGGACCGGAAGAACCGGGACCAGGACACGCACTAGGCCCTCCGCGACTCTGCAGGAGAACCCCTGGTTCGCACCTCGATAGCGGTGCGGACCAGGGGTTCTCCGCGGATGGGCGGGAGAGGTCAGCCGGGCTTCGGAGCTCCCGGCCGGGCGTAGCGCCACCACGTCAGGGCGACACACATCACAGCCCAGGCCGCGCCGATCCAGTAGAAGGTCGTCGGCCCGAACGTGGTGAGCCCGATACCGAAGAAGAACGGCCCGAAGGCGGCGATGGCCGCCGTCCATCCGATGACGCCGCCGGCCTGGCGCCGCTCGAAGATCATCGGCATCTGCTTGAACGTCGAGGCGTTGCCGATCCCGGCGAAGAGGAAGATCGCGAGCATACCGAAGAGGAAGCGGTTGAAGCCGCCCTCGAGCGCAGCCGCGGAAGAGGTGTCCGGGGTGAGCGCCGGGATGGTCAGCACGATCGAGACGACGATCCCGATCCCGGAGATGAGCGTCCAGATCGCGCCGCCCATCCTGTCGGTGAGCGGAGAGAACGCGAACCGCGCGACGGCACCGATGAGGGGACCGAGGAAGACGTACTTCACCGCCTCGGGCACGGCATACCCCTCGATGAGGAGCTGAGCGGTCGCTCCGGTGCCCTCGACGATCTCGGCGTTGCCCGAGCCGTAGAGGTTGATCATGAGCAGGCCGAACTGGGCCGCGAGCCCGGAGAAGGTGCCGAAGGTCATGATGTAGAGAATCGTCATCCACCAGGTGTCCTGGTTCTTGAAGATGTCGAACTGCTGCGTGAAGTTCGCCTTGACCGGCACGGACTTGAGCATCGTCCACGCCAGGATCGCCCCGATGACCATGAGCGGCATCCAGACGAAGGCGGCGTTCTGGTACCAGACGGTCTGGTCCGGCTGAGCCGGGAACTCCATCTGCTGGCTGCCGCCGATGACCGCCAGCGCACCGATGGCGATGAGGTAGGGCGTGAGCAGCTGGACGATGGAGACGCCGAGGTTGCCGATGCCGGCCTGCAGACCGAGCGCCGTGCCCTGCTTCTTCTTCGGGAAGAAGTACGAGGTGCTGGGCATGAAGCCGGAGAACGCACCACCGCCGATGCCGGCGAGGAACGCGAGCACCATGAGCTCCCAGTAGGGGGCCGTCGGCGACTGCACCCGCACACCCCAGCCCAGGGTGGAGGCCAGGAGAAGCAGGGTCGTGATCGAGACCATCTTGCGGGTGCCCATGATCGGCGGCAGCACCATCCAGACGAGCCGGAAGAGGCCCGCCGACAGACCCGGCATCGCGGCCATCCAGTACAGCTGCTCCTTGGTGAACTCGTACCCGAGGGCGTTGAGCTTGGGGATGATCGCGCTCGGGAGGAACCAGGCGATGAACGCGAGGGTCAGACAGAACGTCGTGATCCAGAGCGTGCGCCAGGCCAGGCTGGAGTCCCAGGACTTCTCGTCCTCGGGATCCCAGGACTCGAGCCACTCGCCCTTGTGGGCTGTGGTTTGACTCATTGGACTGCCTCCTTGAGTTCGAGGTCACGAGCGAGCTCGGGACTCTGTCGGTGGAGCATGTGGATGACCGTCCAGTGCATCCACGCGGTACAGACCGCTGTGAGGACGAAGAGGACGAAGAAGGTGCTGGTCGGGAACCCCGTCCAGACCTTGGTGTAGGCGAACAGCGGCGGCAGGAAGAAGCCACCGAGGCCACCGAGCATCCCGACGAGGCCCCCGACGGAGCCGACGTTGTCGGGGAAGTACTCGGGGATGTGCTTGTAGACGGCGGCCTTGCCCACTCCCATGGCGCAGCCGAGAAGGAAGAGCAGCATGGTGAAGGGGATCAGACCGAGCGTGTAGCCGAGGTGCTGGGACGTGGAGCCGTCCGCGTGGACGATGGTGATGAACCCGTTGGGCATCATCAGGATGCCCGTGGTGAGGAGCATCACGCCGAAGGTCCAGTAGATGACTCGGCGAGCCCCGAAGCGGTCACTGAAGATGCCCCCGACCGGGCGCAGCAGCGACGCCGGGAAGATGAAGAGGGCGGTGAGGAGGGCGGCCGTGCGCAGGTTGATGTCGAAGTTATCGACGTAGTACTTCGGCATCCACGCCGACAGCGCGACGTAGGCCCCGAAGAAGACGACGTAGTACAGGCTGAAGCGCCACACCCGAAGCTGCTTGAGGGGCGCCAGCATCTCAGCCAGCGGCTTGCCCGCCCCGCCCATCCTGTCCTTGCGGGGCACGACGAGCAGGGTGAGGATCGCGACGGCGACGAGAGCGATGGTGTAGATCGCGGGGAAGACCCGCCAGCCCGAGGGGAAGAAGCCCGCCACCGTCGCGCCGCCACCGACGACAAGGCCGGGGAAGAGCACGACGAGGAGCTTGGTGACGGAGGCGCCGACGTTGCCGGCGCCGAAAAGCCCGAGTGCGAAACCCTGCCGGTCACGAGGCGTCCACGCCGAGTTCCAGGCGATGCCGACGGAGAACAGGTTGCCCGCGAAGCCGACGAGGAAGGCGAGAATGAGGAGCGCGCCGTAGGAGCCCACCTGGGTGAGGAAGTAGCACGGGATGGCGGTGAGCAGGAGCATCGAGACCGTGACGATCCGACCGCCGATCCGGTCGGTGAGCATGCCCGCCGGAAGGCGCCAGAGCGAGCCGTTGAGCACCGCGACGGCCGAGATCCAGGCGAGCTCCGGATCGCTCAGTCCGAGCTCCTGCTGGATGGGCACCCCGAGGACACCGAACATCAGCCAGACGGCGAACATCAGGGTGAACGCCGTCGTCGACATGTAGAGGACGCGGTTGGCGCCGCTGCGGTCCTCGGCGGGCTGCGCCTGCACCAACGGTGGGGCGGTCGTGCTGCTCATCGAGCTCCTTCCGGTTTTAGAGGATTACAGTCCTCCGAAATGGTCAAAAAGTGAGGCACAGCTTCCCGGATCACTCCAGGATCGAGACTAGCCCCAACTCACACGAAGCGCCATCGGCCTGATTGAATATAGATGAACTTGATCCTTTATTTTTTCAGATCGCTGGAGTATGGTCCCGGTGGAAGGGAGAGGCAATGGTTGAGACGGATCCCGCACACGGTGTGCTGTCCTCCCCCGTGCGACGCCACATCCTCGACGTGCTCGACTCCACGGGTCGGGGCGACCCGGACCACCTGGGGGCCGAGGGCCTCACCGCGGCACAGCTGGCCAAGCAGCTCTCCCTGCACGTGACGACTGTGCGCTTCCACCTCGACCAGCTCGTCGCAGCGGGTCTGGTCGAAGCCAGCCTGCACAAGCACATCGGCGCCGGCCGCCCCCGCAAGGTGTATGTGCGGGTCAGGGGCACCAGCCCCGTCGTCTCGTCCCACGACTCGCTCCTCCTGCTCAGCACCCTCCTCACCGAGGCCTTCACCGCCCAGAGCGAGCGGCAACGAGCACTCAGCCCCGACGAGGCGGGCCGGCGGTGGGCCAGGGAGAACGTCACCCCGGAGACCCCCGAGCCCGCAGCCACCCCGGGGCAGTGGATCGCGAAGCTCGGTCGGGCCATCGATGTGCTGAGCGAGTGGGGATACGAGCCCGAGCTGACCGCCGACGCCGGCGGCCGGGACGCCCGGATCGAGCTCACCCACTGCCCGTTCCGCGAGCTGGCCCGGCAGAACACCGACGTGGTCTGCGGGATCCATCGTGGCCTCATCGCCGGCACGATGAGCCAGCTCGGTGAGCCGGAGACGACCGTCGAACTGCATCCCTTCGCCGACGGACACCGGTGCATCGCCCGCATCCGGTCGACCACCCCACCCTCGCCATCCTCGCCACGCCATGACACGCCCGGCACGACAAAGGAGACCCGATGAACTCCCCACGCCTCGACGGACCGCTCTCCGAGGCCCTCGTCGGCACTCGACGGTTCTTCACCCGAGGGGAGGTCTCCGACGACCAGCGCACCATGCACCTCGACGGCGGCCGCCAGGGTGACAGCTTCTACCGCGACCGCTGGAGCCACGACAAGGTCGTGCGCTCCACCCATGGTGTCAACTGCACCGGCTCGTGCAGCTGGAAGGTCTACGTCAAGGACGGGATCATCACCTGGGAGGCCCAGCAGACCGACTACCCGTCCGCAGGCGCGGACCGGCCCGAGTACGAGCCGCGCGGCTGCCCCCGCGGGGCCGCCTTCAGCTGGTACACCTACTCCCCCACCCGCGTCCGCTACCCCTACGTCCGCGGCGTCCTCCTCGAGATGTACCGGGAGGCCAAGGCCGCCCTCGGCGGCGACCCGGTCGTCGCCTGGGCCTCGATCGTCCAGGATCCCGAGAAGGCGAAGCGCTACAAGAGCGCCCGCGGCAAGGGCGGCCTGGTCCGCTCGACCTGGGACGAGGTCGTCGAGCTCGTCGCCGCCGCGCATGTCTACACCGTCAAGCGCTGGGGCCCGGACCGCATCGCCGGCTTCTCGCCGATCCCGGCGATGTCCCCGGTCTCGTATGCGTCGGGTGCCCGCTTCCTCGAGCTCATCGGTGCCCCGATGCTCTCGTTCTACGACTGGTACGCGGACCTGCCCAATGCCTCCCCGCAGATGTTCGGCGACCAGACCGACGTTCCCGAGTCCGGCGACTGGTGGGACGCGGGCTACCTCATCATGTGGGGCTCGAACGTCCCGCTCACCCGCACGCCCGACGCGCACTGGATGACCGAGGCGCGCTACCGCGGCCAGAAGGTCATCGCGGTGGCCCCCGACTATGCCGAGAACGTCAAGTTCGCCGATGAGTGGGTGGCCTGCAACCCGGGCGCCGACGGCGCCCTCGCGATGGCGATGGGCCACGTCGTCCTCAAGGAGTACTTCGTCGACCAGGATGTGCCGTTCTTCGTCGACTACAACCGCAGGTACACCGACCTCCCCTTCCTCATCACGCTGGACGAGATCGACGACGGCACCGAGTTCGATGGGGCTTACCGCCCCGGCAAGAACCTCGTCGCCGGCGACTTCGACAACGCGCAGCGCGACTCCGAGAACGCCATGTTCAAGCCGGTCGTGTTCGACACCGTCACCGGTGACGCTGCGGTTCCGAACGGCTCACTCGGCTTCCGCTACGGCGACGAGGGTCTGGGCAAATGGAACCTCGACCTCGGCGCCATCGAGCCCGCTCTGACGATGTATGCGCCGGCCACCTCTGTCTCGGACGCCGGCACCGGCGTGGCCGAGGTCGTCATCCCGCGCTTCGACAGCATCGACGGCCGGGTCGTGCACACTCGCCGCGGAGTCCCGACCAGGCGCATTGGCGACAGGGTCGTCACCACGGTCCTCGACCTCATGCTCGCGCAGTACGGCGTGCGCCGGGACGGGCTCCCAGGCGAGTGGCCGGCGGACTACGACGACGCCTCCACCCCTGCCACCCCTGCGTGGCAGGAGCCGATCACCGGAGTCCCGGCGCAGCAGGTCACCCGGCTCGCACGCGAGTGGGCCCAGAACGCCATCGACACCACCGGCCGCGGCATGATCCTCATGGGCGCCGGCGTCAACCACTGGTTCCACGCCGACCAGATCTACCGGGCCATGCTCGTCCTCACGACCATCACCGGCTGCCAAGGACGCAACGGCGGCGGCTGGGCGCACTACGTCGGCCAGGAGAAGATCCGCCCGATCATGGGCTTCCAGCACATGGCCTTCGCGCTCGACTGGCACCGCCCGCCGCGGCACATGAACCAGACGGCCTACTGGTACGTCAACACGAGCCAGTACCGCTATGACACCTTCACGGCCGACGACCTCGACGCGGGCACCGGCGTCTTCGCCGGCAAGGGGGTCATGGACCTGCTCGCCCAGTCGGTGCGCCTCGGCTGGACCCCGAGCTACCCGACCTTCAACCGCAGCAGCCTGGCCCTGGCCGACGAGGCGGAGCAGGCGGGCATGGAGCCCGCCGCCTACGTCGTCGACCAGCTCAAGTCCGGTGACCTCAAGTTCGCCGTCGAGGACCCCGAGGCGGAGGAGAACCACCCGCGCATCCTCAGCCTGTGGCGCTCCAACCTCTTCGGCTCCTCGGCCAAGGGCAACGAGTACTTCCTCAAGCACCTCCTCGGCACCGACAACGCGGTGACCGCTCGTGAGGCGGCACCGGCGAAGCGCCCGAACGGCATCGTCTGGCCCGAGCGGGCACCCGAGGGCAAGCTCGACCTGCTCACCACCCTCGACTTCCGGATGACGAGCTCGACGCTCTTCTCAGACGTCGTCCTGCCGGCCGCGACCTGGTACGAGAAGCACGACCTCTCGACGACCGACATGCACCCCTTCGTGCACTCCTTCAACCCGGCCATCGCCCCACCGTGGCAGAGCAAGACGGACTGGGACACCTGGAAGGCGGTCGCCAAGAAGTTCTCCGAGCTGGCGGTCGCCCATCTCGGGACCCGCAAGGACGTCGTCGCCAAGCCGCTGTGGCACGACACCCCCGAGGCGATGGCCACCGTCCACGGGATCGTCAAGGACTGGCGCGACGGCGAGGTCGAGCCCATCCCCGGCAAGACTCTCCCGGTGCTCGCGGTCGCCGAGCGCGACTACACCGCGGTCTACGACAAGATGACCTCGATCGGTCCTCTCTTGGAGAAGGTCGGCATGCTCACCAAGGGCGTGCCCTACGACGTCACGCGTGAGGTCGACATTCTCCGCGGGCGCAACGGTGTGGCTCGGAGCGGCGCCGGCGCCGGACAGCCGCGGCTGGAGACCGACATCCATGTCGCGGACGCCATCCTGCACCTGTCCGCCACGACCAACGGCCACCTCTCGACGCACGGCTTCAAGAACGTCGAGAAGCGCACCGGCACCCAGCTCCACGACCTAGCCGCCGAGCACGAGGGCAAGCAGATCACCTTCGCCGACACCCAGGTCCAACCCGTTCCGGTCATCACCTCCCCGGAGTGGTCGGGGTCGGAGTCGGGGGGTCGCCGCTACGCCCCGTTCACCATCAACATCGAGCGGCTCAAGCCCTTCCACACCCTCACCGGTCGGCAGCACTTCTACCTCGACCACGACTGGATCCTCGGGATGGGCGAGGCCCTGCCGGTGTACCGTCCGCCGCTCAACATGACGACCCTCTTCGGGGAGTCCGAGATCGGCGAGCTCAACGAGCTGGGTGTCTCGGTCCGCTACCTCACGCCACACAACAAGTGGTCGATCCACAGCGAGTACCAGGACAACCTGTTCATGCTCAGCCTCTCCCGCGGCGGTCAGACGATCTGGATGTCCGACCGTGACGCGGACAAGGTCGGCATCAAGGACAACGACTGGGTGGAGGCGGTCAACCGCAACGGTGTCGTCGCGGCCCGCGCGATCGTGAGCCACCGGATGCCCGAGGGCACGGTCTTCATGCACCACGCCCAGGACCGGCTCATCGACGTGCCGCTCACGGAGACGAACGAACGGCGTGGCGGGATCCACAACTCGCTCACCCGCATCCTCATGAAGCCGAGCCACATCATCGGTGGGTATGCGCAGCTGGCCTACTTCTTCAACTACATCGGCCCGACGGGCAACAACCGGGACGAGGTCACGATGATCCGCCGCCGGACCAACCAGAAGGTGGAGTACTGACATGCGTGTCATGGCACAGATGGCGATGGTGATGAACCTCGACAAGTGCATCGGGTGTCACACCTGCTCGGTCACCTGCAAACAGGCCTGGACCAACCGGGCCGGCACCGAGTACGTCTGGTTCAACAACGTCGAGACCCGCCCCGGTCTCGGCTACCCGCGAGGGTACGAGGACCAGGAGGAGTGGCTGGGCGGTTGGGTCGCCAAGGACGGCAAGCTCTCACTCCGAGCCGGCGGCCGGCTCAAGAAGCTGCTCACCATCTTCTCCAACCCGAAGATGCCGTCGATCCAGGACTACTACGAGCCGTGGACCTACGACTACGAGACCCTGCTCAACGCGCCGGCGCAGAAGAACTTCCCGGTCGCCCGGCCGTACTCGCTCATCTCAGGCAAGCCGATGAACGTCACCTGGTCGGCGAACTGGGACGACGATCTCGGCGGCAGCAAGGAGCACGCCGCCAAGGACGTGATGCTGCGGGGCATCGAGGACAAGGTGACGTTCGAGTTCGAGCAGACCTTCATGTTCTACCTGCCGCGGATCTGCGAGCACTGTCTCAACCCGAGCTGCGCCGCGTCCTGCCCGAGCGGTGCCATCTACAAGCGCAGCGAGGACGGCATCGTTCTGGTCGACCAGGACCAGTGCCGGGGCTGGCGCATGTGCATCACCGGCTGCCCGTACAAGAAGATCTACTTCAACCACAAGACCGGCAAGGCCGAGAAGTGCACCTTCTGCTACCCGCGGGTCGAGGTGGGCATCCCGACCGTCTGCTCCGAGACGTGCGTCGGCCGGCTGCGCTACATCGGCCTCGTCCTCTACGACGCGGACCGGGTGCTCGAGGCCGCCTCGATCGAGGATGACCACGCGCTCTACGAGGCGCAGCGCTCGCTGTTTCTCGACCCCAACGACCCCGAGATCGAGGCCGCGGCCGAGCGGGCCGGGATCCCCGGTGACTGGATCGAGGCCGCGAAGAAGTCACCCGTCCGTCGTCTCATCCAGGACTACGAGGTCGCGCTTCCGCTCCACCCGGAGTACCGGACGATGCCGATGGTCTGGTACATCCCGCCTCTCTCGCCGGTCGTCGACGTGATCAAGGACACCGGCTACGACGCCGAGGACAAGGACAACCTGTTCGCCGCGATCGACACCCTGCGCATCCCCGTCGAGTACCTCGCGAACCTCTTCACCGCCGGCGACGTCGCTCCGGTGAACAACGTCCTCAAGAAGCTCGCAGCCATGCGCTCCTACATGCGCGACATCAACCTCGGCCGCGACCCACGGGACGAGATCCCCGAGTCCGTCGGCATGAGCGGGGAGGACATGTACGACATGTTTCGTCTCCTCGCGATCGCCAAGTACGAGGACCGCTACGTCATCCCCACGGCGCATGCCGAGCAGGCCCACGCCCTCGAGGAGCTCGCCACGGACTGCCCGGTGAGCGAGTACGGCGGCGGTCAGACAGGGGTCTTCGGTGAAGGGGCCGGCCGGCCGACCCCGGTGGCGGTGGAGAACTTCCAGATGCTCCAGAACCGCCAGCAGGCCGACTCGCTCGACAACCAGCTGCTCGGTGGAGGGAGCAAGCAGGGCCGGGTCAACCTGCTCAACTGGGACGGCATCGGCGTACCGGAGGGGATCTTCCCGGACCGGGAGTCCACCTCAGACCAGGATGCCAGGACCGACCGTGAGAAGGCCGAGGACCGCTCGTGAGATGGCTCCGCAACCGGGGGTCCTCCCCCGCGCTGGACGGCCACGTCCTCGCCGACACCTGGCAGCTCGTGTCCCTCCTGCTCGACTATCCCGATGAGAGCACCCTCGAGCGGCTGGCGATGCTGCGCCCGGTCGTCGAGGCGCTCCCGGACCCGCAGCGCGGGCTGCTCACCGCATACCTCGACACCGTGGCGAGCACACCGCTGGGTGAGCTGCAGACCGACTTCGTCGACACCTTCGACGTGACCCGCAAGTGTTCGCTGCACCTGACGTACTTCACCCATGGCGACACCCGCAAGCGCGGTGTGGCCCTCGTCGAGTTCCGTCAGGCGTACCGCAAGGCGGGCGTGGAGTTCGACATCGACACCGAGCTGCCGGACCACCTCGCCGTGCTCCTGGAGTTCGGCGCCGCCTATGACCGCGAGACGGCATGGTCCTTCCTCAACCGGCACCGCGTCGGAATCGAGCTGTTGCGCATGGCGCTCCAGAAGAGGGAGTCTCGATGGCTGCCCGTCATCGACGCACTCCGGTCGACGCTGCCCGACCTCGGCAGCGATGACCATGCGGCGCTGGCCAAGCTCATCGCGGCCGGCCCGCCCAAGGAGGAGGTCGGTCTCGACAACTCGCCGTACGCCGTGGACCCCCGCCTGTCGGACCACTTCAACCCTCGCCCAGAGCCGCTCGACCTTCCCACCACGACCGAGTACCTCGGCACAACCATCCCGGTAGGAGCCCCCCGATGACCACGCTGCTATGGGTGATCTTCCCCTATGTCTGCCTCGCGATCTTCGTCGTAGGCCACTTCTGGCGCTACAAGTACGACAAGTTCGGCTGGACCACCCGCTCGAGCCAGCTCTACGAGGACAAGCTGCTCCGCATCGGCAGCCCGCTGTTCCACTTCGGGATGCTCGGCGTCATCGCCGGCCACATCATGGGCCTGCTCGTCCCGCAGTCCTGGACCAGCGCGATCGGCATCAGCCCGCACACCTACCACTACATCGCGCTCATCGGCGGTATCCCCGCCGGGGTTGCGACCGTGGCCGGACTGATCATCCTCGTCTACCGGAGGCGGGCCACCGGACCGGTCTTCAGCGCGACGACGGTGAACGACAAGGTCATGTACCTCGTGCTCGGGCTCGTCATCCTCCTCGGCATCTGGAACACCATCGCGGGTTCGCTCCTTCAGTTCGGCGGGGAGTACAACTACCGCGAGGGAGTCTCGCTGTGGTTCCGCAGCATCTTCTACCTGCAGCCGGAGGCGGCGCTCATGGCCGGGGCTCCCCTCGGGTTCCAGCTGCACGCCTTCTTGGCCTTCCTCCTCTTCGCGATGTGGCCGTTCACCCGGCTCGTGCACGTGTTCTCGGCACCGATCGGCTACTTCACGCGCCCCTACATCGTCTACCGGTCGACCGACACCCGTGTCGGCACCGGCGTCGGAACGCACGCCCCGAACCGGGGCTGGGACAAGTCGGAGCTGCAGAAGAAGTGACCCTCCTCCGCCCGGCCCCATGGTCGAGTTGACGGACCCGGCTGCCCCTGGGCACGGCATACCGCTGCGGTGGAACGCCGTCGTGCTCGCGGGAGGCCGGGCTACGCGCCTCGGCGGCGTGGCCAAGCCGCTCGTCGAGGTGCGCGGCCGGACGATGCTCGACGCCGCCCTCGCGGCTGCCTCAGAAGCGCAGCGGGTGGTCGTCGTCGGGGAGGTCCCGGTCCCGCCGGGTGTCCTGCGCACCGTCGAGGACCCGCCCCACGGTGGGCCGGCCGCCGGTCTGGCGGCAGGGCTGGCCGCACTGGACGTCGACGCTCCGTGGGTCCTCGTCCTAGCCAGTGACCTGCCCGGTGCCGAGGAGGCAGTGCCCGTCCTGCTGGCTGCCGCCGGGGACGGACCCCCGGTCGACGGCGTCTGTTTCCACGACGGCGAGTCCCACCCCCAGTGGATGCTGGCGATCTATCGCAGCGTTGCACTCCAGAAGGCTGTTGCGCAGGTCGAGACGCGGAACCTGTCGCTCCGGCGCTTGCTGGCGCCACTGTCGCTGCAGTCGATCCCGGGTGAACCGGCGGCCCTGCGCGACTGCGACACCTGGGAAGACGTCTCTGCGGCCAATGCCATGGCCATCAGCCCAACCCCCCACGAGAGAGAGAACCGATGAGCGACCTCGAGCACCCGCAGGAGCGCTGGACGGACTGGATGAGGGACGCGTGCGAGGCGGTCGGGGGCGACCCCGAGCAGGTCGACATCGTCGAGATCCACCACCTGAGCAAGCAGGTCGCCCACCGGCTGGAGCGACCGCTCGCTCCGGTGAGCACCTTCATCCTCGGTCTCGCGCTGGGGATGTCGGGAGAAGCCCAGAGCCGGGACGAGCTGCTCGACCGCATCCTCGATACCCTGCCTGGAGAGGCCGACCCGGTCCGACCGAACGACTGAGGAGACGCGCATGGACGAGAGCACCGACCAGATCCGCAACCTGGTCACCGAGGGCCAGGCCCTGCTGGAACAGGCGAGGGGCGAGACGTCGGGTCGTTCGAGTGCCTCGCTCGTCCATGAGGACAGCGTGCGCGCCGTCCTCATGGGTCTGACCGCAGGGACAGGTCTGGCCGAGCATGACCCGCCCGCCGGAGCGACGCTGCACATCGTCACCGGTCGGGCACGGCTCTTCGTCGCCGACGAGGGCGGACAGGAGTGGCTCCTCGGGGACGGCGACCATGTCGCCATCCCGCACGCGCGTCATGGGGTCGACGCGCTGAGCGACACCATCCTGCTTCTCACTGTCGCCCTGTAACCCAATCCGTGGCCTGCGCGGCCGTTATGCGAGCGTGACATTGTGTTCGAAGGTGGAGTACGTTGTGGTGGCTTCCCTACAGAAGCCCCGGTGCGGCCGCCGAATCTTGCCACCACGTCCGGGACCACGACACCCGCGCGGCAAGAGCGGGGGACCCATTTCGGGGCGTTTGCGCTCCTTGGGGTGAAGTCGTCACGACACGCACGTCGTGGCGGCCGGGCATCTCCAGCCCGAACCCGACAGCTGACCTCGTAGGCGTAGGAGAAGGACCACTCATGTCCAGCACTGCCCCCGGGCGTCATCGCGCGCCCCGCTCCTCCCCCTCACGCAGAGCGGCCCGCGTGCTCGCTTCTGCACCCCTTGGACGCGGCTCGGCCGCTGTCGCGGCCGCAGGGGGACTCATCCTGTCACTGTCGACCGGGGCACAGGCCGCTCCCGCTCCGGCGGTGGCCGCGGCATCCTCGCCGGCCACGGTCGTCCCCGTGGTGGCGCCGGCCGTCACCCCCGCCCTGCCCGTGCCGACCATCCCGGTCATCTCCTCCACGTTGCGGATGGGGTCACGTGGTGAGGCCGTGAAGGTCGTCCAGCGCATCGTCGGGGCCTCCGCCGATGGTGTCTTCGGTCCGAAGACCCAGGCTGCCGTCAAGCGCTACCAGGCCGGCAAGGGCCTCGTCGTCGACGGCATCGTGGGTCCGAAGACGACCCGCGCGATGGGGCTGACCTTCGGTGCAGCGACCTCGCCGCGGACCACGTCCACAGCGTCGCGGAGCAGCACCCGCACGGCGCCTGCCACGTCAGGCGTCCTGGGTGTCGCGGCTCAGTACACCGGCATCATGTACCGGTACGGCGGGACGAGTCCCTCGACCGGGTTCGACTGCTCCGGGTACACCCAGTTCGTCTTTGCCAAGGTTGGGATCAGTCTGCCCCGGACGACCGAGGCTCAGCGGCGGGCAACCACGCCCGTGTCCGTCCCACGAGCTGGGGATCTCGTCTTCTTCGGTTCCCCCGCCTACCACGTCGGCATCTATGCAGGCAACGGCGAGATGTATGACTCCGGGCGCTCAGGGCTTCCGACCCAGAAGCGCAAGGTCTTCAGCTCCGGCAGCAAGAGCTACGGCCGGGTCGGCTGAGCCTCGATCATCTGACGGTCGAACGGTCGTGCCCCGGCCACCGGGGCACGACCGGCGCTGGCCACCGGGGCACGACCGGCGCTACTCCGCGCGGCGGAAACCGGCCCGCTCGGCGAAGCCGGCATCGAGGAACCACACGTCGGGCTCGGTCTCGTCGTACCCGATGCTGTGGAGGTCCTGGTAGGTCTTGGTGTCTCGCGTTGCCTTGATCGGGTGGCCCAGCGGCTGAGCGCCGTCGTCGAGCGTCGCGGCTGAGCCGATGCCGAACCCGCCGTCCACGACCTCATGCAGCTCCGAGATCCGCCGGATCGGCGGGTGCTCGCCCATCATGACGTCGGGCTCGACGTGCACGACGTCCCCGATGGTCTCCTCGTTTGTCTCCAACACCTTCTCCTCCTCTGCGGCGGGGCCGACCGAGCCGATGCCGACGGCTCCGGCCTCGACGGCTCCTTGGTTCTCTGCGTGCGCCTGCTCGTCCCACCCACGTCGCTCATGACTCCACGACTGCTCGACCTCCGGCTGCTCGGAGACCACCTCCTCGGCGAGGGACACCTCGACGGTGGGGTCCTCAGCCTCTGCCGCGGACTCCTCATCCGGGGACTCCTCCGGCGGGGTCGAGCCCAGCAGCTCCTCACGGATGCTCCGGAACAGTGGCGTGGAGTCCGCATCCTCGTCGTCGAGCGCGGACGTCTCGCGGGTGGTGGCCTCGTGTCCGGAGAGGTCTCCCGACACATCCGCCGAGCCGAAGGCCTCGGTGGGAGTCTGGGGCGGGGCATCGGAGCGGGCACCATCGGCGGTGTCGTCGCCGGGCTCCGCCTCGTCGACGGCCTCCGCCTCCAGCTCACTCAGTCCGGGGTCGACGAACTCCTCGGCCACAGTCGCATCGGCCTCGTCGATCGGCTCCGCGGTCGAGGTGCCGTGCTCAGCACCAGGGCCGTCGTCAGGTCGAGCCTCGTTCGTCGCGACGTCAGCAGCTGCAGAGTCGTGGCCATGGCGCGACGGCATCAGGTCCACGACAGAGGGGGCGGGCTCCTGGTCATCGGGTGCAGGTCCGTATGCCGCGGACCCTCGAGGGGCGTCAGAGGTGCGCGAGCGCAGCACGAGCCACACAACGAGGAGGACGACAAGGATGAGCCCCAGCGCCAGCAGGACCGCCGTGACGGAGTTCATGTGGTGTCGAGTCCCTAACTGTTCGTGACGGACCTCAGGGGTCCCTGCTCCGAAATCTATCGCTCACCCGCGCACGAGACCACGTCGGCCCCGGCACAATAGCGCGATCCTGACCACAGCGCTCCCATCACGGGGCGGCCAACCCGAGCTCGGCGGCACTCTGCTCGCGCATCTCCACCTTGCGGACCTTGCCGGTGACCGTCATGGGGAACTCCTCGACGATCTTCACGTAGCGCGGGATCTTGTAGTGCGCGAGCCTGCCCGCCGCGAACTCACCCACGGCCTCGGCGTCGAGCGGGTCGGCGCCCTCCCGCATCCGGATCCAGACACACAGCTCCTCGCCGTACCGCGCGTCCGGGACTCCGACGACCTGGGCATCGAGGATGTCCGGATGTGTGTAGAGGAACTCCTCGATCTCGCGGGGGTAGACGTTCTCGCCACCTCGGATGACCATGTCCTTGATGCGGCCGGTGATGCGCACATACCCGTCCTCGTCCATCACCGCGAGGTCGCCGGTCTTCATCCACCCGTCCTCGACGGCCTGCATCGTCTTCTCGGGCTCCTCCCAGTACCCGAGCATGACGCTGTACCCCTTCGTCCAGAACTCGCCGGCCTCGCCACGGGCCATCGGCTCTCCGGTCGCCGGGTCCGCGACCTTGATCTCGAGGTGGGGGCAGACCCTGCCGACGGTGCCGACCTTGCGACCGAACTCGTCGTCGGTGCGGGTCTGGGTCGAGACCGGCGAGGTCTCGGTCATGCCGTAGCAGATGGTCATCTCGTCGATGCCGCTGGCGATGAGCTTCTTCATCAGCTCGGCGGGACACGGCGAGCCGGCCATGATCCCGGTGCGCACGCTCGAGATGTCATAGCCGTCGAAGTCCGGCAGCGCCCACTCCGCGATGAACATCGTCGGCACGCCGTACAGCGAGGTGCACTGCTCCTGCTCGACCGCCGCGAGGGTGAGCGCGGGGTCGAAGCCGGGCGCCGGGATGACCATCGCCGCCCCATGGGTCGTGCAGGCGAGGTTGCCCATGACCATGCCGAAGCAATGGTAGAAGGGCACCGGGATGCAGACGCGATCGTCCTCGGTGTAGCGGCAGATCTCGCCGACGAGGTATCCGTTGTTGAGGATGTTGCGGTGCGAGAGGGTCGCGCCCTTGGGGAAGCCTGTCGTGCCCGAGGTGTACTGGATGTTGATGGGGTCGTCGGGATGGAGTCCTGCCTGGATCTCGGCGACACGCCCCGGCGACACATCCCGGCCGGCCGACATGAGGTCGCCCCATGACTGGGTGCCGACGTAGGTCACACCGCGCAGCCCGTCGAGCCCATCCGCGACCTGCTCGATCATCTGCCGGTAGTCACTCGTCTTGAAGCGCTCGACGGCGAACAGGTATGCGACGCCCGCCTGCCGCAGGACGTACTCGAGCTCGTGGGTCCGGTAGGCCGGGTTGATGTTGACGAGGATGAGCCCCACCTTGGCCGTGGCGTACTGGACCACGGTCCACTCTGCGCAGTTCGGCGCCCAGATGCCCACCCTTTGCCCCTTGGCGAGTCCCACGCCGACGAGGGCGGCCGCAAGGCGATCGACCTCGGCGGCGAGCTCGGCATACGTCCATCGGATGCCCTGCACACAGTCGACGAGCGCCAGCCGGCCGCCATGGCGCGCCGCAGTCTGGTCGAGGTTGTCCGGGATGGTCTGATCCAGCAGCGAGGGGCTCGTCTCGCCACGTGTATGGGAGAGGGCCGGGTCCAGCGGCTCGGCAGCGACGTCGGTGCTCACACCCTCACCCTGCCACGGGTCCGGTCATCATGAGAGAGAAGCGTCCGAACGGTCAGAAGGGCGGTAAGTCGTGCTCTCGGGTGTCGTCTCGAGTGTCGTCGTCTCGGGCGGGGAGGCGG